>JAFGYD010000250.1 GCA_016936295.1 Spirochaetales bacterium | reverse complement strand
GAACACGGAAGTTAAGCCAAGTTGCGCCGATGGTACTGCGTAAGTGGGAGAGTAGGTGATCGCTAGACTTTTTTTATTTATAAGTATAAATTAAAAGTTAAGAAGGAAATATATGAAATTTTTAAAGTATTTAATTTTATCTTTTATTTTATAATCTTTGGTATCATGTTTACCAGTAAATCACAATGCAATTGAAAATAATTTGGCTGGTTTTTGGAAAGGTTTATGGCATGGTTTTATTGTACTATTCACATTTATTGTTTCATTATTTAATAAGAACATAGGAATTTATGAAATTAATAACTCAGGAGCCTTATATAATTTAGGCTATGTTTTAGGTGTTAGTATTTTCTTTAGTGGGTCAGGCCGAGCAAGTCATAAGTCAAAAAAATAGTTATTTTAAAAAAGTTTTAATATACAAAGCTTCAACTTTTTGTCGTGCCCATGGAGTTCTTCTCAAAAAAATTAGACTCGATTTGATAGATGGATTGATAATGAAACAATTAATATCTATTAAATCTCCTAGTTTTTCCCAACCATAGTAATCTTTAAGTTCTTCAACTATATTTTGAAGTTTTATCCCATGTAATTTATCATTTGAATGATCGTTTTCTTTAAACATTTTTCGAGTATATAATTATAAATTAAATAATAACAAGTATATTGACTAAAAAGTCTAAATATAATTTAATGTCAGAGTCAGTGATGATAGCACTTGTGCCACACCCGTTCCCATACCGAACACGGAAGTTAAGACAAGATGCGCCGATGGTACTGCGTAAGTGGGAGAGTAGGTTATTGCTGGCTTTTTTTATTTATAACCTGCAATTTCTTGCAGGTCAATTTATTAAACCTCAGCAAGATTTAAATATTTTTTTACTTCTTCTTCTGGAGTAGAATTTTTATTCAGAATATTCCAAACAGTATTTATTATAGGTAATTTTAATCCATGTTTTTGTGCTAATTTATAAGCATGTCCAACAGCAACTGCACCTTCCGGAAGATATGGAAGCTTATTTAAGTTTTCAATTAAATCATTGTAATCCTTAAAATTGTCTAAGATATTATTTATAATTATATCTCTACCAAATCTTCTATTTCGTCCATGAATACTTCTACACGTAACATCTAAATCACCAACTCCCGCAATAGAAGTAAAAGTTTCTGGATGTGTAGCACCAAGACTTCTTCCTAAAGTCATAATCTCATTTAAGCCAGCAGCTAAAAGTAATGATTCTGTATTATCACCAATTTTGCTAGAACGCTCTTTTATTGCATCTAATACACCAAAGGCAATAGCAATTACATTTTTAACTGCGGCGCTAATTTGAACACCTACAACATCAAAGCTAGAAAATACATTAACAGAATCAGTAGAGAGTAATTCTCTAATCATTATAGAGTTTTTAGGATTCTTAGAAGCACTTATTAAACCGGTATATCCACCAGTGGCAACTTCTTCTGCATGACTAGGACCAGAAATATAAACTAAGTTATCTCTATAAAATCCAGGGAGATAGTTTTCAATTGTTTCTAAAATTAATTTTGGTTCTCCATTATTAGGAATAAATCCTTTAGCAACTATACCTATTGTTGCTTTCCCTTCTTTAACAGAAGGTACATCTAAAAGTTTTTTTACACTATCAAGTATAAATAAAGATGGACTTGCTAAAATTAGAATTTCCATATTTTCAGCTGCTTCTAAAATTGAAGTTGTAGCAAAGATATTATCAGGTAATTTTATACCTGGTAGAAACTTTTTATTTTCTTTAATTGTATTAATTTGATCACAACCTTCTTTATCAAAAGACCACATTGTTACATCAATACCCTTTTCAGCTACTACTTTTGCTAATGATGTTCCAAATGCTCCTGCACCAATTATTCCAATTTTTTTTACCAATTTATTCTCCTAGGGATACTAATCTATCCATTCTCTGTTATTATCATTATATGATAAGATCTCATGATCTTCAAAATAAACACTAATTTCATACTCTGCACTCTCAACAGAATCGGATGCATGTATAATATTTCTCATTGAGAAGCCAAAATCACCTCTTATTGTCCCTGCTGGAGCATCTGGCCCATAAGTTGGACCAACTATGGATCTAAGTATATTTACAGCATTAAGTCCTTCTAGAACGAGAACAATAACAGGACCTTTTGTAATATAGGATTCTAAACCTTTGTAAAAGTCTTTCTCTAAATGATCTTTATAATGCTTCCTGGATAATTCAGTTGTAACATTAATCATTTTCATGGCTACAATTTGAAATCCTTTTTTTTCTATCCTGGATATGATCTCTCCTACAACTCTTCTTTGCAGAACACCAGGCTTAATCATGGCAAATGTTCTTTCCATCTTTTTATTCCTTTATTTATATGTTATTGAATAAATAATTTCTTTTTGAAGTAGAATAATATCTAATAAAGGTATATTGAAGATTGCTTTATTATTCTCAATTATACCCCCATTTGTAGATAAAATAGAACCATCCACACTAATTTCTAATTTAATATTAGAAGAAATCAAATCTTTAGGACCTTCTTCTCCTAAGGAAAAACTCATCATATCAAGATATTCTTCACGTGTAATGTCCTGGTTTGCATCAGGACCTAGCATATCTATGCTCTCTTCTTTGAGCATAGGAATTGTATCTTTCAAATATAGATAATTTTCAAGTGAAATTCTCATTGTAAGGGTCTTATTTCCATCATTTTTTGATAAAGAGAAAAGTTGTAACTCTTTTGGAATTTCCTTTTCACCATCCATAAACAGATTGTTTATACTTTTAACAAAAAAATTCCCTTTATAAACATTATTTAATGGAGAAGAAATTACTACATTCTTAATGTTAGGATTTTTTTCTAATTCATTTTTTAATAGGTCAATATCAATAATTGAATCATTATTTTGAATTGCACCCCATTCATTTAAAGTATCTATTAAAGATTTTTTATTTGTAACATCAAAATTTATCATTGCACTATCATCGTTATTTATATGAATTTTGTGACTAGATGAACATGAAAATAGAAATAAAGCTATGATAATGTATATAAGTTTTTTCATTATCTTACTCCACTAAATGATAACATATCAGCATATATGTTAGATATATCATTCTTGTTTACAATTACTGTTTTGTTATTAAATTTTATTTTAATTTTTTTGTCCAAATTTGTAATCTCCCATTCAGTCACTATATAATTATTTTCAATGTAATTTATATCTATTGCATCCATTATTATATATGGAGTTTTGTCATCTATGTTTAAATAAAATTCTTTTCTTAATATTGTTTTAGATTCTGATGCTATTATATAAATAATCTTTTTATATTTTTCATTGCTACTAGTAATAAATGAACTTTCTTCTAAATTATCTATATTATTTGGATTTTTTTCTTCAACCATTAAAATTTTATTACTTTTTAAATTTTTATATTTAAAAGTTGATGATTTTTCTAATATAGTTATTACTCTGTTTCTAATATAGTAGTTTAAAATTTCTATATCTACATTAGTGTTCAATAAATTTTTAGATCCTAGATATTTATTTTTGTCTTTATCAAATACCATCTTACTTTGATTAAGATCTTGTTTTATAGATATACTAATATCACCTAAACTATTTTTTTCTTGATAATAGATTATTGGAATGGATAATTCACCATTTTCTAATTGACCTTCAATAAACAAGTTTTTTGGAATACTTGCTAAACTATCATTAAATATTTTACTTCCATCATTCAGAATTGTATTTTCTGAATATATTAATGATGAAAATATTGCAAAAAATAAAATTATAACTCTTTTTTTTAACATAAAAATCCTTCAAAATGTGTTATCTTATTATATTTAATGAAAATAATAAAAACAACACTTACGAGGTAGTATGAATAAAGAGTTACAGTTTCCAGTAGTTTATGATCTTAGGGTTATTTATAGCGGTTCAGCAACAGACGGTCTAGAAAGGATTTCAAAATTATTAAAAGATCTTTCAATCGATTCTAGGAACGGTGTTGAAAAAGATGGAGGAAAAGGTCAGCTTGTTAGGTTGAATTTTAATATTACAATTTTAAATAAAGAACAGATGAATACACTTTATAGTAATTTAAAAGTTATTCCTGAAATTAAGTGGGCAACTTAAATTATGAATGAAGCAGAAATAAGTAAAGCATTAAATGAAGCTAGGTATTACTATTATTTAACAGATTCTCCTATAATGACTGATAGTGAATTTGATGATTTAGAAGAAAAATTAAGACAACTTAATCCAAATCATGAATATTTTACAACAGTTGGAAGCGATGTTGATTTATCTAATAAAATATACCACAGAGAGCCCTTACTATCCATGGGAAAGGCAAAAACATCGGAAGAAGCAAATAAATGGTTTCAGAAAATTAATTTGCCAGGAATAGATTACTGTATTCAACCTAAAATTGACGGTCTTGCTGCCACATGTCGATATGTTAATGGAAAACTTTTATATGTTGCGACAAGGGGTGATGGTGTTGTAGGACAAGATATTTCACATGTATCAAAATATATAGATGATATAAAGAGTTCTATAAATTTTTCTAACGATGATATAGAAATTAGAGGAGAACTTTACCTTCCTAAAAACACTATTTATGATACGAAAGGAAAATCATTAAGAAATAATTGTGTTGGACTAATAAATAGAAAAGAAAATAGAGATGATTTAAAATATGTTAGATTTGTATGTTATCAGATCTCAGGTAATCATAATATAAAATTTGAATCTGATAAAATTAAAACTCTTCAAAATAATGGGTTTCATACTGTTGATTATGAAGTTTTAAATACTGGTTCAGAAATTAGTACATATTATATGAATTATCTTAAACATAAGAGAGTTGAGTGGAATTATGAAACCGATGGTATTATTCTTACAATTAACGATAATTCACTGCATGATGAAGTAGATTCTAGGTGGATTGTAGATCATCACCACCATTATAATTTAGCAATAAAACCACCATCAGAAGGTAAGGAGACAAGACTTCTAAGTATTGATTGGCAAGTAAGTAGACAGGGAAGTTTAATTCCTGTAGCAATATTTGAGCCTATAAATATTGGTGGTGCAAGACTTGAGCGTGCAACTTTACACAATTATGATAATGTAAAAAAATTAAATTTAGCTGTTGGTGATATTTTGTATGTCGAAAGAGCCAATGATGTTATTCCTTATGTAAAAGAGAATAGATCTCAGACAACTAAAGATGGTAATTTTGTTACTAATTTAATTCCTACGTCCTGTCCTAGCTGTTCATCTAAATTAACAGCATCTGGTGTTCATCTAAAATGTAGTAATTCCAATTGCAATGAAATTCTATTACAGCAAATAATATATTGGGTAAAAGAAGCAGGAATTGATGGTGTGGCTGAAGGTACTTTAAAGTCACTTTTTAATGAAAAAAAAATCAGGCATGTTAAGGATTTATATTTATTAAAATATGAAGATCTCGTTGGTATTGAAGGTTTTGGTGATAAAAAAATATCAGGGTTTATAGATGGTATAAAAAAATCGTCTTCAATGAGTGCCGTTTCATTACTTAGTCGTTTAGGTATACCACTAGTGCAGGAGAAATCTTTAAAAAAATTAGGGATTAACACTATCGATGACTTTAATAACTTTAATAATATAGATTATGTTATTGGTCAGAATATTATTTCGTGGAGAGACGATCCATTAAATATTGAATTTTTAAAAGAACTTTTAGAGGTTATTAATATTGAGGATGTTATAGAGTCTGATATAAAGGGTTATATAGCTATGACCGGTAAAGGTCCATTGCCAAGAAAAGACATAATAGAGAAAATAAATTCTATGGGGTGGGCTTTTTCTTCAACAATAACTAAGGATGTAAGCATTTTATTATGCGAGGATATTGAGGGACAAAGTAGTAAATTGTTAAAAGCCAGAAAGTTAGGAATTATTTTAAAAACATACGATGAATTTATGAAATCTTAACTTTTAACCATTTATCAACTTCTCGTAGGAACATTTTTTTTCTAATAGGTTTTGTTATAATTCCATCCATGCCTGAATCTAGACATGTCTGTTTAGCTGTATCCATAGCGTTTGCTGTCATGGCTAGAATTGGGGTTTTGGAGTTAATGCCTAAGTTGCTTCTTATAATTTTAGTTGCTGTAAATCCATCCATAATAGGCATCTGTAAATCCATTAGTATAAGATCATAGTTATTTTTTTCACATAAATCTATTGCTTCCTGGCCATTTTCTGCCACCGTCACTATATGATTATCCATTTCCAAGTGTTTCTTAGCTACAATTTGATTAACAGCGTAATCTTCTACTAATAAAATGTGACTTCCTGTAGTATGTTCAGAAGACTCTTCTAATATGAGATTTTTATTTACAGAAGGTATAATAATTTCTTGAGCTTTTACAGGTATTTTAATAATGAAAGATGTTCCTTTATTCATCTCTGAGATAACTTCAATCTCTCCATTCATTAGCTCTACAATTTTTTTACAAATGGTTAAGCCTAAACCGGAGCCTCGATATTTTCGTGTTAAACTTCCATCAACTTGTTCAAATTTATTAAAAATTGATAATTTTCTATTTTCAGGTATACCTATTCCAGTATCTATTACTGATATTAAGAGCAAAATTTCATTAGTTTCTAAATTATTTAATGAATCAATATTTATTGTTACAGATCCTCTAGGTGTAAATTTAATTGCATTATAAAAAATATTGGATATCACTTGGTATAATCTTAATTCATCGGAAATTATTAATGATGGAACATTTTTTGATACATGACTGATTAATTTAATATCTTTATTACCAATCTGTGTCTGTCCCGATTTTAATAAGCTATTAACAATTGAACGTATATTTAACTCGGCTTCTACAATATTCATTTTTCCTGCATCTATTTTTGAATAATCAAGGAAATCATTTATTAAATGGAGTAATGTTTCTGATTCGTGTAAAATTTGCTGAACTTGTACAGTTACTGCTTCACTATGATCTTCAGTTAAAATAATGTCACAAAATCCCATTATACAGTTTAGTGGTGTTCTTATTTCATGTGAAATATTGGCCAGAAATTGTGATTTAAGTGCATTTGCTTCCTCGGCTTTTTTCATTGCATGCGTCAATTGCTCATTTGCAGAAATTAGTTCTTGAGTTCTTTTATGGACAACATTCTCCATCTGTTCAAACGATCTAAATAATTTTATCTCGGAAAGTTCTCTGCTTAGCAGAACCTTATTAAATGCTTCGGCAAGTTGCTTGAATTCAGAGTAAGGGTAATCAAATCTGTTAAGTTTTTCACTAATTTCGTGGGCTGCAAGTTTCTCAGTATTCAATACTAGCTCGTTAAGTGGCTTAGTAACTATTTTTAAATGTCTTCTTGTTTCTAAAAGTGTAGAAATAACTCTAATTAATGAAAAAAATAGAATAATAGAAAATAGTATAAGGTTGTCTTTAAAAATTTGATCATTGGTAAAGCATAATCTTAGGCCATTTATATCCGTATTGTATTGATGTTTCAATTGAGACATATTTACATTTTTAACATAAGTATTATTTTCTAGTTTTAGACAATTCCCATTTAAATCAAAACCTGAAAGTTTATTAATATTATTAAACTTATTTATCTCATTAAAATCTGTGAGTTCAAAAATTTGAAGATATTGTAATCTCTCAGAAAAAATATAGTCAGTTATAAAAATTTTATTATTATATATAAAGGTATTGTGGAGAATTCTGTCATTTAGGATTCTAGTCTTATTATCTGTAAAGAAATTCTGAATGTTTGTTGGTAGTAATTCATCAATATTACTTTTATTTGATAATAATAAAACATATGTAGATTTATTATCGTTTTTTTTAATGTTAGCTAATGTCTCAATTTCTAAAATTAATTCATTGTTATTTGTTAGATTATATTCAATGATTTTTTTTTCTATATTTGAGATATCTATAACATTCATAATAGTATTATTTATATAAGTTACCGATGTTTTATATTGAGACTCATAAATTTTTGCAATTAGACTACTACAAATAATAAATAAAATTATTACAGAAATTGAATTTAAAATAAAGGAAGATATTATTGTTGATTTATATATAGTTTTTGTAAATGATTTTATTTCCATTATATACCTTTTCCTAATATATTAACTTTTATTCCGTCACTCTGCAAGTTAATATTCCTTATATGAAAAATAAAATATATTATTGAATTATGAGTAATAAAATTAATCTTATAGGGATGACTTTACAAGAGTTAGAAGAGTTTGTTCTTTCGATAAAAATGCCTAAATTTAGGGCTAAACAGATAGCAGATTGGATATACATAAAAAATGTTAGTGCAATAGATGAATTTAAAAATTTTTCATTGAAAGATAGAGATATACTAAATCAACATTGCATAATAAAAAAACTTGCACCATCGAAATTTGTTGAGTCTACCGATGGAACAAAAAAATATTTATTTGTATTGGATCTATGGAAATCCATAGAGGTTGCTTATATTCCTGAATCAAAAAGAAATACTCTATGTCTCTCTTCACAAGTAGGTTGTCGTATGGGGTGTCAATTTTGTATGACAGATAAGCAATCATTACAACGTAGTCTCACTACTGCTGAGATAATTAATCAAATTTTATCACTACCAGAAAAAAATGTAATAACAAATTTAGTCTTTATGGGAATGGGTGAACCATTGGATAATTATGATGCAGTAATTAAGGCATTGGAAATAATTACATCACCCTGGGGTTTTAATATTAGTCCACATAAAGTTACTCTTTCTACTGTAGGTCTTATCCCAAACTTAAAAAGATTTCTAAATGAGAGCAGTTGTAATTTAGCTTTAAGTGTTCATAATCCTATTTCTGATGAACGTGCATCTTTTATGCCTATAGAGAGGGGATATAAAGTTAAGGATGTTATGGAGGTAATAAAAAATTATGAATGGCCAAATTGGAGAAAATTTTCTGTTGAGTATATTCTATTTAAAGATTTAAACGACGACAGAAAACACATTAATGCTTTAGTAAAATTATTACATGGAATGAGGGTTAAGGTTAATTTAATATCATATCATGAAATCCCAGGTGAGAGTTTTAAAGGAGTTGATGATCAAAAAATGGAATGGTTCAGGGATCAATTAAAACTAAAAGGATTACAGGTAACAATAAGAAAGAGTAGAGGACAGGATATAGATGCTGCCTGTGGTCTTTTATCAACAAAAGAAAATAAATAAGGGGGACTTCCCCCCCCACTTATCTTTTAATTTATAAAGTGCATTATTGCACCAATAACTCCTCCAAATACACCACCCCAAACAACTAGCCAACCTAAGTGTTTTCTTATCATGTTTTGTATTATTTCTTTAACCATCTCAGGTGTTAACTCATTTAAACGGGATTCAATTATTGTTACTATTTTATCCTCAATTGAAGTGTTGAATTTTCCTGAAAAAGCTGCATTTTTTAATGCAGCTTTAAAGTTATCTTCTTTAGATGCTTCAATTATTCCATCCATCATTTTTGTTGCAAATGGTTGTCTGAATGATTCCAGAGCATTACTACCCCCAAACATTCCTAACATACCTCCAAAAGAAGATGACATAATAACCTCTGTTAATTTATTAAAAAATACATCGTAATTAATAGATTCAGCTACCGCAGAAAAATCAATTTTATCAATAGAATTTTCTGAATCTTTTAGAAATCTATCAATATTTTCTTTTGTAAAAAATTCATCCATTATTAGATGCTTGATTCCTGATTTGAACTCTTCAAAGTGATTTGGAATAACACCTGAACCATATAATCCTGGAACTTTTTCAAACAACATATGGATAGCAAGCCAATTTGTTATTGCCCCGGAAAGTGCAAAATAACCAATTGATAAAAATATATCACCCCAAATAGGAGAGATATAACCTAAAACAATAAATAAAACAGCAATAATATTTGTAATGATACTCTTATTCATGAATGGAATTTACTAAATTGTAATGGAAAAGACAATAGAAAAGTATAAAAAATAGGCCCAAGAGGATTCGAACCTCTGACCCTCGCCTTAGAAGGGCGATGCTCTATCCAGCTGAGCTATGGACCCATATTTT
>JAFGYD010000249.1 GCA_016936295.1 Spirochaetales bacterium | reverse complement strand
CAACCAAATGAAAAACCAAATGTAAACTCCCTGTTAGGAAAGTTTTCTACCGATGAGAAAACAGAAACACCATAAGTACCACTTAAATCCTCTCTAATAAGAACCCTTAGTTCCTCTTCCAAATAGGAAGAGAGAAGGCTAAAACTTAATTCATCCTGGGTTGTTCCAGTAAAATCACCACTATATATAACTTCTACTCTACTTTTATCCTCAAGACCTCTACTAATAACCTCTTCAACCACTTTATCTGGAGTTCTAATACCTAAATCTAAAGCCTCTTCAATTTCATCTGTTCCAGGAATAGAACTTAAATATTTAGAGATTACAGGTGTTATCTCCTCTGGATTAAATGAACCTGTAAAAACAAATGTAAAGTCCTTAATATTTCTAAATCGTTCTAAATAGATATTAACAATCTCGGTATAATCGACTTCTTCTAAACTCTTTAGTGTAAGTGGTTTGTATCTAAAATGACCATTTCCTAATAACTCTGTTATTCTATCGCTAAAAATGGTATTAGGTGAGTTATCTTTATTACTTAAGTAGTTTGAGACATTATTCATAATAACCTCATAAGATTCCTGACTAAATTCAGGTTTTACAAAGTATAGGTATGTTAGTTGTAATAGTGTTTCAAAATCTTCTACAGATGAACTACCAGATAGACCCTCACTCTTATTTCCTATCCATGGTGAAATCCCTACATTTTTTCCAGATAGTAATTTCCCCAGTTCAATTGCATCAAATCCATTTAATCCCGAGGATTCAACTAAGGATGTGGCTAAAAGTCCAGATACATATTCACTATCTTCAACATGGGATAGACCGCCTAAACTTGTTGCTGAAAGTATAATTTCATCGGCCTTAAAATTTGTAGGTTTTAAAATAACCTTTACACCGTTTTCAAGGGTTAGTGTAGTGATATCCAGGGTTGCATTATATTCACTGTTTAATGGAAGTTTTTCATCAAGGTTCTGTGTAAATAGTGGAGATGAGATCTCCTCTTCAACTCTTGCTATGAAATTTTTATTCTCTACGGCAGAAAATAGTGAAATAAAATCCTTAGATAAAGGTGATTCAATCTCTTTATTTTCCGGCATAACTACAGAAACAAATCTGTCTTCTCCCGAATAGTTACTAACAGCCCTTTTATTAACATTTTCAAGGTTTATATCCTCTAATACAATATTTAATATTTCAAGTTCCGCTTCAATACCCATTGGCGTTGATCCACCAACAATATAGTCGACAAGTTCATTTACTACAGAAGAGTTTTCTATATTTTCCCGCTCATTGAACTGATTGGTCATAATCATATTAATCATTTCAATGGCTCTGTTTAACTCAGCCTGGGTGAACCCATTCTGTTTAACTTTTTCAATTTCATCGAGTAATGCTTCAAAACCAGCTAAAGATTCTCCTTCGTTTACCTGAACAGAAAAAGATGTTAGATCCAGTGGTTTTACAAACTCGGAAAATCCACCGCCTGCATATAAAAACGGTGAGTCTGGTTTAGTGTAAATTTCTTCCATCCTTTTATTAAACATAAGAATAGCCAGTAAATCTTTAATTAAATTAGAGTAACTTTCCTGGGTTGTAACAGAAGTTCCATCCCGTTTAATAAAGTAGGTAATTCCTGTATATGTCATTTCTGGATCGGAGAATATATCCACCAAGGTTCTAGCTTTAACCGGGACACTGTTATCCTTCTTGTCCCTTGCAGGAGTTTTATTTGTAAAACTAAACTGATTATTTATCTTGTTTACAATCTCATTTGTGTTTATAGAACCTACAACAATAACAGACATTAGTTCGGGTCTATACCAGTCGTTATAAAAATCTCTTAATTTCTGAGGGTCACAATTTTTAATAATATCCATATCACCTATTGGTAATCTTGTAGCATACCGTGAGTCTTTTAAAAGAATAGGTAAAATTTGATCCCTATATCGTCCATCAACACCACGACCCCCTCGCCACTCTTCGACAATTACTCCCCGCTCTTTTTCAATCTCTTCATCTTCAAATGTTATTGCATGAGCCCACTCCCTAAGTATTAAAAGGGCATTATCTAGGATTTCAGGATCATCTGCCGGGATTGAGAGCATATAAACAGTTTCATCGAATGAGGTATAAGCATTAATTTCTGGACCAAATGCCATACCTATAGATTCAAGATATTTAACTAATTTATCCTTTGGAAATTTTTCTGTACCATTAAAAGCCATGTGCTCCACAAAATGGGCTAAACCTACCTGGTCATTATTCTCCTGCATTGAACCTGCTTTAACAACTAGCCGTAACTCAATTCTATTTTCAGGTTTAGTATTCTCCTGAACAAAATATGTTAACCCGTTATCTAACTCCCCTGTGGTGACAACCGGGTTTAGTTTTAATTTTTCTGATTGGTCAATATTCATTGAATTTTTAGTCTGACAACCAAGCAACACTATCCCAATTAACATAATTAGAATTTTTTTAATTTTCATGTATATTCCTTTATAAATAAATTTTTATTTATCTTCTTATTTATAGAGAAATATTACAACTATTTTTTTCTAAATGTGTTCTTTCAGGCTTTCCAAATAAATAACCCTGGGCATAATCTATACCCAGATTTTTTACAGTTTTTAATATGGATTCTGTATCAACATGTTCTGCAATGGTTTTTATATTCATCTCTTTAGCTAGAGTAACAATACTTTTTGTTATTTTCACAGATTTAAGATTCCTATCTATATCTTTAATTAAAGATGAGTCAATTTTTATATAATCTATTTTAAAATCCAATAGATAGTTAAAATTTGAATAACCGGATCCAAAATCATCTATAGCAATTTTACACCCTAATTCTTTTACTATATCAATGAAATTAATTATTTTTCCTGGATCTGCTATTTTCATAGATTCAAGTATTTCAAAGGTAATTTTATGTGCATTATTATATTCAATTATTTTATTAATAATATAGTATACAATATATTCGTTATTAAAATCATCGTAATCCAGGTTTATACTAAATGAAAGATCCAAATCCTTAAAATATTCAAATGCATTATTTATCATAGACTCTGTAATTTTATAATATACCCTTGCCTGCTTTGCCTCTTCCAGGAATTTATCAGGGGTTAATAAATCTCCCTCGGAATCAATTCGGGCTAAACACTCATACTTTAAGATTTGATTTGTAGCTAAATGGATAATAGGTTGAAAAAAAGAGACTATTTTTTTATTTTTTATACATTTTTTTATTTTTACAATAGAAGTTTGTTTAGCCAAACATTCTTCATATAACTGCATTGATTTTTCAAACACAATAGAGTCGACTTTTAATTCCTTGGCTTTTTTCAGTGCGAGATCTGCACCGGCAATGATATCATCTGCTCCCATATTTATTCCAATTGTAAAGGATGGTAATACTTCTGATTCACCAATAATAATTTTTTCTTCTAACTTTCTGGAAATGCTTTTTAAGAATTCAATGTCTTGGTTGGAAATT
>JAFGYD010000050.1 GCA_016936295.1 Spirochaetales bacterium | reverse complement strand
TGACATTAAACAATATCCGTTTGAATAAAAATCAATTAATTCCCATTCTGAGCCTTGTGTTAATTCGTTGTTCCTCTCGATTGTAATGGTAATAGTTCTTTGAGGTTTGCTAATACGTATTGACCCGGCATTTGGATTGATGTGTAATTCTGTACTTAAGGGAGATTCAAATCCCATCCGTCCTGATGATTTGATGACCAGCTTCTCCTTAGGTAAATCTGTTCCCATTGCTCTAGAGCCAGCAGAATGTATTTCTAATTTTTTCGCTTCCTTAATGTGAAGAATACTTGTAGGGTTTGGGCAACCAAGTGCAGGCGAATAATCTTTTGTTTTTTTACATCCACACTTATCTCCGTGTGGTTTTACTAATTTTTTAGATGAATTACAGCTAATAAACTTTGTAAAAACACCACATAACAAAGTATATGAAAAATATCTTGCTTTTTTTAGTAGTCTAAATTTTGTTTTCATATCAAATTATAATTTTAAGTCTAAAATTTCGTGTTTCAAAACGGAAGTATATATTTTGCCGTTAGCATTAATCAAAAAATTATAAATAAAAAAACAACATCCTTTAGAGAATAAGAATGTAAAAAAATAAAAAAGACCTTTTTTAAAATTAAACAATACATTATAAGGATGTTGTTTTAACAAAGTTAACCATTTATTCCTAATTTGATCAAAACTTTTCTTTTATCAGCAATAGGGATATTCTTTCTGCCTAAGACGCTATACATCTTATCAAATCTATCGAATATCATTAACCCAACAACCGTGACGTCAGATTCATTGATATTACTAAGATGAATTTTAGGTAATTTATTTATCTTATCCCATTCATCTGCATTAAGAGCTTTTGTTGAAGTAATTTCATTCCCCAACGAAATGTATTTCCCAAATCTCATTTTTAATATGCCTATTATAAGC
The DNA here is from genome assembly GCA_016936295.1 of Spirochaetales bacterium. GTDB lineage: Bacteria > Spirochaetota > Spirochaetia > DSM-2461 > DSM-2461 > Thiospirochaeta. The sequence continues at coordinate 9,953 of JAFGYD010000050.1, read as the reverse complement.
AGCTCTAAGGCGTATATTTAAGCGCTGCTGCACTATCTCCTTATTTTAAGGACATAGTACCAGTTAACAAATAAATGTATTAGAAGGCGCAAAAGGAATCGAACCTTAATCATTAGGAATAAAACCAATAAAACCTAATGTTGCCTTGCGCCTTAAATCATTATACTAAGGACTTGAACCTTACGTCCCACTTTAACAGGGTTGTATATGATCATAAAAATGTATTTAAAAAAGATAAGCATACTATACACTTCCCACGATTCCTAACAACAAGCATACTTATCTTTTTTTAAAACAAATAAGGAATGTAATACTAATGAATCAAGGAATGAGAATAACCTCCAACATCAGTATTACTGAATAGCTCATACATTCAACAATTAAACACTAATAAACATTTAATTACCATTCACCTTATTTGTTTTATAGGTTTAGGATATAATATTTTCATTAATTCCTTATGTATATATATATTCCACTTGTTCTGATCTCTAGGAAATGTACCTACAGTCTTTGTTATCCCTATAGCTAAGTTATGTGTCTTTATCGAGGGCATAACAAATAAAGATTATATAACGACTCATTCATTTCATCTATATGAATCTTCTTTAATAAAATATCTACGCGAACCCAATTCCGATGCTTAGCATAATTGAGCAAATTATTATAAAGATCCAAATCAATCTTTTCCCTAGACTCTTTTAGAAGAGAACAAAAAGCCTCTCCCTCTAAATTATTTATCCCCATATATTTTCTATTAATTATTTAAAAAATACTCTAACATACATATATAGTCAAACCACAACTCTAATGGCATTAATAAAAAATACTATATATATATTTTTTAACCCCTAATCAATATAAACAATAGCAATATAGGAGGCGCACTAAAAAGCACGCCTCCCGTATTGGGCTAATCGACAATCTTAACAGTCCATTTGGTATCGTGAATCAGTGTTTTGCCCTCGACGTCCGAGTTTACAAGTTCTGGGACGCTTTGAACAAACGTTGAAACAATAGGCATATTTTCATTTTCAACATTAAAGGTAACAAACGACCGCTGGACTTTTTTGCCTTGCAATGTTATTTCCCGCTTGGGAGAAACAGCATAGGAACTGATTACGCCGGACTGAAGCGGCAAGTCTCCAAGTCGAGGGGGATAAGCGCCTATGGGATTTTCGATCTCTTCCTTTAGCTCTTTTAAACGCGGTTTAATAGACTTAAATGATTCGCTTTCTAGGCTTTTCCCTTTCTTTGGCTTCCCTTTTCCTTTCTTTAACTTACTTTTTACTTTCTTTGGCTTACTTTTTTCTGAAACATCCATTTTTTTAATTTTTAAAGATTAATACTAATTTAATTGTATTTTCGGCATAGGGGGTACGGGGGGAGTGGACGGGGGGGGTTTATATAATGTATGGGGGGGGGTTGATGATGGGGGTTGTATATGTATGTTAAGTATGTAGGGGTATTAGTATTGTTTATTTTGTCTGTTTAAGTGGTTGTTTTGTGATATTTTCGGTATTTACGGTATGGTTTTTAATTTTCGTGCTGTTTTGTAGGCATAAAAACGTGGGGTGAGCTATTCTTGATTATCAATTAGTTAGATCGAAAATTCCCGAGTGGAGACAAAAATATTTTTATTAGGTGTTTACGGTATGATTTTTAATTTTTGGTATGTTGTCATAACAAGGATGCGGGTATATTATTTACATTTTGGTTATTTTTCGTTTATGAATTTGATTAGTTTTTCTTCGTTTGAAAGCGTTTCGTTGATTAGTCTTTGGAAGTCTGGGTCATTTTTTATTTGATCTTCTAGGGATAATATTGTTTTTGCGTATGCGGGGTTTTCTTTCATGTTTAATGGTGTTTTGGTAACATCTATTCCGTATCTAAACTGTCCCTTCCTATTTGTTCTATCTAGGTATTCTGCTTCTGTGTCTTCGTTTACTATTCCTAATCCGTTATATGCTTGTATTCTCCAGGTATCTATTGGATATTTATTGAATTGATCGTCTGATATTTTATGGGTTTTTTTAAAGTAGTCTTCGTTCCATTCGTTATTTTTTTTCATTGCATAGACCATTTGTTTTGCTTCATAATCGTCTTTATCTAATATATTTTGATCTTCAAATATTTCTCTATCATTAACATGTCCTATATTTTGGTCTGACGCACCTAAGTTAGACTCTTGCATCCCATAGGCTAATGCTCTATTTGGGTCTTGTTTAAATTCTTTGGCATACTTTATTATTGATCTTACTACTTTAGTGCTGTACCTGCCGCTTTTAAGGTCTCTATTTGGATTTATTGGCGCTCCGGTTACCGGATGAGTAGTACGCCTGTCTGTAAAGTAAAACTGCTCCTCATTAGGGTCTCTTGAATATGGTTTTTCTTTCGGAGGTTGTTCTAAGTTGTCTTTTCTTAACTGTTCTAAATCCATATCGTTCATTGAAAAAGGAACTTTTGTTGGTTGCATTTGTTCTCGAAATAAAGCAGGCTGTTTCATTGTGTATGTTTTATTATTTTTCGTTTTCAAATATACAAAAAACCCGACTAAATAAATGGTCGGGCTGTTTAGTTGTTAAAATACTTTGAAGTAACTATAATTAAACAAATATTTGCTATGCTATGACCTCTTTAAATGGCATTTCAATTACTTTAGTTACTTTAAAATCATCAAATAGTCCGCCGCTTCTAAGATCTTCACTAATCATTTCCTCTGCTTCTGTAACGTCAACAGCTAATTTTAAGTATTTATACATTTTAAATTTCGGTATCCCTGACTTATCTAATTCTTTCATTTTAACGTGAATTTCAAACCACTTAGCATCGGCATTATCATGACTTTTCATGTCTGGTTCTATAATGTAATGGTTTATTGCCGTTACTACAATATCCGATTCTTCCTTTGGATGATATCTTTCTTTAATGATTGATATAATTGCTTTTTCTGCCGTACAAAATGTATCTGCACGTAAAAGAAATTCACCATTCTCTTTTCTATATATTCCGTCCTCATTATAGGAGCTTATATATTCAACTTTAACTCGTAATAACATATTCTTTAGTCTTTAAAATATTTTTTAATTTCATCATAATCAAATAATTTTCCGCCAAGAGAAACCCACTCTTTTGTGCTGTGTACAAAGCGCTCTAGATAATAACTGTATTTATTAGGGCTGAATTTAAAAACGGTTTTTATTCTCATTTTTGTAAATCTTCCTGTTGGCTTCTTGTCTTTATTTAATAAAGGAACGTCAAAAGTATACCCCTCATTTTTGTAAGGAGACGTCTTCTTTTTAGCCATTGTAAAGTGTTTTTGCCTCTTCTAATGCTAAGTCACGCATCGTAAGTAGTTCTTCCTCTGTAAGGATATCTAAAGGGTTAAGATCCGATTTTTTGTCGCTAATAGGCATTACTATATTCTCTTTGCCTAGACTTACGGAAAAGTCCATAATTAATTCTTCATCTTGAATTGTTACAATACAATCCATGCCTTTCATTGTTGATTTTGTTACTCTCATCTTAATTTTAATTATTAGTTTAAATTTATTATTGTTTAATACAAGCAGTTATATTTATTGCGTTCGCCATAAGCTATTTGGCGATAATTAAGTAGCCGGCGTATTTGTTACGCATTAAAACGGAAGATCATCCTGTTCGTAATTATCAGCATCAGGATATCTTTTAGGATTATCATTCATAAGTTCTTTAGCTTCTTTATTAATCTCTTCTGCTAAAGTATCATGAATCGCATCTTCGGTATCGCTATCTGGGACATATAACGGTTGAGCCTCTTTTATTTTTTGTTTTAATTCTTCATCAAGCATGGTTGTAAGAAATTTTCTGACTTTAATGAAATACATTTTCCAGTCATCCTTATCCATGTGCCTGCCGTCTTTTTCAGGGTCTGGCATTCCATTAACGTTTTCTTTAGTAACAGGGTTATAATAATAGTTTGTTATCTTCTCTCCATCTTGCTTGATGGAAAATCCGCTTCTTGTTTTTCCGCTTTCAGTTTCTAAAGAATAACTCCTTAATTCTACTTTTTTAGTATAATCAATATTCATTGCTTTACGCAAGAAATCAGAAGCGTAATTACTTTCTAAAGATGTTTGAAGCGTCATATGTTCATCACCATCCTCAATTATAATATTAAGTATTCTGCCGAAATCTTGATCTTTAATGAAGACGTTAGTAATCATTCCGTCAAGACTGTCTATATTAAGCTCCCATTTATTATACTCTTTATCTCCAACAGTACCGGTCCTATTCACAGCATTCGGATTATCTTTTGATGCAGGCGTCTTTAATCTCCCCTCTATAATATAGAAATAGTTCGTTTTTTTTGTTGTACTTACATTTATTCCCATTACATTTTTGTTTTTTTAATTTGTGACTCGCTTAACTGACCGTATTCTCTCTCTACTAACCACGCAAATAAATTTGACGTCGTTGTCCTCATCCAGTGTTTTTTTAACACTTCGACCTTCTCTGATGTAGATTCAGTAAAAGATACAGACGTTTTAATTGTCTTTTTTTTATTACTCATTAGTACTTACTATTTATTGTTTACGATGCAAATATAGGTAATTAGTAATATCAATGCAAATTTATTTTTATTTTTATTTGGAATTTAGCATTTATAAGTTGTATATTTGCCTTGTCAGGGCGTTTATTAACTAAACGATTATAAAATGGATTATAAATATAAAAATATAAAAAATAATGTTTCTTGTTCGTTTTATAATCGATTTAATTTAGAACGCCCAGATTCTAATACTAGAAACTTTATGAGCATCATCCTTAAACGGGGGGTGCTTTTTTTATTAATTTCTATTCATAGTTTGGTCTTAGATCGACTCGGAAGAGATAACCGGGAGATATGGATAGTTAAATTCCTTGTTCTTTTATAGTATACTTACTTGTAGACCTTCTTTATTGACATTGTAGGTAGTTGTCCCATTGGTTTCGTTAAAGTCCGGCCTTTTAGGTATAGGGCGTTTTGAGAGATACCGATTGGATCAAAAATGGCTAAACCTTGCGGTATACTTTGGTTTGCGTCCTTTCTCACCACCATCCGCCAGGAAAAAGAGATAAAACGGGCGATTCTCCTATTCAAGAGACCTCAGCTCTTCGTGTTTAGTTTTTTTTCTCCCTTCCCCTCTAAGGGTTTGGGGGACTTAAGCAACCTTTCTCGTTCCTAGCTTTCGTATTCTCTTCATGTTATTTCGCAAGTTTTAAATTAAAGCTGTTTATAAAAATATTTCAGATGTGTATAATATTGTTTATATAATTTATATATTTGGACTTTAAGATAATATTAATAAAATAGTTGAAATAACATGGAGATAAAAGAAGAGGTTAAAGCGTTACCAATATCTGTTATTGGTCAAAGAATAGTTGTTTATCCAATTGCTGTTCCTGAAAAACAAGTTAGTGGGATTATTGTCCCTAAGATATCTATTGACAGAATGGACATGGAAAAGTCCAAACAGCAAGAGTTAAAAGCCCAAGATTTATTTGATAGAACTACAGAGCACCCTTATCAGGGGATTATTGTAGGCATAGGGAAAGAAGCCAAAGAATATGGTTTAAATCTTGGGGATATTGTTTATACTTCATATATGATGACTTTAAGTAGAGATGCTATAAAAATAAATAATGAGGTATATATAGTTATGGGAATGTCTAGTGTATATTGTGTGGTTGGCAATATAAAGTTAGAAGAAGAAAAAATAAAATCGTTTATTTTATAATATAAGCTATGAGAATTAAAAAAGTAGAGATAGGAGGTTATTTACAATTATTGTCCTCTGCAGCTGATATTCCTAATGGAAAGTGGGCATATGCATTAAGTAGAAATATAAAGCGTTTTGAAAGCGTCTTTAGAATTGTTCAAAGAGATTATCAAAATAAGTATATTGAAGAATTAAAACTTACAAATGAAAGGCTTAAAAAAGACGGTAAAAAAGAAATAAATCCACAGGCTTATCAGAAAGCTAAACAAGACTTAATTGTTAAATACTCTTGGTATGAAGAGTCTATTACGATCAAAGAAAAAGGGGAAGATGTTGTCAAAAAAAATAAAAAACAATTTATAGAGGGAGGGTCCCCGTCTGTTTACTCTAAAAATATAAAAAAATACGAAAAAGAAAGCCTATTGCTTGACGATAAAAATGTAGAAGAAAAAGAATTTCTTGATAGACTAAATAAAGATTTTGACTCTGTACTAGAGCAGCATATAACGGTTGATATTTATACAGTATCGGAAGACGGTGTCCCTGAGAGTATTTCAGCAAATGAGCTGGCACAATTTGATTTTATGTTGAAAGATTAATATATTTGCCATGAAAAAGTTAATGATACACAAATTCTTTTCTAAGGAAATAATCCCAAAATCAATAGCTGATGAGGGATTAGATAAAATAGAAGAGTTTGAAGAAAGTGAAATGGGTAGAAATATTTTCCGTTTCAAAGAAGGAGATGAGGTTGTTCATAAGTATAATCTTGAACAAAAAATGATTGTTCAGGAAGTCCGCCAGAAAAAGACTATCATCAGAGGTGAGGAAAGAATACGATTAGATGGCATAGTTTGTCATTGGTGGGGAGAAAGTGAATAATTTTATACGATATCAGTCCGTTTTTTTATTTGATTAATAATACCGGTGTGCATTATGAGTGTACCGGTTTCTTTATTTATAAGACTATGAAAAGAAGTTTAAATACAATAATATCAGGAAGAACGGCTGAAAAAGCAATGAATAGATTTGTTTATTGGGGAGCTTCTTTATTGAAAGATACATTAACTACAGAAGCCGTTTTGGCTTTAGACGGATGCAATATGCCCCCCGGTTATGAATTAAGACAAGACAGATATAAAAAATTAACTGATTACGATGTAAACCAAACAGCACCCATAGGAGAAGGAAAGTATATTGTTTTTTGCATACCTTTAGAGTTTGGAGGAAACGGAAGGTTTCAAACAAGTACATTTGTTTATAATTTCGAGCTCCTTACAGTTATAGAAGATTTTATAGATGCAAACGGGAAGGTTTACCCTATGCAAGTTTATGTTAGTTTTACAAAATTTCACGGAATAATTGATGGTGACTTAATTCCTTTATAATGGCAGATAATACTGAATATAAAGATGGCGGAATAGGTACTAGTAAAGTTCTTGGACCAATAACGCCTACACATTCTTTAGATGAATACCCTACTGCTTTTCAGAAACATATAAGCGGTGGGTTTATGCATTTTGATACTCTTAATGATAGAGATGCATTAACTCCTTTAAGAAGAGAGCAAGGAATGGTCGTCTATGTTGAAGAAGATAACAATTTCTATAAATTAACTAGTGGAATATTAAATGATAATTGGGAAGTATTAGTTATAAATCCTATAGAGATAATCGTTGAAGATAAATATTACAAACATGATCAAGGGGTTCCAAGTTCCATTTGGAATATAGAACATAATCTTAATAAATATCCTTCATGTACTATTATTGATTCAGCAGGAGAAGAAGTAGTCGGAAGTGTAAAGTTCATAGATAATAATAATATACAAATAACGTTTTCAGTAGCGTTTAGCGGATATGCGGTAATGAATTAAAATAAAATATTATGGCAAATAAGAAATTTTTAGTTGATATAGATTTAGCAAAAAATCAACTTCTTAATGCTAAACTGCAAAATCTAGCTTCACATCCTACAGTCACGGCTTCTGATGAAGGGTTTGTATATTGGAACACAACAGATAATCTGGCTTATGTTTGGGACGGAACACAATGGACAGATTTTTCAAAAACGAACCTTTCTCTTGCAACTGCAGATCCAAATACTGTAGGGATTGATAATGATAGCGGAACAGGAGTAATTCTTCCTGCCGTAACAGAGAGTGATGCCGGAGTAATGACATCTGCCGATAAAACAAGATTAGATAAAACGGTATTAACAGATGATAGCTCTGTTAAGCCGTCCGGTTATTGGAGCTGGGTGTTGGACGAAGATAATATGATATCAAATTCTGATACAAAACTAGCTACTCAACAATCTATTAAAGCTTATGTAGATGCGGCAGTTGCTACTGCGGATGCTTTTACTATTAAAGGAGGGATAGACTGTTCTTTAAATCCTGATTATCCTGCCGCTGATGCGGGAGATGCTTATCGTGTTACTGTTGGTGGTAAGATTGGTGGTGCTTCTGGGATAGTTGTTCAGGCAGGAGATTTAATTATTTGTTTTGTTGATGCTACTGCCAGCGGTAGTCATGCTATTGTTGGTAATCAGTGGATAGTAGAACAAACTAATTTAGAAGCGGCTAGTGAAACCGTTCCTGGTTATGTAGAGCTTGCTACAAGTACAGAGACACAAACAGGAACAGATAATACAAGAGCAGTTACTCCAGCTGGATTACAGTCAAAAATAGCTACGGAAACAGCAAAAGGTATTATAGAGCTTGCTACACAGGCAGAAGTAGATACAGGTACAGACACTACGAGAGCCGTTACTCCGGCAACATTACAATCTAAATTGTCTGACAGCAAATATTCTGTTAATATTGGAAACGGGTCTTTAACATCTATTACTATTGCTGCTGCAACTCACGGATTAGGAACGTCAGGAGATTTTATTGTTCAGGTAAGAGAGGTTGCCACAGGTAATTTTGTTGATTGTTCAATATCTACAAATGCATCAACGGGGCTGGTTATGTTAACATTTAATACAGCTCCGGCATTAAATGCTTTAAGGGTTGTCATAAAAGGATGATTATGTTTGGATAATTAATTTTAAGACATAGTAATAATTCAAATTAATTGAGATGAGTGAAAAAAAATATTTGGTAGACATTAGAACAATCGGAGATATTATTTCTGATGGTCTTGCCGGAAGCGGAGACAGAACTGTTTTTGTAGATTCTGACGGAAGGCTTAAGGTCGGTTACGTTTCTAATGAAATGATTAATAATTATTACTGTACTTCTTGGAGTGAAGTAAAGAGCGCAATAACAGATATTAACACTAATTATAATGGTGGAAATATCTATATGAGCGGAGATATTATTGTAGATGCTTCTATATCGCTTGATCTTACTAATATTAATTTTTTCGGGTTTAATTGTAACTGGAAGTTTTTAAATAATGATTTCGAGGGCGATGGTAGCATAGCGAAAACCATTACAATGACAGTAGGAAGTCCAACTTTTTATAACATAAGATTTTCGGGTTCAGGAAATGGGTCTCAATCACAAACTTTCAGCACTTATTCATCAAGAAAAATATTTAATATTAATAGCGGAATATTTTCCGTAGTGTTTGATTCCTGTACATTTTCTGATATTGTTGGCGGAACAGGCTCTAATCCTGTTATTGATGTTCTTAGTGTTAATGGATATACAGGATGTAAGATATCATTTACAAATTGCACCGTGTCTTCTCATAATAATTCCATTGCTTTTGATATGAATGGGTTTGCAATAAGCCGTATAGATACTGTAGATATTAGAGACTCATTACAGATATCGGTTAATAATCAACAAAAAAGCTTTTATTCTTTAGGATTAAATAATACTGACTTAGCATACTCTTTAACACTTAATAATGAGGCAACAGTATTTATTACTGATTCTTCTGCATGGGTAAAATCACAAAACAATGGATTGAATTTAAATTCAATTACAATTCCAAATCAAGAAACCGTAATCGCTGACGATGATTTAATTATGTTCAGCGATATAAGTAATTTCGGAAATATAAAAAGTATCCAAAAAGGCAATTTAGCAAGCGCCATAATATCAGAAACGGTAACAGGGCTAACCTATACACCAGCAACAGGAGTATTGTCACTAACCAGCGGCTATGTAATTCCAACAACCACACAGGAAACCAATTGGAATACAGCCTACACCAACAGGATTAAATCTTTGACTATAACAGGCAATTCAGGAGC
>JAFGYD010000248.1 GCA_016936295.1 Spirochaetales bacterium | reverse complement strand
GCTTTTATTATTTCTATATTAAGAACAGTTGTAGGAACTATAACTCATCTGTTTTTTACAGCAATGACAGCATATGCATGGTCTAAGAAACACCTTCTAGGAAGAAATTTCTTTCTAGGACTTGGAACATTTACAATGTTTTTTAATGGTGGTTTAATTCCAGGTTTTATTAACCTTAAAAACCTTCAGTTATTAGATACATTCTGGGTTTATATCATACCTACAATGTTTAACTTTTTTAACTTAATTATATTCACTTCCTTTTTCAGAACAATTCCCGAGAGTTTAGAGGAGTCTGCGTTTATAGATGGAGCTCATGAAGGGATTATATTCACAAAGATTATTCTTCCACTATCCGGACCTGTATTAGCAACTATTGCTCTGTTCCAGGGAGTATGGCATTGGAATGACTTTTTTATGGGTGTAGTTTTTGTGAATAGCCGGGAGTTAGAACCAATTCAAACATATCTGTATAGAATTATTACTAGTGGTAGCGTAAACACACAAATGAGTGCAACACCTGCAGCCATTAGATCTAATGCAGTAAATTCAACATCGTTAAGGTTAGCAACAATGATTGTAGTTACTTTTCCAATCATGTGTGTCTATCCATTTCTACAAAAATACTTTGTTCAAGGTATGACTGTAGGATCAGTAAAAGGTTAATAATCCCGTAAAGGGTTATAATAAAAGGAGAGATTTTTATGAAATTATTTTCAAAAATTACAACTGTTCTTATGTTGTTCCTAATGGCAACAACACTATTTGCAAACGGTAACAAAGAGAAATCCGCAGCAGCAGATGTACAATTAAACGCAGATCAACCAGGTTGGAAACTTGATACAAGCCCAATCACATTTGATTGGTACTTACATTTTTCATGGTTCCCAAGACAATGGGGTGACGATCCAACATCTAGATACGTAACAGAAAAAACTGGTGTTGATATTAATTTTATTGTTCCTGCTGGATCAGAAGCAGAAAAATTAAATACTTTAATTGCTGCAGATCAGCTTCCAGATATAATTACATTAGGTTGGTGGGAAGGTCAAATCAATGACATGATCGATGGTGAAATGTTATACCCACTAGATGAATTAGCTGAAAAATATGACCCATATTTTTTCAAAGTGGCATCACCAGCAAGATTAGGTTGGTACACAAAACCTGATGGACATGTATATGGTTACCCTAATGCATCTTATGCTCCGGAACACTACAAAATGTTTGATATTCCAGCAAATACAGCATTTATTGTAAGAAAAGATATTTACGAAGCAATTGGTAGTCCAAATATGAGAACTCCTGAAGGTTTCTTAAATGCATTACAAAAAGCTAAAGAGATGTTTCCTGAAATTGATGGTCGACCTCTTATCCCATTTGCAGGAGGCGGATTTAATGAGCAAGGGAACGATACTTTAGAAGTATTCTTACAAGATTTCTTAGCAATTCCAAGACAAGTTGATGGTAAATTATACGATAGATCTGCAGATCCTGAGTACAAAACATGGTTAAAAACATTTAGAAAAGCACATGAAATGGGATTAATAACACCTGATGCTTTTATTGACCAAAGACCTCAAATTGAAGAAAAACAGGAACAAGGTAGATACTTTGCAATGTTATACCAACACACAGATATGGTTAATCAGCAAATGGCTCTTTACCAAAGAGATCCAAACTCTATATTTATTGCTATAGATGGACCAGCAAACTCAAAAATGGATGACCCTACTCTTGGTGGTGGTGGTATAGCAGGTTGGACATTAACTTTAATTTCTAAAAACTGTGAAGATCCTGCAAGAGCAATCAGATTCTTAAGCTACTGGATGAGTGAAGAAGGTCAACATGACTTTACTTTAGGTGCTCCTGGCCAATGGGAAACTGTAAATGGTCAAGATCAGTTAACTGCAGCTGCACAAAAATTATTAATAGATGACAGATCAGCTTACGATGGTGAGTATGGTGGACAACAAACATTCTGGATGTTAATGGATAACCCATTCTTTGAAGGAAAAGGTTGGGCTCCTAAAGCTGTAACTCCACAAAAAGAGTTAAGAGATTGGTCTGCTCAATATACACAAAGTTTTGCACAATTCGATAACCTTACAATTCCAGGTTATGAACCAGAAGCAGTTATAGCTACTAAAATAGCTAATATGGAAGGTAAATATTTACCACTTCTTATGACTGCAGAAAGTGATTCAAAATTCGAATCAATCTGGGCTGAATGGCAACAAAAGAAAAAAGAAATTAATATTCAAGCAATGTTCGACTATCAACAAAAACTGTATGAAGAGAACTGTAAAAAGCTTGGTGTACCAGTAAAATAGATTAGAGAGGATAGTAGTGGCAACCCAGAAAGATGTTGCAAAACTTGCAAATGTGTCATTTATTACTGTTTCCAGAGTAATTAATAATATGGGAAATGTAAAAAGTGATACGAGAAAGAGGGTTGAGGAAGCAATTAAAGAGCTGAACTACTATCCTAACTCTATAGCTCAAGGTCTTAACAGGAATAAAATTAAGACCTTGGCAATTCAAACACCCCTACCCCTTAATGCTTCTGTTGAAGGGAATTCCTACTATACAAGAATACTTATAGGCATAGAACGAGCTGCAGTTAAAAATGGTTTTGATATTTTAATTTCAGCACAGCGTGGTTCTGAAATGGAGCTTGATTTTTTAAAGCCATTTTATGAAAGAAAGGCTGATGGAGTTATAATAATTGGTGCAAAACCTACCAGTAAGCAGATTGAACATATTATTATGGATAATATTCCGGCAATTTTAATTGGTGACAGATTAGAAAATAGCAAAATTAACTACGTTGACTCAGATAACTATAATGGAATGATTAAGGCAACTGAGTATATTATTAGTATGGGGCATAAAAAAATTGGATATATTCAGGGGAATACTATCACATATAACTCCAATGAAAGATTTAAGGGGTTTTCTAAAATATTGTTAGAAAATAACATAGAATTAAATGAAAATTGGATTTTTTATGGAAATTTTAGTAAGGAAGCCGGGATAGATGCATACCATTATTTTAAAAATTTAAAAAATAGACCAACTGCAATAATTTCATCAACAGACTTAATGGCTGTTGGATTTTATGAAGAGTCCCTTAAATATGACTTCAATATACCAAAGGATATTTCAATTATAGGTTTTGATGGACATGAAATATGCTCATATACTAATCCACCTTTGGGAACAATTTATCAACCCTTGGAAGAGATGGGCGAAAAAGCGACACAAATTATTATTAATCAAATTGAAGATTCAAATTTTAGAAGCCAACGCATTATTTTTAATGTAACTCTACTCCATGGACAAAGTGTTAAAGATATAACTATAATGTAGTTATGGCAACTCAAAAAGATGTAGCAAAACTTGCTAATGTTTCGTTTATTACTGTTTCCAGGGTTATAAACAATATGGGTAATGTAAAACCTGAAACACGAGAAAAAGTTGAAGCAGCAATAAAACAATTAAACTACTACCCAAACTCTATCGCACAAGGTTTAAATAAAAACAGGGTTAAAACTTTGGCTGTAGAAACAGCTCTTCCTAAAGACCAAACAATTGAAGAGACATCTTACTACACAAGACTACTTGTAGGTATTGAAAAGTACTGTATTAATAAAAATTATGATATATTAATTTCCTCCCAAAGGGGAAACATTTCTGACTTCGATTGCCTTGAACCATACTATAAAAGAAAGGCTGATGGGGTAATTATATTAGGATCAAAACCTACAGAAGAACAATTTAGAAAAATATCAGATGAAAATATTCCATGTGTTATTATTGGTGACAGACACGAGAGTTTTAATTCCAACTATATAGATACCGAGAATTTTAATGGAGTTTACGAGGCAACTTGTTATTTAATTGAACAAGGTCATACAAAAATTGGTTTTTTAGCAGGAAATGTATGGACACAAAATATTGAGGAAAGACTAAAGGGTTATCAAAAAGCCATGAGGGATAATAACCTTTCAATAAATGAAGAGTGGATTTTTAATGGTGATTTTAGTAAACAATCTGGAGGGAGAGCTTTTATCTACTATCAGAATTTAACAAATAGCCCAACAGCAATTATATCATCCACTGACTTAATGGCTATAGGAATTTACGATGAAATTAAGGATCAGGGTTTAAATATCCCCGAAGCAATTTCTATTATCGGTTTTGATGGACATGAACTTTGTAAATATATGAACCCACCATTAACTACATTAAAGCAACCTCTTGAACAGATGGGAGAAGAGGCTGCAAAAATATTAATACAACAGGTTGAGGATTCAGATTATGAACCTCAACATATTGTATTCCCTGTTGAATTTTTACAAGGCGGAAGTGTTAAGAAACTTAATTAACAGGTTCTAACTCTATCCAGTTTAAATTTAAATCTACAGCAAAAATCTTTAAACTTGTTTCCCCTTGAGGTAATTCTATTACACCTTCAACTGTATCCCAATTCTGCCAATGATCTGTTGTTTTTACAGTGTGTTCATCGGACCCTAGTTTAGTTTCAGCCCTCAACATTAAGTTATCTAACTCAGATGCTACCCTGTATTTAATTTTATATTTACCAGGATTTACTACATTTAAACGGTATTCAAGCCAATCACCAGGGGTCATCCAACCAACGTTTAAACTACCTTCACTACACTCCTGAGTCTGAGGTGTTGGAGTTTTATCATAAAAATCTTCTGCTTCAATTTTTATTGCACCATTAATAATAAATGGTTTTTTAACTTTTATTAAGGATACATTATCCATTACTATTTTACTGATATTATCATCTTCTGATAATAGAAAGGTTAATTTACCCCTTTTAGCTTCCATTTTAGAATCAAGTGTGGTTACATATTTACCATTAGTTGATTGAAAACTGATTTTTGATATTTCTGAAAGATCATTCCCTTTATCATCCTGAAGAACTACATAGATATCTCTATTATTTGAGGAGTATCCATTAAGAGATAATTTATATGTAGCATCATTTTCTATAGGAAATCCTTCCTGAGAAAGAGTAATACCTCTTTTCATCCCACTAGACTCAAGAGTAGTGATTGAAAGTTCTCTACTATTAATTTCAGGGCTAACATAAAGCATTACATCGCTACCACCATCTGACTTAAGGTCCCAATAGGATAATCTTGTTGTTCCATAATCAAATGTTCCATTATATAGAAGATTCCCATCTAATAAATTTTTTCTTGGAGGAAGTTCTACAATATCTGCTTTATCTTCACCCCCTACTTTTAATAGAACTATATCATCTAACCATACATCTATATCTGATAATCCAAGGTTAAATTCATATCTTGCTTTAACATCTGTATCTTCTTTCATTGTAAATTGATACGAATATTCCTTCATTTCCGGAGTAATAGAGAAGATTTGCTCACCGGAGTATGCTGCCCAACCCCTATCTTCAAGACCACCAATCTTTAACATGAAATTACGATTTTGCTCAGCTCTGGCCTTAAATTTTATAAGATATTTAGAACCTTTCTGAATATTCATATCGGTTTGAAAAAGTTGATTTCCCCATGACTGTCCACCACCATTCTTAATATTAATATGGATTTCACCATTTTCTACAGATGCAGACCCGGAACCACCTTCAAAGTTTGAAAAAGTCCAATTTTCCAACTCTTTATCAAATGAATTATTATATACATAGTTCCCGTTCTCATCTGGATCACGACCTTTTAAAATCTTAGTACTTTTTGTTTTAGGTGCTTTTGCTCTTGGGTATCCATCTTCTGCCTGGTAAACTCTAATCCAGTCAATTATTAATTGTTGGGGAAACTTTGTAGAATCATCTGGGTAACCTGGCCAATTTCCACCAACTGCTAAATTTAACTGAAGATAGAAATCTCTGTCAAAAGGGGCAGGATATGTAATATTTTCATCTATATTTTCTGGATTACTAAACCATTCATTTTGAGTTTGATAAAGGATTCCATCTACATACCATCTAATCTCTCCAGGTAACCACTCTAAAGCAAAAACATGGTAATCGCTACTAAAAGAGCCATTTTCCAGTGTATAAGATGTACCTGTGTATTTATGAGGATTTCCATAGTGTAGTGTCCCATAGGTTTTTTCAGTTTCATGACCTAAAACTTCAACAATATCTATTTCTCCACAGGAAGGCCATTGACCGTAAACACTATAATCCGATGGCATCATCCAGAATGCGGGCCATATTCCTTGACCTTCAGGAAGTTTTGCCCGAATTTCATATCTTCCGTATGTCCAATCACCCTTCCCTTGGGTTGTTAGTTTTGCAGATGTATATGGGGAATCCTTATAATCCTCTTTTCTAGCTTCAATTACAAGTTTTCCATTCTTAATTCTGGCGTTTTCCTCTCTACCGGAGTAGTACTGAAGCTCATTATTTCCATAACCTCCTGCACCCTCAATAAAATTCCATTTACTGTTATCTATTTCTTTAGTGTCAAATTCATCACTCCACACTAATTGCCAATTAAATTCACTTCTATCCACTACAACCTCCTTATCTGACCCACTTTGACAACCTAATGTCACCAAAGCAGGCAGAAAAGCAAGGGTGAAAAGTGAAAGTTTTAATAATACTTTTCCCATATCTAACTCCCTTTTTATTTTCCAATAATTATTTCAATGTATTTAATATCAGGACTTTTGCTAAAAATAAGCTCACTATACTCTACAGGTATTTTTAACTGATTAATTACAAGAGTTGTTCCATTATTCATGTAAAGATTTACACAAGATTTTTCACCTTTTGCGACAATATATGGTGTTTGACAATGGGTTCCTGCAAAAGCGCCTGAAGGAATATTAAGTTCTAAAGTTTCACCAGCAGCATTTTTAACACTCCAGATTCTTGGTGATGTTAAGAAATCATCTTCATCCATTAATGTTGTATCAAAAATAATTTCGCCATTAATAACTCTGATGCCCATCTCTCCTAACCTGGTAATAACCTCTTCTTTTACTTGTCCAGTCATTCCCGGTTGTTTAGCCCCTTTACCAAATGGTGTGTGGGAATATGGATCAAATGGGAATGCGCCATAGACTTCTGCACTCTTTTTATATCCAATACCATTTCTAATATCCACATAATGGTTTTTTAATGAATTTATCAATTTTTCATCTAATCCCATATCCTTGGCAATAAATAAATTTTCCTGTGCAGCAAGGAGAAGTTTACTTACCATATGCCAGTAGATACTACCTAAACCTTCATAAGCAAAAAAAGTTCCTGAACGCCCGGTAAAGGACTGATGGTTAAATGTTTGTTCAAATAGATCTTCAATCTCTTTGTTTCGACCAAGACCAAGTTTATCCAGAGTTCCTATAACCTGTTTAACATTTTTAAATTTTCCATTGAAATGATATTTACCATTTACATCAACAGTTACAAGATCTTTATTTCCTTTTTTAATTAGTTCCATTAAAACAGGATTTGCTTCAACTTTATTGGCATCAATGACATTCTTTTTAGTAAAATTCAGTAATTCTCTATTTGGATACAACATATAACTGTTTTGATCTTCTCTAAACATTGCGCTGTTTCTTAATGCGGTTAAAGTTTTATCTGCATCTTTTGGTCCTAATAGCCCTGAAGTTAGTATAGCTACTTGTCCCTCTAACATCTCATACAAGTAATGGATTTTTATCTCTTTATTAGATATTTCCAATGTATTGTAGGAATGATATAAATCATCGGTTCTTCGATTTTTAAGTAAAGAATCATCAACACTAATTAACGAAATATTTAGGAAATCAATAATTTCACTTCTTGAAATGTTAATGTCTTCCCAGTTTTCTGCATTATAGTAACTATTTCTGTATGTTTCCGAAGCTTTACCCAATTGTGATACAATTTCGAATCTGTACTTATCTGTAATTTTATCCTTAATCTTAATAGTATAGTTTGAAAAAACACCATTTAATTGGGTTAGCCATAAATATAGATTTTTTCTAATAGTAAAGGATTCAGAATTGGAATCTTTATAAATATTTATTAAAAAGTTAATATATCTTCTTATATATGCCAGAGTAACAACCGATATACCCTTTCCTACTAATGCATTATTTGCATCATTCCATTCAGGCCTTTGAGTATTCATCCAAATTCCACCCTCTGGAACAAAGTTTCCAAGTTTAGTTAATAAATGGATTAGTAATTTTTCATTCATGCTTCCAAGAACTATTTCATTATTTCTATGAAGCATTTTTCCATCTGCTCCAATCTGTTTGGCTAAAGCCTTTACTTCTTTATCTTTTGCAAAGTTAAAGGTAATTGTTTCGTATGGGTCAGAAATTATATTCTCAAATCCTTTAAT
>JAFGYD010000005.1 GCA_016936295.1 Spirochaetales bacterium | reverse complement strand
TGATGACAAGTGGTTTGAGTATTGGATGGAGGCTAGAAAAGCATACTATACCGAGAAACTAGGAGTTCGAGCAGATCATTTACAATTTCATAGACATGGTGAGGACGAATTGGCATTTTACGCTAAGGATGCTTTTGATATTGAATATAAATTCCCGTTTGGTTGGGAGGAATTAGAGGGTATTCACTCAAGAACTGATTATGATTTATCACAACATTCAAAATTTTGTGGTAAAGAGATTAATTATATGGATCCTGAAACTAATGAATGGTACATACCCTATGTAATAGAAACATCTGCAGGATTAACACGTTCTGTACTTATTGCCTTATCAGATGCCTATGAAGAAGAAACTATTGGAGAAGATAAGAGTGGTAACCCTGATATCAGAACTGTTCTTCACTTTCATCCAAATGTTGCACCTGTTAAAGTAGCAGTTCTTCCTCTTGTAAAAAAAGATGGTATTGATGAGTTAGCTAAAGAGATAGAGAAAGAATTGAGAGAAGATTATGTTACATTCTACGATCAATCTGGTGCAATAGGTAAAAGATATAGAAGAATGGATGAAATAGGTACTCCATTCTGTATTACTGTTGATTATGATTCTAAAGAAGATAACAGTGTAACACTAAGATTTAGAGATTCTATGGAACAAGTTAGAGTTAAAAGAGAAGAATTAGCCGCTAGAATTAAGCAAGAAATAAAAAATTACAAAAGGGTTGAGAAGTGATGGCTACAACTGATGCAATAAAAGTATTAAAAGAGAGAGGTTTTTTTAGTCAATGTACCGATGAAGCAGGTTTAATTGAAAAATTAAAGGAGCCTACTCGTTTTTATTGCGGATTTGACCCAACTGGGCCATCTCTGCATTGTGGACATTTAGTTCCTGTTTTTGCTATGGCTCATATGCAGAGAGCAGGACATCTACCAGTTGTTTTAGTTGGTGGGGGTACAGCCAGAATTGGCGATCCTTCCGGTAAGACTGAAATGAGACAGATGTTAACTATTGATCAGATTAAATCTAATGTAGAAGAATTTAAAAAACAGCTTGGTAATTTTATTACATTTGAAGATGGGGGAGCAATTATTGCAGATAATGCTGATTGGCTTGCTCCTTTAAATTACATTGATTTTTTAAGAGATATAGGAAGACATTTTAGTGTTAATAGAATGTTAACCTTTGAAGCGTATAAAAAACGAATGGAAACTGGTTTAAGTTTTATTGAATTTAATTACCAATTATTACAATCTTACGACTTTCTGGAATTGAATAGAAAGTATAATTGCTCGTTGCAAATTGGTGGGGATGATCAGTGGGGTAATATTGTAGCCGGAATGGAGTTAATTAGAAGAATTGAAAGAAAAGAATCTTTTGGATTAACTTTTAATTTGGTTGCAAGATCTGATGGTAAGAAAATGGGTAAAACAGAAAAAGGTGCTGTTTTCTTAAATAAAGAGATGACCTCTGTATATGATCTATATCAATATTGGAGAAATGTAGATGATGCAGATGTAGGTAAATTTTTAAAATTATTCACATTTCTTCCTGTGGATGAGTGTGAAAGACTTGGAGCTCTTGAAGGTGCCGAAATTAATGCAGCTAAAGAGATCCTGGCATTTGAATTTACTAAGATAATTCACGGGGAAGATGATGCTGTAACTGCAAGAGAAGCTGCAAGGGCTGCATTTAAGTCTGGTGGTACAGCAGATAAATCTGGTATGCCTTCAATTGAATATAGTATTACACAAATGAAAGAAGGTATTAATATTGTAGATTTATTTACAGAAACAGGTTTGTGCCCATCGAAAAGTGAATCCAGAAGACTAGTGTCTCAAAATGGTGCAGCTGTAAACGATGAAAAAATAAATGATGTGAATACAATAATTAATGAAACATTTATAACTTCTGATAATGATATATTATTAAAAGCTGGAAAAAAGAGATTTTTTAGAATAGTTATAAAATAATTTAAGGGGAATTTATGGATACAAATTCAGTTTTATTTGCAATGGGATTAACTCTTTTTGCTGGTTTATCAACTGGTATTGGAAGTCTTATGGCATTTTTATCTAAAGAGTATAACCATAAATTCCTTGCTGGCTCTCTAGGGTTTTCTGCTGGAGTAATGATTTATGTCTCATTTGTAGAGTTATTCCAAGAAGCAAAAATAACATTAATTAATGTTTATGGTATAAAAACAGGTACATTTTATACAACATTAGCTTTTTTTATTGGAATTGGAATTATTGCTATAATTGATAAACTTGTTCCTAGTTATGAAAATCCACATGAAATGAAGAATTTTGACAAAAAAGAAAAAAAAAGTGATTCGAAACTTTTACGAATGGGGATATTTTCTGCTTTGGCAATTGCTATACACAATTTCCCTGAAGGAATGGCTACTTTTATTGCCGCATTACAAAAACCTACATTAGGTATTAGTATTGCAATTGCGATAGCTATTCATAATATACCTGAAGGACTTGCAGTCTCTGCTCCAATTTATTATGCCACCAAGAGTAAAAGAAAAGCATTTACATTATCATTTTTATCCGGTTTATCTGAACCTATAGGGGCCATTATAGGCTATGTTATTTTAAGGAATTACATAAATGAAGCAACATTAGGTTTTGTTTTCTCTGGTGTAGCAGGAATTATGGTTTATATCTCTCTGGATGAGTTGTTACCTACTGCCGAGGAATTTGGTCAGCATCATATAGCAATTTGGGGCTTGGTTTTAGGTATGATAGTAATGGCTGTAAGCCTATTGTTATTTGTCTAAAAAAATTGTTAATTTATCAAAAGTATCTTAAAATTAATTAAGTAATTAACTATAGGAGACTTATCAATGGTTGTAGGCATTCCAAAAGAAATAAAAAATAACGAAAATAGAGTAGGTTTAACTCCTTCTGGTGTAAAATTATTAAAAATAAACAATCATAGGGTTTTAATAGAGAAAAATGCCGGTTTGGGAAGTGGTTTTACAGATGATGAATATATAGATTCTGGAGCCGAAATAATATCTAATGCAAAAGATCTTTATGCACAATCAGAAATGATTGTTAAAGTTAAAGAACCACAACCTTTGGAGTACGATTATTTAACCGAAAATAAAATTTTATTTACATATTTACACTTGGCACCAGCAAAAGATTTAACCAGGGTTTTATTAGAAAAAAAGATAATTGGAATAGCATATGAAACCGTTACTTTGGAAAATGGAAGTCTTCCATTACTTATTCCTATGAGTGAAATTGCAGGAAAAATGGCTACACAAATTGGAGCTCACTTTCTTGAAAAAAGTGCCGGAGGAAGAGGTATACTACTTGGAGGGGTTACAGGTGTAGAGAAAGGTACTGTTGTCATAATAGGTGGTGGTATTGTAGGAAAAAATGCAGCAAAAATTGCTTTAGGTTTTGGTGCTAACGTTATAATTTTAGATAGCAGTACAGATAAACTTGCAGAAATTGATTATATTTTTAATGGTAAAATCCAAACAATAATATCCAATGAATATAACATTAGTAAATATGTAAAAATCGCAGATCTACTTATAGGTGCAGTATTAATACCGGGTTCTAGAGCTCCGCAACTGGTAACAGAAGAGATGATTAAGACAATGAAGGATGGCTCAGTTGTAATTGATGTTGCAATTGACCAAGGTGGTTCAATAGAAACTATAGATAGAGTTACCACCCACGATGATCCTGTCTATTTAAAACACGGTGTTCTTCACTATGCAGTGGCAAATATTCCTGGTGCCGCATCTAGAACTTCGACAATTGCTTTAACCAATGTAACAACTCCTTATATTTTGGAGATTGCAAATAAAGGTTATAAAAATGCACTACTTGAAAATAAAAGTATATTAAAAGGATTAAATCTTTTTAAAGGTGCATTAACATGTAAACCGGTTGCTGACTATCAGAATTTACCATACGTTGATCCTCTAAATTTATTGTAACTTTTCTTATCATTTTATCTATTTATTAGTATAATAATAAGTATGAGCGAAGTAAAAGATTTCATACAGGATAGGGAGAGTCGGCATAATGGTAAAATTGATTTTCTATCATACGCCAGATATTTAGGAACTGCAAAAAATGGCCATTTTATTAATTTAAGTGGTGTTATATATATAATTAACAATGTTATATATTTTGAGGATTTTGAAAAAAAGGCAAATCCTCTTTTAACATATGGTCAGGATATGGTATATAATAAGACAGAATTTGATTTTGCTTTGAATAATATTCATTCTTATAGGTTTGTAAATGAAAAAGATGCAAAGAGTGTAATAATGAATAAGGATGGATTAGTAAAAATTCAAGATTATAGAAAAGGTCTTCTATCTTTTTTTGATATAAAAGTTGTTGAAATTGTTTTAAACAATGAAATACATTTTATAGATATTACAAAAGGAGAAGAGTTTTTAAATTTTATAAGTAGAGGTTAGGACAATGATTAATCCCTGGGATTTTTTAAATGAATATAGAAATACTGAAATTAAGGGGGAGTGGCCTACAATACCGGAAATTTTTAGAATTACAACAAAAAGATTTCCTGAAAATAGATGTTTTACAGCATACTCACCAGAAGAACAAACATATACTTACTATGAAACTTTAAAAATAGTTAATAACTTATCTAATTATTTAATCTCTCTTGGTATAAAAAAAGGAGATAAAATAGCTATTGTTGGTAAAAATTCACCTGAATGGGCTATTGCTTATATTTCTATATTATTTTCTGGCGCAATAGTCGTTCCCATGGATTATGGTTTACAAACATCGGAGATTATTGAGTTAATAGATAAATCTGATAGTAAAATAATATTTTCAGAAAAAGATAAGTATTCAGAAATTAAAAGTAAAAGCATAAATTTACTAAACTGTATCTCCTTAAATAAGAATTATGAAAACTATATTCTTAATTTAAGTAGTTCTGAACAACACCAATTAAATACTGTGAGCGAAGATGATATTGCTGCAATTCTCTATACTTCCGGAACCACAGGGGTTTCAAAAGGAGTTATGCTTACCCATAAGAATTTTTCAAGTGATGTATTATTAGCTCAAAGTAATTTAAATATATATCCTACAGATGTTTTTTACGCAATTTTACCTATTCACCATTCATATACAATGACTTCTGTGTTTTTAGAATCAATATTTGTTGGAGCTGAGGTTATATTTGGAAAACAGCTGGTATTTGCCCAAATTTTAAAGGATTTTAAAAGGGGTAAGGTGACTATGTTTTTAGGTGTACCAATGATTTTTAATAAAATACTACATGGTTTATTAAATGGTGTTAAAAAGAAGGGTTACTTACTTTATATACTTATACGATTTTTAATGAGTATAAGTGGTTTAATAAAAAAAACATTTAAATTTAATCCAGGGAAGCGGTTATTTGGTTTTCTATTAAAACAAGCATCTTTGGAAAATATAAGAATTTGTATATCGGGTGGTGGACCTTTAGCTCCTTCAACCTTTAAATATTTCAACCAATTAGGAATTGATTTTGTTCAAGGGTATGGTTTAACTGAATGCGCACCTATGTTAGCCTTAAACCCCGTTGAGAACTACAAAGAGACTTCAGTGGGAAAAATATTGCCACAAATTGATTTAAAAATTATTAATAAGGATTCGGATGGTATTGGTGATATTGTTGTAAAAGGTCCTAATGTTATGAAAGGATATTATAAACAGGAAAAAGAGACTCTTGAAGCTTTTACAACCGATGGTTATTTAATAACAGGTGATGCGGGATATCTGGATAAAGATAATTATTTGTATTTAACTGGTAGAAAATCTTCATTAATTGTTACTGAAGGTGGAAAAAATGTATATCCCGAAGAAATTGAGGATGCATTTCAATTTTACGATGATTATGAACAAATAATGGTTAAGGGTTATATTAAAAATAAATCAACACTATCTGAAGGTATTGAAGTTCTATTCTATCCTGCATCTGAATTATTTAAAGATTCAACAAATGATGAAATTAAAAATCGATTTAATGATATTGTGAAAGAAGTAAACAAAACCCTTGTTTCATATAAACATATAGATAGATTTTTTATAGTAACAGAACCTCTACCAATGACAACAACTAAGAAAATTAGACGGAATGATGTTATTAGCTCATATGAATCGTTAAAGAAATTTTAAGATCTTTTATGATTTATAGAATAAAAAAGATTTTCAGTAGAAAAAGAGATATCCTAGGAAGAAGTAAATATTTAAATTCATCTGTTTTAATTCCTATTGTAAAATTGAATGGTGAATTTAATTTATTATTCCAGGTAAGGGCCAAAAATATTAGACAAGGATCTGATATTTGTTTTCCAGGGGGTAAATTTGATAATAACCTGGATAAAAACTATATTGATACTGCTATTCGTGAGTGCTATGAAGAAATAGGAGTTGAGAGCAATAAAGTAAAAATACTAGGATCTA
>JAFGYD010000247.1 GCA_016936295.1 Spirochaetales bacterium | reverse complement strand
CAAATGCTACCTACGATTTAGTAGGAACACCATCCAGAACTCCTTACAGTAGCTATACAAAAGATAGTTTATTGGGTGGCTTTGTTCTTGAGAAATTCAATTACTCTACATTATCATGGACTTCTGCATCGGTAACTAGTGGATTTGATACTACAACAGGATTATTTACTGTAGATTTACCATCTCCAAACCCAGGTGATGCTTACAGATGGAGTAGAAAATTAAACTTGGTTTCGCAAGCAACAGCTTATACTGGTTATTTATTAAAAGCTTCATACGATGATAATTTAGGATACACAACCCCTGCTTATATAAATATGGATAACAGTACTAATAATTACTTTGATGGTACATCTATCGCAGTTACAAAGGATGCAGATAGTGTTAAGAGTGCTGTAAAGGTAGCTTTTACAACAGCAACTGTTGGTAGTGTTGTACTAGATTCTACAGTGACATCATCTGCAATTGAAGTTTTTATAGCTGGTACAGCGGAAAAGGTTGGGATTTCGTCTATAGTTAAAGAAAGTGATAATAACTATAAGTTATACCTTAATAAATCTGTAGAGAATTTTGGATCTTCTAATGTGAAAGTTGTAGTTTATCCTACAATTAAAACAGATAATGCAACACCTGCTGATACAACGGATGATAGACACTTTGGTGTTATTGGGAACCCTGCAGCAAGAGTTTCAGCAAATTCAGGAGTATAATAATTGAATAATTAAATAACTTGATGTTTTCAATTGTTAGCCACAAGGGATTTTCCTTTGTGGTTTTTTTTGCTCTATTTACTTTTATAAATAAAAAACCCGAACCTAAGTCCGGGTCTTATGGATGTTGTTCTAATTAGAACTACATTATATCTCCCATTTTTTTATAGAAGTCCCATCGACGTTTAGCATTAACTTCTGCTTCTGCAAATAGTGCTTCAGCCTGCTCTGGAGCAGTTTTCTCTAGTGCTGTATATCTTCTTTCACTTCTAATAAAGTCCTGGTAGCTTTCAGATGGTTCTTTAGATTCCCAAATAAATCTTTCACCTTCTGGTAGTGCAGGGTTATATCTGAATAATGGCCAGTAACCAGCATCAACAGCTCGTTTCATCTCTGTTTGAGACTTAGACATATCAATACCGTGAGCAATACATGGAGAGTATGCAAATATAATTGATGGACCATCCCATGCTTCAGCTTCTTCGAATACTTTTTGAGTTTGAGCTCGGTTAGCACCCATAGAAATTGAACCTACATAAACATGTCCATAACTCATACACATAAGAGCCATGTTTTTCTTATCGTTTCTCATACCTGCATTAGCAAATTTAGCAACTGCTCCAACAGGAGTAGATTTAGAAGCTTGACCACCAGTGTTAGAGTAAACCTCTGTATCTAGTACTAAAATGTTAATGTTTTTGTGGTTAGAAACAGCATGGTCAACACCTGAGTAACCAATATCATAAGCCCAACCATCTCCACCAATAATCCATACAGATTTATCAATAAAGTAATCTACATGTTGTTGGATAATTTCAAGATCTTCTTTTACTTGACCGCTAGCAGCAGAAATTGCAGCAGGAAGTAATTTTTCAATCTCTTGTTGTAAATAGAATTGTGCATCATCTTTAGATGTCCAGTTTTCTAGTGCTTTTGTTAAAGCCGCAGATAATTCTGATGAAACACCAGCAGCAATTACAGCTTCTGATTTGATTTTTAACAAGTGTCTGTTTGAATCAACAGCAAGTCTCATACCAAAACCATACTCAGCATTATCTTCGAATAGTGAGTTACCCCAAGCTGGACCCCTACCATCTTTATCTTTTGTATAAGGAATAGCTGGGAAAGTACCTCCATAAATTGAAGAACAACCTGTAGCATTTGCAGCAACAATTCTGTTACCAAATAGTTGTGACATTAACTTAACATAAGGAGTTTCACCACAACCAGCACATGCACCAGAGAACTCAAATAATGGTTTTTTGAATTGAGCACCTTTGAATGTATTTAATGCAACACCTTCAAAGTTTTCAGGTAGAGTATTGAAGTATGTAGTTCTTGCAACTTCGCCAGTAGCATTAACTTCTGGAAGAGGTTTCATTTCAAGAGCTTTAACTTTTTTCTTACCTGGACAAACATCAACACAAACACCACAACCTGTACAATCTTCTGTATATACTTGGATTCTGTATTGTAAGTCGTTATCGTTTTTAGATGTAGATTTAATAGTTACAAATCCTTCCGGTGCTTTTGCAACATCGGCAGGTGTAATTTGTGCAGATCTAATAACTGCGTGTGGACATGCCATAACACACTGGTTACATTGGATACAGTTGTCGTGTAACCATGTAGGAACAGTTGGAGCAACACCACGTTTTTCATACTGAGAAGTTCCTGTTGGAACAACACCATCGTATGACATTTTTGATACTGGGATATCATCACCTTTCATTAAAGAAACTGGTCTTAATATATCTCTAATAAAATCTGGAGTATCAGCTTTAATAGGGATAAATTCAGGTGGAACAAAAGATTCTGTAATTGTAGAAGGAACTTTAACTTCTTCTAATCCTGCAGCTGCAGCATCGATACAAGCCCAGTTCATGTCAACAATATCTTGACCTTTTCTAATAAATGTTTTCTTAACAGCATCTTTCATTAACTGAATTGCTTCTGCTTCTGGAATTAAACCTGTTAATTTAAAGAATATTGCTTGCATAACTGTGTTGATTTTTGTACCAAGACCAGCTTCTGTAGCAATTTTTAATGCATCGATTGTATAGAATTTAATTTTGTTTTCAATAATAAATTCTTGCATATCTCTTGTTAAGTGGTTAAATGCTTTATCTGCACCAAAATCACAGTTAAGGATAAAAGTACCACCAGCTTTTAAAGGACCTAACATATCGTATTTACCAATATATGAAGGTTGGTTACAAGATACAAGGTCAGCACTGTTAATTAACCATGGCATGTTACATGAGTCTTTACCAAATCTTAAGTGTGAACAAGTAACACCACCAGATTTTTTAGAATCGTATACAAAGTATGATTGTGCATTTAAGCCAGCATTTTGACCAATAATTTTTGTAGAGTTTTTAGTAGCACCAATTGTACCGTCTGAACCTAGACCCCAGAACATACAAGATCTGATATTTGCAGAAGAAACATCGAATTTCTCTTTTACAGGGATAGAAAGGTGTGTTACATCGTCGTTGATACCAACTGTAAAGTTATGGAAACAAGGACCATCAAGGTGATCGAATACAGCTTTAACATCTGAAGGTGTAAACTCTTTAGAAGATAATCCATATCGTCCACCAATAATTGTAGGCATTTTTCCACCGTTAAATGCATATGCTGTTACAACGTCTTGGTATAATGGCTCACCTAAAGAACCTGGTTCTTTAGTTCTATCAAGTACAGCAATTTTACTTACTGTAGATGGGATAGCAGCAATAAATGCTTTTACAGAGAAAGGTTTAAATAGTCTTACTTTAATAACACCAACTTTTTCTCCTCTTGCTACAAGGTATTGAACAGCAAGATCTGCTACATCACAACCTGAACCCATGATAATAACAATTTTTTCAGCGTCTTTAGCACCAACATAGTCGAAAAGGTTATACTTTCTACCTGTTAATTCGCCAACTTGATCCATGTATTTTTGAACAATTGCAGGAATTGCTTCATAATGTCTATTTGTAGTCTCTCTTCCCTGGAAGTAAACATCCTGGTTTTGAGCAGCAACTTTTACAATTGGATGCTCAGGTCTCATACCTCTTTGTTTAAATCTTTTAATGAATTCAGGGTTAACAAGAGATTTAATTTCATCGTATGAAATTTCTTCAACTGTTTGGAATTCGTGTGATGTTCTAAAACCATCAAAGAAGTTTAAGAATGGAACTTCAGATTCTAAAGTAGCTAAGTGTGCAACTAAAGACATATCCATAGTTTCTTGAATTGAAGATGCTGCTGTCATAGCAAAACCTGTTTGTCTTGCACCCATAACGTCTGCATGATCACCAAAGATTGAAAGTGATTGAGCTGCTAAAGAT
This sequence comes from Spirochaetales bacterium, assembly GCA_016936295.1. Lineage (GTDB taxonomy): Bacteria > Spirochaetota > Spirochaetia > DSM-2461 > DSM-2461 > Thiospirochaeta. The sequence continues at coordinate 13,902 of JAFGYD010000247.1, read as the reverse complement.
CGAGCAGATACATGAAATACTGTAGGTATCATCTCTCCAGCTATTTTGTACATGTTAGGGAGCATTAATAAAAGTCCCTGAGAAGCTGTAAAAGTTGTAGTTAAAGCACCTGCACTTAAAGCTCCATGAACTGCACCTGCAGCACCTGCTTCTGATTGCATTTCCATGATCTCTACAGTATCACCAAAAATGTTCTTTCTACCAATTGCAGACCAAGCGTCTGAATACTCACCCATTGGGGATGAAGGAGTAATCGGATAGATAGCTGCAACTTCACTAAATGCATAAGCAATGTGTGCTGCTGCCTGGTTTCCATCCATAACAACCATTTTTTTTCCTGACATAATTTTTCCTTTATATTGATGTTTATATTAACAAAAATTTCCTATTGTAAATAATACAACTAATTGAAAGGGTACGCAAGTCTGATAGCCAAAATAATAAAATTTTATCCATTGGGTTTATCGTTAAATTTAAGGTATAATGATTTGGTAAATTGGGGGGAAATGTGAAAGTTATAGAGTTTAACGGTGATGGTACTGGCTCATTTATTAAATTGAGCCAGATTGATAACCAAAAACTAACATGGATTAATATTAATTTAACTAAATTTGACGAGGATTTAGATATTCCCATTCCAGAACTAGCATTTGCATCTTTAACTGCAGATGATATTAGACCAAGGATTGTAGAATTCCAGGAAGGACTGGTTTTAATATTCAGGGGTGTAAATAGTAACCCCGGAAGGGAACCAAACGATATGGTTTCTTTAAGGGTATGGTTCTCAAAAAATTTGATTGTAACATTTAGAAAACAGACAGTAAAATCCTTACTGGATATAGAAAACAATATGGTTAAAAATATTGGTCCTAAAACATCAAGTGAATTTTTAGTTATGTTGACAAATAGTCTTGTTAATAGAATTGAACATGTCGTTTCAATTCAGCAAGAATTAATTGATGATTTGGATGAAATATTAATAAAAAATAATATAAAGGACTTAAAGGATAAAATTCCTGAATATAGATTGGACATGATAAGATTAAGGAGACATCTTTTCCCGTTAAGGGAGACCTTTGCCCAATTACTCCATCAGGATAGTTACGATTTAGATAAAAAAACAAGTCATACTATGTATGAACATTTGGATACATTAATAAGGTGTATAGAGGATTTAGACTCTTCCAGAGAACGATGTACAGTTATCCAGGAACAGTTAAATACAAAATTAAACGAACAGATGAATAAAAGTATATATTCAATGTCAATTATAGCTACAATTTTCCTGCCTTTAAGTCTTTTTACAGGTCTATTAGGGATAAATGTAGGAGGAATGCCTGGTGTTAATAGTCCTATAGCTTTTGCCATAGTTTGTGTTGTTTTAATAATAATTGCTATTTTTGAATATATCTTTTTTAAACGTAAGATGTTTTTAAAGTAGTAGAAATAAGTTATAGTTATGGTATGAAAGATTTTTTTAAATTAGTTTATAATGGATTAACATCTAAAATTACACTGGGGGAATTTGAACTTCCATTTAACACTTTTGAAATAGTGCTTAAGTTTATTTTACCTATTACCATAACTCTTATTTTGTATAAATTACTTAAAAGATGGACTAAGAAAACAATAGATAAGTCCAAGATCGATGAAGATAAAAAGGATGTTGTTTTTAACCGTTTTAGATTTGCTTATAGAATTGTTGTGTTAACATTTATTTTCTTTTTAATTGTAGGACTTTTTGGAACACAGATTAATAGGTATATTGTTTCCTTTGGTTCTGTATTAACCCACCCTATAATTGAGGGTATATCAATTGTGACAATATTACTAATTCTTCCTGTGTTGTATCTTGCACAGGTGCTGGGAAGAGTAGCATTAAAATTTGCACAAAAAACCCTGCAGTCCTATAGCAAAATTGATTTGGGAACTAAACAAACACTTGCTGCAGTGGCTAAAAATGCAACATTTGTTATTGTTGTGCTATTTGGTCTAACAATTATTGGGATCGATTTAACAATATTATTTGGACTTTTTGGTGTTGTTGGTATTGGTCTTGGGTTTGGTCTACAGGGTGTAGTTGGTAATCTATTTGCTGGTTTAATTATTTTAACATCAAAACCTGTAAAGGTTGGGGATCATATTATAATTGATGGGACAGAGGGTAATCTTCAGGAGATACGTTTTTTAAACTCGGTCGTAAGCACTGTTACCCACGAATCTATAATAATTCCAAACTCTAAAATAATTGATAATCCGGTACACAATTTTTCATTTGATGACCCAAGTATTCTTATAAAAAATACGGTTCAGGTTTCGTATAATTCCGATTTGGAACTAGTGATGGAGGCTTTAGTTAGTGTAGGGGAGAAGTGTCCCTACAGGTTAAAATCCAAAAAACCAACACCACGGGTTATATCCTTCGATGATTCTGGAATTACAGTAGGTATTATCTGCTGGATATCTAACTCATCATCGAAATATGATGCGAGTTCATGGATAAATATGGAGATTTGGAGGATTTTTAAAGAGAGAAATATAGAGATTCCATTCCCCCAAATTGACCTGCATATAAAAAAGAACTAATTTTTCTTTAAAATAACTGAACGGTGTCCTCTGTATTTTTTATCCTCAATTATTGTAAACCCTTTGGTCTCCTTTAGTAGGAGATGCATTGGGGAACTTTTTCCTAAAATAAATAGTAAACCACCTTTTTTAAGAATATTAAGGGCTGTTTCTTTTATCATGGAATACCAGTCGGCTCCCGGTATTGGTTCTATATCAATTCCTGCAAAGTCTATAGAATTAGGTTGTGTGTATTCAGCTATGGAATCGATAAAGGGGATGCTGTAAGTCTCAATATCAATATTACTTCTATTCTTTTTAATATTATGTTCTGTAATTTTATTTTGTAGTACATCTCTTCCGGCAAGTATGAATCTGCCAATATCATTTCCATGTTTTATTGAAAGGTAAACAGGAATATGTCCTTGACCTGAATTGATAAAAAGAGCTTTTCCTTTTATGTCGTAACTAGACAACATAGCCATTCCTAATGTGTTTTGAAAACTTAGAATATCAAAATCCGGGATATTATAGACTGTATCCATTTTATATTGATGATCATCAAAATCAAATGTTTCGCTGCTTCTAATATAGACTTTAAAATCTGGTTTGTAACTTGGGGAGAACCCTTTGTAGTGTAGTACAGTGTATTGTTTGTTGTACTCTTTATGTAAAATCTCACACCCTGCATTTAAAAGTGTTGATTCTGCAAATTTAGCTAGTGGTTCAACTATAACAACACAACATCGCCCATTTTCTGTTAAAAATGAACCTGAACGTGATAAAAAGTCTATTAATACCTTTTCTCCAGCTTTTGCAGGAATATTAGATAAAATTATATCGAATTTTCTATTATCCACACCATTAAGTGCTAATTCTGTAGAAAATTCCAGGTTATTTATACCATTTAACTCAGCATTAAGTTTTGAAAACTCTACTGCTAAGCTATCTCTATCCTGTATTACTGCCTCTTTTATACTTTTTACACTTTTAGTTAAGGCAAGACCGATTACACCAACACCACAACCAATATCGTAAATGGTTTCTACATTTTGCAGATCCAGCTCTTTTACTACTGTTTTAAGTAACATACTTGTTCCAGCATCTATACTAAAACTGCTAAATAGAGCTTGTGATAAGTTAAATTTGAGGTTCGCTTTATTGTAGTTTAAAGGAACTTGTTTGTTGATGTAATCTAAATGTCTCATTATTTATTTATTCTTTCCTGATACTCTTTTGTATCTGTATTTATTCTAATAAATTCACCCTGTTTAATAAAAATAGGAACTTTTACAGTTAAACCTGTAGCAACTTTAACATATTTTGATGCACCTTGAACTGTATCACCTTTAACACCATCTTCGGCTTCGGTTACTTCCATATCCATTTTTGGCGGAACTTTAACTCCAAGAGTCTCCTCTCCCCATCTAACAACACGGTATGCATCACCTTCAATTAAAAACCATTTCTCATCTTCTAAACCATCTGCAGGTACTTCGAATTGCTCGTAAGTTTCATTATTCATGAATACGAAGTTTTCACCATCAGTATATAAATACTGACAACTTTGCTCTTCTACATCAATCTCATCAATATTATCTTGAGATTTATGTGTAACTTTAAGGGAAGCTCCATTTCTCTGATCTTTAAGTTTAAGTCTTACAAAAGATGATCCCTTTCCAGGATTTACAAATTCTCTCTCTGTTACAAGATAAGGAGTTTCTTTTTCAAGGATAAACATCCCCTTTTCAATAGCTCCAGCTTTAATCTGACCCATTCTATATCCTTTATATATAAAAAATTTGACTAGATATTATCACGGTAGGGAAATAAAATCACCCCCTCTATTTCGTCAATACCAAGGATTCCCATAATTAATCTATCTAAACCTATAGCTCCACCTGAACATTTTGGGAAATCTTTAAAAATTGTATAGTAATTGCTGTCTACTTTATGTTGTATTCTAGATTTTTCTTTCATTTCTGACTCTTCATTAAAAAAATCCTTTACGACCTGGGGATCTCTCTCTTCTGAATAGCAGTTACCGCATTCTATACCATTTATATATAGCTCCCATCTTTCCGCCCATGGTGTATTTGGAATTTTTTTTGCTAGTGTTTTAATATTACTAGGAAAATCGGTTAGGAATAAATTCACATTGTTGGGTAGATTTGGTTCTACCTTATCTAAAAAGATTCTATTAAATGCAGTCTCCCAATCGTCATCATCAGATATGGATATACCCAATTCCACAGCTCTTTTATGTAGTTTATCAATAGTGTAGTTATCTTCTAAACTAAATCCTGCATAATTAATAAAAGCTTGGTTCATTGATAATATTTCACTTTTTTTAGATAGTTTGGAGTATGGAAGTTTACTGTTTATATATTCTAACAGTTGTATTGTTAAATTAAGTGTGTCTAAATGGCTAAATCCCATGGTGTAATACTCTATCATTGAAAATTCAGGGTTATGGTGTTTTCCACTCTGTTCTGAATTTCTAAAACACTTGGATATTTCGTAAACATTTATATGGTTTTGGGATATAAATTGCTTTAACCATACTTCTGGTGATGGTATTAAGTATCCTTTTTTATCAGCTTTAAATGGGTGAATATGTGTCGTTTCAAATATCTCTATATTTGATTCTGGAATTAGGGTAGGGCTTATTAGTGGTGTTTCAACCTCTAGGTACTCCAAAGTATCGTAAAAATTTCTTATTGTTTGTAAAATTTCTTTTCTTTGTTTTATTGTTTCTATTTTCATTATGCTCTCTCAATAAAAAAAATCCGCCTTTTGGCGGATCGTCTTAAGCCTGTGAAATACAGTCTGTTGGGCAAACATCAGCACAAGCACCACAATCTATACATGCATCTGCATCTATAAATCTAGCACCATCCACTTCTGAAATACACTCAACCGGACATTCACTATCACAAGCACCACAATTAATACATTCTGCAGTATTTACTTTAAAAGCCATGAAAATCTCCATTGATTGTTAATTTCTTTTAATTATATATATTGTTAAGATGGAAAACAAGTAATATTTGAAGATAAAAAAACCGCCCGTAGGCGGTAATTTATTATTCCTGTGAAATACACTCGCTAGGACAAACGTCTGCACAAGCTCCACAATCGATACAATCATCACCGTTAATGTTTCTGTGACCATCAACTTCTGATATACACTCTACTGGGCATTCACCTTCGCAAGCACCACAGTTAATACAATCATCTGCATTTATTTTAAAAGCCATTGTAATCTCCTTGTATTAAAAATATAGCATATATTTTGGGAAATCAAGAGAATTCATTGTAAAAAAAACCTTCAGATGATATCTTTTTTTTAATAATTTATTTAATGGAGAGACAGGTGAATAAAAAGGTATTATTAACAGGTATTAAACCTACAGCAGTTCCCCACCTTGGGAACTATTTCGGAGCTATTAAACCAGCACTATCATTGGTATCTAATGGAGATTATGATGCAAGATTATTTATTGCAGACTATCACTCAATTAACACAATTAGAGACCCTGAATTGCTAAGACAATATGTATATGAAGTAGCTGCTACCTGGCTTTCCTGTGGATTAGACCCTGAAAAAGTTCTTTTATATAGACAGTCCTCTGTTCCAGAAACATTAGAATTAAACATAATTTTAAATGCTTTTACAGCTAAGGGTTTAATGAATAGAGCTCATGCCTATAAAGCTGCGGTAGATAGAAACAGGGAGAAAGATAATCCCGATGATCATGGTATAAATATGGGTCTGTATACATATCCAATTTTAATGGCTGCAGATATTTTACTGTTCGACGCAAATTATGTTCCGGTAGGAAAAGATCAGGTACAGCATGTAGAGATGGCATGTGATATTGCTCAGGCTATTAACCATAATTACGGGAAAGAGCTACTTACAATTCCTGAATATATTATCGATGAAGAGACACAGTTAGTTGTTGGTATGGATGGTAGAAAAATGAGTAAGAGTTACGGCAACTCTATTGAGTTATTTTTAAAAGAGAAACCTCTTAAAAAAACACTTAACAAGATTGTAACAAACTCTCAGGAAATTGAGGAACCTAAAGACCCAGATACATGTAATGTTTTTGCTTTGTATAAACTATTTGCAACTAAAGAACAGCAAAATGAGTTAGCAGCTAAATATCGTGCAGGAGGAATGGGTTGGGGACATGCCAAATCTGAACTTTTTGAAGTAGTAAATGCAGAATTACAACCAATAAGGGATAAGTACTACGACTTAATGGATAATAAAGACTATATAGATGAAGTTCTTAAAAAAGGTGCAGAAAAAGCTCGTAATATAGCTGCTCAGAAGATATTATTAATGAGAAAAGCAATAGGGATAGATTAATGATTGAAATTAAGAGTAAAGAAGAATTAGATAAAGCTGTAAAGGATACTCCATTTGGTCTTTTTTATGTAACAAGACCAATGTGTGGAGTAGGTACAGATGTTAAACAGAAAGTAATAGAAATGGCTGCAGATTATCCAAAACTTGAAACATTCTATATAAATTTAGAAAACGATGAAACTATAGCTGGTCAATACTCTATCTTTACCATCCCTGCAATTTTGGTATATGCAGGTGGAAAAGAGTATATTAGAGAGGCCAGATTTTTAAGTATGGATGAATTAGAAACTAAAATAAGCAGAATTTCAGATCTTATATAGTTCTATTTATCTCTTTTTTTACTAATATTTCGGCAGTGATTCCAAGGATAATCTGCCCTAATATTAAACCAACCAACATTCCTTTAAATTCTCCAATTCTAGATCCTAAAAGTAATAATGGAATTAAAATAAATAGGGAACCAAATAAATTGATTTTTAATGAAAGCTTTGCTTTTCCAAGTGCTACTAATCCCTCTGATAACCAGTTATATAGGTTCAATCCAACAGATCCAGTCATCATAATTATTAGATATACATTCATATAATTAATTACTTCCTGGTTTTTAGTGAAAATTAGAGACAAGGGTTTCCCAAATATTATTGCTAATATAGTTAAAATTATCCCGTAAATTATAGAAATTTTTAATATAATTTTTCTAGATTCTTCTACTCTATCATGATTACCAGCACCAAAATTCTGTCCCATAATCGGGATTAGACTAGCACCAACTGCCATACTAATAACTTGAGAGAAGCTCTCAATTCTACTACCGGCAGCAATAGCCGCAACTGCATAGGTTCCACCAACTACAGCTGTTAGTTTTGTTAGTGTTGCCCTAACTAACTGTGGTAATAATCTAATTAATGCACCAGGAATTCCTATAGATAATATATTTCTCCAGGAGTTAATTAATTCTAATGGAGATTCATACTTAAAACTAATAAGGTTATATTTGAAATTTACAAAAGATAGGGACAAAAGACCGCCAAAACCCCTAGCAATCATTGTTGCTAAAGCAGCACCCTTAATTCCTAAATTAAGACCGTGTATAGTAATTCCAAATATAGTGAATTCATTAAATATAAAAATAGGATCTAATATAAAATTACCTATAGCGCATACAAGCATTACATAGAATGGTCTTCTCATATCACCAATAGCCCTCATACAGGAATCACTGACTGGAGGCATAATAAAAAATATCACTCCACCATACCAGACAATCATATATTCTTTTATTAGTGGTATAATATCCGCTTCTGCTCCTAGTAATTTAAAAAGCCCAGGTATTGTTATAATTCCTAAACTGGATATAAAAACTACAGATAATACTGCGAGTAAAATACCATCGGTAGCAATTCTTTTCATTAAATGAGTATCTTGTTTCCCAAATGCCCTTGCTAAAATAGAGCCTGCTCCCATACTTATACCAGATGAAAAAGCACCTACAACCATTACAACTGGAAATGTAAATCCCATTGCGGCTAAAGGTTTTACACCTAATTTAGAAACAAAAAAAGTATCTGTTATATTAAATAAAATAATAGCTAGCATTCCACCTATGTTTGGTAGTGCTAATCTAACCATATGTTTTTTTATATCTCCTTCCAAAAGATTGTACTTAATCATAATTACTCCTAAAAAGATTATAATATAAAAAAACTCCCTGTTAAGGGAGTGCTAAACATAAACTAATTAAAAATTAAATATCAGACTTTACTATATATGAATTTTAATATATTTTATGCGAAAGGAGTTTTTGTGGCAGGTAGACCAGTAATAATAGATGTTAGAAGTAGGGGAGAATTTAAAACGGGAAATATAAAAGGATCAATAAATATTCCTTTAAATGAATTAGTAAAAGGTGTAAGAAAAAATAAGATCTATCCCGACCAGCAAATAACAATTTATTGTGAAAGTGGAGCAAGAGCAGGTGCTGCTGTTAATATTTTGAAATCTCAGGGATATTTAAATCTTAAGAATGGTGGATCAATATCTGCAATGCGAAGATAGTTTTTTATATTTGAATTTTTAATAATTTTTTTTCTAATTTATTTATATGAGAAATTATCATGATAAATATTATAAACGAATATTTTCTGTACCAATATTTGTTGAAAAACTTTTAACATCTTTTGTACATGAAGAATTCGTTAATTTTTTAGATTTTAAAACACTTAAAAAGATTAATAAGAGTTTTGTTACTAAAAAATTTAAATACCGAGAGTCAGATTTAATTTATGAGATTTACTATAAAGATAGACCTTTTTATATCTATTTATTACTTGAATTTCAATCAACTAATGATAAAAAAATGCCCTTACGATTTCTTAGATATATACTAGAGCTGTATGAAGACCATGATTTAGGCGCAGGAAATAAAAATTACCCAGCATTATTCCCTCTACTTTTATATAACGGTGAGATTAAATGGAGTGCAAAAATCAATATAGCAGATACAATTGAGCACAATATCCCTAATAAATACATTCCACACTTTGAATATTACCCTATACTTATTAACGAAATTGATAAATCAGAACTTTTAAAAATTAATAACGCAGTATCTGCAATATTCTATATGGAAAATACCTCCTCTATAGAGTATCATAAAGCCATTGATGATCTTGTTCTTATTATAAAAGATTCATCAATTATTGAAGTAAAAGTATTTGCAAAATGGGTTAATCATTTTTTTATACACAATGGTTTAGAACTAAATGATAATGACTATACCAAAATATTAAATGCTGAGGAGGCCTTATCAATGATGGCTGCAGAGATTGATAGATATAAAAAGAAACTATTAGATGAGGGGAAACTAGAGGGGAAACTAGAGCAAAAGATAACTATGGCAAAAAAACTTTTAAAAGAGGGTGCCGAGATTGATTTTGTAGTTAAAATTACTGAACTTTCAAAAGATGAAATAATAAAATTAAAGATATAGATTCATTACATATTAGAATCTATATCCTTGTAATTATATTATTGTTTAGTATATGTTCCGTTTAATGTAGTATTTGCTGTTAACAATTGTAAAGTTGTTCCACTTACAGACCATTCTGCACTAATAGTATCTTGTTTTTGAGATAAAATATAAACTAGTTCTTTTGTTTCATCATCAATTTCATGTGTAATAGTCAATTGTAAGTTTGTAGAGTCTACTTCAGTTATTGTCCCCTTTGATAAAGTCGTTGATTCTAGTTCTTTCCCAGTAATAGGACTTTTTATAACAATATCAATAGAAAATGAACTAGCTGTCATTTCAAGTTTGTAGTAAGAATCACTCTCTTTTGTTCTTAGCCAAGTTCCTTCATAAGCTTTCTTTGAGTCTTCTTTTATTGGTGTTTCTAATGCACATGAAGTTAAAAGTAGTAGTGCAATAATTATTGTATATAGTTTTTTCATTTTTATCCTCCAGATATTATCTATTTAACATATTTAGTTATTCGGAATGTTACCTTTGTTTTATAAATTAAATCTGTAACCTATTCCCCATAAGGTTTCTATATATTGTGGATTTGAAGGATCAGCCTCTATTTTTTCCCTTATCTTTCTTATATGCACTGTAATTGTAGATATATCACCAAAGGAATCGTCCCAAATTGTCTCAAAAATCTCCTGTTTGGAGTAAACTTTGTTTGGATTTGATATTAAAAGATATAAAATATCAAACTCTTTAGAAGTTAACACTATATTATTCCCATTTATTTTAAGACTTTTATATTCGTTATTTACCTCAAGACCTCTAATACTGATGGTTTTACTCTGCAGGGATGCAGTAGTTGTCCCTGTTAATTTAGAGTGTCTATTTATGTGAGCTTTTACTCTGGCAACCATCTCACTTGGACTGAAAGGTTTTGTCATGTAATCGTCAGCCCCTAAACCTAATCCCCTAATTTTATCAAAATCCTCTTTTCTTGCGGATATCATTAAAATAGGGGTGTCCAGTGTCTGTCTTAACTCCCTTAAGATGGAAAATCCATCACGATTTGGAAGCATTACATCTAAAATTATTAAATCGAAATTTTTACTGTTAGCAAGATGTAATCCTTTCTCTCCGTCGTGTTCTATTACAACTTCAAACCCGTCTGCTTCAAGGTAGTCCCTCTCCAGCTCAGCAATACTCTTGTCGTCTTCAACTATTAATATTTTCTGCATCTTGTACTGTCTCCCATAATGGTAAAATAAATGTTACTGTTAAGCCTTCTTTCAGGTTACTGTTTGCGTAGATTGAACCTTTATGCTCTTCAATTATCTGTTTAGATATAGCAAGCCCCAAACCACTTCCTTCTGTACAAGAGGATCTTGCTGGGTCTGACCTGTAAAAACGCTCAAATATATTGTTGCAGTTTTTTTGATGAACACCAATTCCATTATCAGAAAAAGATGCCCTTGCACTATTTCCATCAATTTTTAGTGATATATCAATATTACAAACTTCTTTATCGTTATATTTAATTGAATTACCAATTAAATTATGAACTACTCTTTGCAATTGAATAGGATCCCCTTTTATATAAATATCCCCCTGGGATTTTAATTGTATATTTAACGATGAAGATTCAAATAATACCTCATCAATAATATCCTTTAAAAATAAATTCAAATTTAATTTCTGAAAGTTGAATGATAGAGTTTTAAGGTCTAGCTTGGAGTATAAGAATAAATTTTCTATCAGTTTATCTAAAAGATTGACCTTTTTATAAATTGTTGCATGATATCTTTCCACCTTTTCCGGGGTGTTTGCAACACCATCTTTTAACCCTTCTATATACCCCTTAATTGCAGTAATTGGTGTTTTTAAATCGTGGGAGATATTAGACATTAATTCAGCCCTGTTAGATTCATATTTTAACTGCTGATGTACAATATGTTTTAATCTTACCCTCATATCGTTAAAAGCAGTAAAAACACTTCCGAATTCATCATCTCCTCGATATGTAAGGTCTATGTCAAAATCCTCGTTTTTTATACTATTTGCAGCATCTTTTAGTTTTTTTAATGGAACAGTTATTGTTATTGAGGTGTAGTAAGAGAGTATCGAAATAAAAATCATATATACAAGAATAGGAACAAATATTGCGAATGGAAAAATCTCTTTAATCGCAGACCTGTCTATTAAATATAACTCTGCAAAGGTTCCATCCCTTAAATTAAATAGCCAATAATTAACAAATTTCTGATCAATAAAATGTACCGCAATATTGCTATCTATATACCCTGCATAGGCATGAAATTTCTGATTAACTTCAACTACTGCAGTTATATTTTCCGGGTATTTTGTTAAATTAATAAGTGTTTCCAGGTTTTCTTTAATAAGAAGATCGTCGGGATTATTCCCTAAAAATTTGTAGAGTTGATTGTTGAATTCCTGGGTTTGTACAGTCAGTTTTAATCTTGCTAATTTAGCTATATATGCATCCCTTACAAAAAAAGAAGCGGATAAAAAAAGAAAAAATGGTGCTGTGACTAAAACTATATATGATAAACGTATTCGTTTTCTAATTGTCATAAAAATATTATATAATTAAAATTAAATTCTTTTCTTAAGAAAACATTAAGTTATTGTTATTTTTCCAGAAATAATTGCTTCCTTTATATATGTAAAGGTTAAATCTTCTATCTCTAAAGTAAAACTTCTATCCCCAATATTATGTAGATAGTGTGCATCGGAATTGGTAATATATGGAATACCGTGTAACTCCATAATAGGAGGAAGTTTTGTAACCCCAACAGCTGTGTAGTTCTCTTTGGGTAGAAATCCTAACTGACTTTTTATACTAAATTGTGGTTTATCAATATGGGCTGGTATAAACATTCCCCCCATATTTAATGTCATTTCTAAAAGCTCGGAAATAGAGTAACAACTAGCACCGCCAGTAAGATATTTTTCAACTTCACCAATAATATTCTCATCATCGTCTAAATATACCTGGTCTCCCCATTTCTCGGGGTCATTTTGTACAGATAATAAACCCTTATATATTAACTTTCCCATTTCCATTGCATCTTCGGGTGTTTTAAATAGAGCTAATACATGGGCTTCTTCGCTACTTGTAATTTCTATTCCATAAATTCCAAATATACCCGCTTTTCTGCAAGCAGTTCTAAATGCAGGTGTATTTAGTGCTGAGTTATGATCTGTTAATGCTATAACATCCAAGCCTCGTCTCTTTGCCTCAAGTGCAATCTCATTTGGTGACATTTCAAGGTCACCACAAGGACTAAGACAGGAGTGTATATGGAGATCGCAAACAACCTTCATTACAACAATCCATGAACCTCAAATGAAGTTTCGAATTGATTCTTTTCTGTTGTAAAAATAGCAATCCCTTCATCTTTAGCAGCTTCAATCATATCTTCTGGTATTTTTCTTCCACTGCAAATTATTACTGCAGTAATACCAGCTAAAGAACAACATGCAATTGTGTTCTTATGTGCCTGAATTGTAATTAATACAGAATCTTCCTCTGCATTCCCCATAACATCACTTAATAAATCCGATGTAAACCCATTTAAAATATCTTCTATTTCATAATCTTCATAAGCCGGGGTATACCCAAGTTTTTTTTCCAGTTCATCTGTTTTCATTTTGCATCCTCTGTTATATTAAAAATTACTGTGACTTTTGTACCTTTAGGGGAAGATTCAATAAGAAAATCATCGGAAACCCTTTTTGAGTTTGGCAGCCCCATTCCTGCTCCAAAACCTAAACTTCTAATCCAATCATTTGCTGTGGAAAAGCCCTCTGTTAATGCTTTATCCAAGTCTGGAATTCCAGGACCTCTATCCTTTGCAATAATTGTAATTTTATCCTTATCAAAAATAGCTTTAATAGTACCACCTTCGGAATGTACAACCTGATTAATTTCTAGTTCGTAGGATGCCACAGCTACTCTTCTTATAAATTT
>JAFGYD010000246.1 GCA_016936295.1 Spirochaetales bacterium | reverse complement strand
TAAACCACTGGAAGAAAAAAATATTAGAGAACTTACAGATAATAAATTTAACATGGTTAGAACAGAGGTTCGTAGTGTTAATGGAAATTCCCATTTAGGACATCTGTTTAATGATGGTCCTGAACCAACAGGTCTTAGATATTGTATAAATTCTGCGTCGCTAAGATTTATACCGGTTAAAGATTTAAATAGGGAGGGGTATGGTGAGTATTTACAACTTTGGGGATTTGGAAGTAATACAATCAGAGGAAAATTACCAGAATGGGAAAATATATATGAATTAAGTGAGGTTGAAACTGCGGTTTTAGCAGGAGGCTGTTTTTGGGGTGTCGAAGGGGTTTTTGAACAACTTGAAGGAGTTTTAAGTGTAGAATCCGGCTATTCGGGAGGGAGTAAAGAGAGTGCAAACTATAATATGGTCGGAAATGGAAATACAGGACATGCCGAATCTGTAAAAATAGTTTACAATCCCAATAAAATTAGTTACAGAACACTTTTAGAAGTTTTTTTTACAGTAGCTCACGATCCAACTCAACTTAATTATCAGGGGCCAGATATAGGAAGCGAATATAGGTCGGTTGTTTTTTATGCAAATAACATTCAGAAAAAAATAACAGAAGATGTTATTGAAGAAATTGAGAAAAAGAGCATATACAAGGGTAATATTGTTACAGAGGTAGTTCCATTAAAAGAATTCTATGTTGCAGAAGATTACCATCAGGATTTTTTAAGATTAAATCCTGATAATAGATATATAGCTTACTGGGATATTCCTAAAATTGAAGAACTTTGGATTAACTACCCTCAATTAATTTATAGAAAATAGGTGATTTCTATCTTTGGGTATATTTCTTTATAATTGTTTCATCTATCCTCTTTTCATGGGCTATTTTCAGCCCATGAATTAGAATATCTTTTAAACTATTAAAATTACTTATATTTTTTGAAATACCTATAAATGAGTCTTTTCCCTCTATTATAAACGGGGATTTAATCAATTTTATATTTAACTCTTTAAGTAGATAATCACCCTGAAGTTCCGGCATAATTACAACATCGCTTCTCTCTCTTTTTACTTTTAGTATAGCTTGTTGATAATCTGATATTTCATATTTTGTTAAATTGCTATCACTATCAAATTTGTCAAAATATACAGCCCCTCTAAGAACTTCTATGCTTTTATCATACAAATCCATGTAAGTATAAATAATTTTTTGGGGGTCACTTACATAAAAGATTTTGTTCTCCCTGGGGAGAGGATAATCCTCTATAAAATAGATATATTCCTCCCTATCCAAGGTTTTATTTGGCCCTAACATAATGTCCGCTTCACCTGTTTTCATCATTAATAAAGCTCTAGTAAATGGTACTTCCTGAAATTGAATTTGTAAATTTAGATCCTTTGCAATTTCCTGAATAATTTCAATATATATTCCTGAATAGTTATCATCTTTAATTATTCTGTAGGGTGGAGCATTATTGACAACAACATGAATTGTTTCTAAAGCATTAAGATTTAAACTTGTAATAAACAATAAAACTAAATATGTCTTTCTCATAAATCTCCATATTTATATTTCATCTTAGTTAATTCATTTAATTATGTCAAATTTAATAAAACTAATATTATTACTTGACCAATATTTTAAAATTTCTTATTATCGGATTATGTTATCGGTTTTCGATAACAGTAAGATCAATGAAATAGGAGTATTTATATGATTGTAAAGCTTAATTTACCAGAAGATATACAGGGTGTTATTAATAGCGCTCCTTCTGTAATTTATCCATCTACCAGAAAAGAACTACTAGAACTTGCCCTTGGGGGGAAGGATTCCGACTCTTATACTACGTCGTATAGTGTTCCTGGAAAAGGTATAATAGACGAAGTTATTACTGAGAAAAAAAGTAATGGTGTTGCCGTAAATTATTTTGAGCCATATATGAGAAGAAGAGACCCAGACTGTATGGTTATAGGCGATGATTTACCAACTGACAAACCTACTTATTTAGAACGATTTGGTGAAAGTTTTGATTCTACCAGAACTCAAATGTTAAATTGGTTAAAGGAACAGCATTTATCGGTTACTGCTTACTATATTGGAAAACCATTTACACATGGGAAACAGTACGGAGGACTTTTAATAGCTCCTAATAATATGGGATTTTTTATTGCAGGATTAGCAGATCTTCAAGGATTAGTATCACCGGATAAAATTAATGAAGATTTTGAAATAAGATCCATAATGTTTGTTGCTCCGCCATTTAGACATACACATCACAATGGAAAGCAGATAGTTGTACATAATAGACATAATGGTGTCCATGAAATATTTTCAAATAACTTATATCCTGGGCCTTCGGCAAAAAAAGGTGTTTATGGTGCATTACTTACAATTGGTGAGCAAGAAGATTGGTTGACACTCCATGCTTCAACTGTAAAAGCCACAAACAAAATTAAGGGAACAACAGTACTAATGCACGAAGGTGCTTCAGGTGCAGGTAAATCAGAAATGCTTGAACAACCTCATAGAAATAGTAATGGGGACATAATTATTGGTAAAAACTTGGTTTCTGGTGAAGTGTTAACTGCCTCAATACCAGACCAGGATATATTGGAACCATTGACCGACGATATGGCTATGTGTCACCCTCGACATGGGAAATCTTTAAATACTCTATCTGCTTGCGACGCAGAAGATGCATGGTTTTTAAGGGTGGATCATGTAACCTCCCAGGGTATGGACCCTCATATGGAACATATGACATTAAAGTCTCCTGAACCATTAATCTTTTTAAATTTAAAGCCTCTTAATCCAATTAAAGTGTGGGAACATACAGAGGATGAACCGGGTGTTCCTTGTCCTAACCCCAGAGTTATAATGCCAAGGGATTTTGTTCCAAACATTATTCACGATACTATTGATGTTAATATTAGAAACTTTGGTCTTAGAGCTCCAGCAACATACAAAGGTGCTGTTTCCTATGGAATTGTTGGTATGGTTCATGTTTTAAATCCCGCTTTAGCTTGGTTGTGGAGATTAGTATCACCAAGAGGTCATGCAAATCCTTCAATTACAGCTGGTGGAAAGTTAATGCAGTCCGAGGGTGTTGGATCATACTGGCCCTTTGCAACAGGGAGAAAGGTTATTCAGGCAAATCTTCTTTTAAATCAAATTAGGGAATCGGGAGATGTTAAATACACAATAACTCCTAACCAGAATGTAGGTGCATGGAATGTTAAATTTATGTCTGAATGGCTTGGTCGTTCAATTTTAACAGCAGCCCCAGAATCTTTTTTTAATAAAGATAATTTAATTCCATCTAGATGTGTTTTATTAGGTTATACACCAAAAGAAGCCAAGGTTGACAACTATAAAATACCTAATGGATTATTAAGAGTTGAGGAACAACCTGAAGTTGGAGTAGAGATTTATGATATAGGAGCAAAAATGCTTACCGATTTCTTTAAAGAAGAAATATCTCTATTTTTAGAAGATGATTTAGATCCTGTTGGTAAAAAAATAATAAATCTTTTTCTAAACGATGCTACAATTGAAGAATACGAAGGCATTTTATAGTTAGTACTTGGGAGGATAATATGAAAGTTAAGAAAGAAATAACATTTTTTGGAGTTTTTAGTATTGCCACAGGGGCCATGATAAGTTCTGGAATTTTTATTCTCCCAAGTTTAGCATTTTCTAAAATTGGAACATTTATAAGTCTATCTTACCTTATTGCAGGGATATTGGGTTTAGTTGGAATTTTGAGTGTTATTGAACTATCAACTGCAATGCCAAAGTCAGGTGGAGACTATTTTTTTATTAATAAAACTTTTGGTCCTCTAGTAGGGACTATTTCTGGTTTTATTAGCTGGTTTGCAATCTCTTTAAAAAGTGCATTTGCTATTTTTGGGATCTCTGAAATAATTTTTTTGTATACTGGTTTTCCAATCTATATAACAGGTTTTTTCTTAACACTCTTCTTTGTTATTGTTAATATAATTGGTGTTAAAGAAGCTGTTGTTTTTCAAATTATATTAGTATCAGGCCTGCTATTACTTCTTTTAACCTATGTTTTATTTGGGGTAGTAAATATTAATGTGGATTACTATAATTTTGACCTTACATTTAATTTTAACGAAATTTTAAAAACTTCAGGTTTTATTTTTATATCCTTTGGCGGGTTACTAAATGTTGCTAATATTTCAGAGGAGATTTCAAATCCAAAGAAAAATATTCCAAGGGGTATCTTAGCATCAATAATTACTGTAACAATACTTTATACATTAATTACATTTGTTATTACTGGAACATTAGAAGGTAACAGTTTTAGAAACTCCCTTACACCAGTTGCAGATTCTTCTATGGGGTTTATGGGTAATATTGGGTATGCAATAATAATGATTGCATCGTTATTAGCTTTTATTACTACGGGGAATGCCGGAATAATGGCTGCTTCTCGTTATCCTTTAGCTCTAGGTCAAGATCAGCTATTACCCCATGGGATATCCCATTTAAACAGAAAATTTAAGACACCAATTGTTGCAATTTCTTTAACCGGTTTAATAATCTATATATCTCTTTTAATTCCATTGGAACTTCTGGTTAAATCGGCCTCTACTGTGATTTTAACATCCTATATTTTAACAAATATAGCTGTTATAATCTTAAGAGAGAGTAACCTGACAAACTATAGACCTAGTTTTAAAACTCCCCTTTATCCATTTGTACAACTATTTTCAATTGTTGTTTTTACATTTTTTATTATAGATCTTGGAGCTGCATCTGTAGAGATCTCCTTAAGTTTAGTTTTAATCAGTTTTTGTGTTTATATTTTTTATGGAAAGAGATCAAAAAAGAGGGAGTATGCTCTTTTACATCTACTTCAAAAAATTACTGATAGTAAACTGGTAAGTAATCTTTTAGAAGATGAATTAAGGGATATATTAATAGATAGGGATGAAATATCACAGGATAATTTTGATCAATTAATTAAAAATTCAATGATTAAAAATATTAATTATACCGGTACTTTTGAAAATCTTATCAATAAAGAAAACTCCCTCTTTTCAGAAGAGGTGAATATGGATAAGGAAGATATAATTGATAAATTATTAACCCGGCAAAAAGAATCGGATTGTGCAATTACAGATTTTGTTGCAATTCCTCATATTGTGATTAATGGTAGTAATAAAATGTTTTTAACTATTATAAGATCTATGGATGGAATAGAGTTTTCTGAAAATAAAAAGAATATTAAAGCTATTTTTCTTATTGGAGGTACTGCCGATATAAGGTCTTTACATATTAAAACTCTTGCTTCTATTGCAACACTGGTAAAGCAAAAAGATTTTGAGAAAAATTGGTTATTAGCAGATAATGAAATAGAATTAAAAAATATGTTACTTTTAAATCTAAGGGAGCGTTTTATATAATGATTAATAAAATACCTAAAAAAATGCTATTAGGATTTATGCAAGTTCATATATTAATTCAGGCAAAAAAAGAACCATTTTTTGGTTTATGGATGATAGATCAACTTAAAAATTTTGGATATGAAATTAGTCCGGGAACACTTTATCCTATTTTATCTAAAATGGAGAGTGAGAACCTGTTAATAAAAGATACCAAATTAATAAATGGTAAGAACAGGATTTACTACTCTATAACAGAAAGTGGTATAAAAGTGTTAGATGTAGCAAAAGATAAGGCTATGTTACTTTTCAATGAACTTGTAGAAAATTAAAAAAGAGCCCTAAGGGCTCTTTTTTACATATTATCTGCAATCTTAATCATCTCTGTATGCCAGTTTAGTAAAAATTCCTCTTTACTTTGATCTAAACCTTTCGAATCAACTAAAACTCTAAAAACAGGTTCAGTACCAGATCCTCTCATCCATAGATATGCTGAGTTATCTCCATTACTATCCTTAAGTAGAATTTTTAAACCACCTGTTTCATTTCCTGTTCTTAAATGAGGACCCATCCCATATTTTTCCATTGTTCCCTCGGTATTAATCTCAACCCAGGACGTAATATCAAATTTATTTTTTAGAATATCCTTGTTTTTTTCCCACTCTGTTAAAAATGTATCTTCGTAGTTTTTCTTTAATTTTTTATGTGACTCAGTTTTAATTCTTAAAATAGCCCTATCTTCGTATGCACTTGTAGTAATAAACCCTGGAATAGTACCTATTACATCTGTTAATGTAAAATTATCTTTATATTTATCCATCTGATTACTTTTCCTGCACCAGATTTCAAATAATCCCGGAGTCTCTCCATCAGATGTTAGCATTAACAACTTCATAATAGCAGATATTGTGTTTAGCGGATCTCTAACAGCAGCAGGGTGTGTTATATTTCCACCATTTGATCCTTCCCCTAAAATTCTTACAGTATAACC
>JAFGYD010000245.1 GCA_016936295.1 Spirochaetales bacterium | reverse complement strand
TACTGGGCTTATGATAATTACAAAGCATATACAGAATCCAATTCTCCTAAATATAGAGAGTTAACGTCTGGTTTTTTACTAGGTACAGGTTCTAGTGCATTAGTGGGAATTGTTAGTTCTGCTATCTCAAGTGCTAATGGTGACAGAGTTCAGGAGTATGATCTTACAAAAAAAATTATTGAATCACAAATAAAAGATATAAATAGAGATATTATAGATATTGATAGAGACAATAAAAGAATACTTGCTCGAATAGTCTATTTAGAGCGGACTAATTAATACTAAAAAACTGGATATAAAACAATTATTCATGTATTCTGAATCTATGGAATTTAAACACGTATATATGGTAGGAATAAAAGGAACTGGTATGGCTGCTTTAGCTGAATTGTTAAAGGGCAAGGGTGTATCAGTTACAGGTTCCGATGTCCCTCAGAAATTTTTTACAGATGAATTACTTAAAAAAGCTGGTATTTTATATTTCACAGATTTTAAAAAAGAAAATATATCTAAAGATGTGGAAATGGTTATTCACTCATCAGCTTACAATGTATCAGATAATCCCGAACTTATAGAAGCGACAAAGAGAGGATTACCTATATATAAATATACAGAAGCTCTTGGTTATTTATCATCACTATCATTTTCTGTTGGAATATCCGGGATTCATGGTAAAACAACTACAACAGCAATAACAGGAACTATAGTTAAATGTCTTGGATTAAATGCATCAACACTAGTTGGTTCTGGTGTTCCAAGTTTTAATGGATCGGCAATTAATTTTAATGGTTCAGATATCTTTGTAGCTGAAACCTGTGAATATCAAAGACACTTTTTATCTTTTCATCCAAACATAATTGTTATTACATCCCTTGAAATGGATCATCCCGACTATTTTAAGGATTATGAGGATATTGTTGATGCTTTTATATCTTATATTAAGCTATTACCAATTAATTCAGATGTGATATATTGCCTGGATGATTCCGGGGTTATGGATCTATATAATAGAGTAAAAAAAATTAGACCTGATTTAAATGCAATAACATATGGACAAACTGTAAATTCATATTTTGGAATATCTCAGATAAAAACAGAAGTGGGTGTAACAAAATTTAAAATTAATGGTATTGATACTGTATTCGAACTTTTAGTGCCAGGTGTTCATACTGTATTAGACACAGTTGCTGGAATTGCTGTTTCCTATTCTTTATTGAAAAGAGAGGGTATCAATCCTGAAACCAAGCTCGATTTAATAAAAAAAGGGTTGTTGGAATTTAAGGGTACTAAGAGAAGAAGCGAGATTTTGGGTAATAAAAAGGGTGTTTTGTTTATAGACGATTATGGACACCATCCCACTGCTATAGATACTACACTTCGTGGTTATAGGGATTTCTACCCAGATAGAAGAATCATTATAGATTTTATGTCCCATACATATAGTAGAACAGAAAAATTATTAAAAGAGTTTGCTTCATCGTTTTCAGCTGCAGATATTGTAATTCTTAATAAAATATATGCATCAGCTAGAGAGAATAATAAAGAGGGTGTAACAGGAGAATCTTTGTATCTTGAGACTTTAAAGTATCATAAAAATGTATATTATTGTCCAGAGTATGAAGATGCTGTTGCAAAAGCACTTGAAATACTTCAAGATGGAGATCTTTTTGTAACAATGGGAGCTGGTAATAACTGGCAGGTAGGAGAGAAACTCCTTGAGGAATTTTAAATGAGAAGCATGACGGGATATGGTACTAGTGAGTATTCAAATGAAAAAATAAGAATATCTGTAGAATTAAAAGCATATAATAATAAATATTTAGATTTAACTTTAAATATGCCGGTATGGATGAATCCTTTAGAGAATATTATTAGAGAAAAAATAAAATCCTATAATATAAATAGGGGTAGAATCGAGATAAATATTAGGGTTAAAGAGTTAATTGAAGATGTTTCTATAACTATTGATCACAATATGGCAAAGGAAGTGATTAAAGGTTTTAAAGAATTAATAGCTGTTAATGGAATTAGTGAACATATTTCAATTTCCGATGTTATGAATTTTGAAGGAATTATAAAATCAGATAAAAAGAGGGACTTGGAAACAATTAATGAGTTACTTTTAGTTGAACTTGATATTGTTTTAAAACAGTTTCTAGCTGAGAAAGAGAGGGAAGGACTCGCATTAAAAAATGATATATATTCTTCCCTTGAAAGAATTCTTTCCTGCGTTGAAAAATCTGAGA
This sequence comes from Spirochaetales bacterium, assembly GCA_016936295.1. GTDB lineage: Bacteria > Spirochaetota > Spirochaetia > DSM-2461 > DSM-2461 > Thiospirochaeta. The sequence goes on along the minus strand of JAFGYD010000245.1, from coordinate 1,357 downwards.
AATATATCCCACAAATTGAAGCTAAAATAAAAGAGGGATTTGTAAACAGATTTAAAGAAGTTTTGGGTGATGATATCGATGAAAATCGTATTTTAACAGAGCTTGGAGTTTTATTAGTTAAATATGATATAAACGAAGAAATAGTAAGATTAAAAAGCCATATAAGTAATTTTAAAGAGAGTTCTGAAGAAGTTCCTTGCGGAAAGAAACTGGATTTTATTTGTCAGGAGATGAATAGAGAGATTAATACTATAGGTTCTAAAAGTCCTTTAATTGAAATTAGTCAATTAGTTGTAGATATGAAAAATGATTTAGAACAAATTAGGGAGCAAGCAAGAAATGTTGAATAAAGAGATAAGAATAGCTATTTCAGGGAAAAGTGGTTGTGGTAATTCAACTGTATCAAAAATAATAAGTGAAAGATTAAATTATAAATTAGTTAATTATACATTTCATACCATTGCAGAAGAGGAGAAAATAGGCTTTAAAGAACTATGTTTAATGGCAGAAAATGACCCTAAATGGGATTACTATGTAGATAAAAAACAAGTTGAATTAGCAATGGAATCTTCAAGTGTACTAGGATCAAGACTAGCTATTTGGATGCTGAAAGAAGCTGATTTAAAAGTTTTTTTAACAGCTAGTCCAGAGGTTAGAGCTAAAAGAATCCACGCTAGAGAGGGTGGAGATTTTAATGCTGTTTTTGAATATACTTTAAAACGAGATAAAAGAGATTCTGCAAGATATAAAAAATTATACAATATAGATAATTCAGATTATGAATTCTGCGATCTAATAATAAATACAGATAATTTGGATCAATATAAGGTTGCAGATATTATTATTGCAGCTTTGGGTTTATAGGATTTACAATTATTCAAATTTTTAGTATTATTCTAATTACTTTTATAAAAGAGGACTTTTAATGGACGAATCTAAAATGATCATACCTATCGAGCATCTTGTAAATAACAAGGGTAATATTTATGAGGTTACCAATGCGGCAATTTCAAGATCTAGTCAGTTATCTAAAACAGGGTCTAAGGAATTAGACGATAATTTAGGTAAAATCGTATCAGTTTCCATAAAAGAGATTGTTACCGGAAAGGTTAAATACAATTACGAAAAATAAAATACCAGTAATTTTACTGTTTGGCCCAACTGCTGTTGGGAAAACAGATCTTCTTCTTAAACTGTTTAAAGATATAGGGGAAGTCATTAATGCCGATTCTATGCAGGTTTATAATAATTTAGATATAGGATCGGCGAAGCCTTCAACAGATTATATAGAATTATTACCTCATCATTTAGTATCTGTTATAAATCCTGATTGCCAGTTTAGTGTTGCAGATTTTGT
>JAFGYD010000244.1 GCA_016936295.1 Spirochaetales bacterium | reverse complement strand
TTGCTAAAGAGTTTTTACTTGGAGAGCAGCATTATGATAAAACTTTTGGTGCAAGACCAATAAGGCGAATAATTCTTAACCAGTTGGAAGACCCACTCTCACTTGAAATATTAAAGGGTAACCTTGATCAAGGAGCGCATATTTCTATAGAATTAGAGGAGGATAAATTAGTCTTTAATTATGGGGGATAAATGAAGAAAATATTGCTGATTTGTATATTACTGGCTTCGTTAACAACAATATCAGCTGATAATCTTCAGCTTTTCCAGGCAGGTAAAAAAGCATTTTCTGTTGGATTGTATTCAATTGCTATTGAAAATTTCAAACAGTATATTGATGAAAATGGATTTGAAAAGGTAGTTGAGGCTTATTATTTAAGTGGTGTTTCATCGTACTATTTAAAAAAATATACAGATTCCAGATTATTATTTAAAGAAATTGAAGATAATTATCATGAATCATTATATCGAATTAGATCATACTATTGGATTGGTTTAAGTTTTTATTATGAAGAGAATTATGAAAACTCAATAGATTACTTAAATCGAGGTATTGAAGATTCATCTCCGTATAACGATGTATCATATCTTTTTATAGCTTTATCTAATTTAAAAATTGGAGATTATATAGCTGCAGAGGAATCATTTTCTAAAGTTATTAACAATCCCATGAGTAAACCACAATTTATTGATGAGGCTTTATACCGATTGGGTACCCTATATTTAGAACAAGACAAATTAAATAGTGCAATAAATATACTAAATAGAATTGTTTATAATTATCCACAATCTAAATATTATATAGATGCTCTTACAGTTTTAGCTGACACTTATTTTGTTTTAGGTGAGTGGAGTAATGCAGATACAACATACTCTTTACTATTAGAATATAGTGATAATTATAAAGTCTTATATAAACGAATTGCTAATGTTAAGTGGAAACTAAATGAAGTTGAAGAGTGTAAAAAGTATCTGTTACTTTATAAAAATAATTATGAACCTGATTTATTAGTATTAAATATGCTTGGAGATATTTACTCTAATGAAGGACAATATAAAGAAGCTATTGCGATTTATGAACTAGTAAATTCAATGCCCAATTTATCTTTAACTGATTTTAATGAAACAAACTACAGAATTGGAGCCATCTACTATAAAAATATGGATTTTAAAAAAGCATATAACTATCTAACTAAGGTTGATAATTTGGATGCAACATATTTTTCTATAATTTCGGGAATAAATTCTAATTTTAATGTTGATCAATTGGTTAGAAAAATAAATTTAAAATATAAAGATTCTGAATTAGCTAAAGATTCTGCAAATAGATATATTAATTATTTAGAATCTGCAAATAATAAGACATTACTGGAACCATTTTATCTTTTTATTACAGATTTATATCCCTCAGATATATCTTATTCAAAATCTTATGGAGAGTATTTATTAATTCAAAAGAGATGGGATGATAGTATTAGATATTTATCTGTTGGTTACAACCCTGAATCAAACGAATTTGGAAATTTATCTTATAAAATAGGATGGATCTACTATAACAAAGGTGAGTATACACGAGCTATCAGATTTTTATCAAAAGTTAGTCCTAAGGATTCTGATTACGATAAAGCTCTATATTCCATAAGTATTATTAACTATAAATTGGAAAATTATGAAGAAGGTGCAGCAGGCTTTATTAAATTACTGGAAATGAAAACTTCTTATAAAGAAGAAGTTAGTTACTATTTAGGTTTAATTGAGAAAAGTAGATTCAACTATACTAAGGCTATATATTATTTTAATACATCTAAATTAAAACCTTCACTTACTAATGACTCATTAGATAGTATTGCGTGGTGCTATTATCATTTAGAAGAATATGAGGAGGCATTAACTATTTATACCGCTTTAGGAAATAATTTTAATATAGCTAACTGCTATTTATATTTAAATGATTATGAAAATGCTCTTGAATCATATTTGAAAGTTGCAAATAGTATTAGTGATGAAACCTCCAGTGCTTACTATAAAGCTATAGAATTAAGCTTTAAGTTAAATAAGGATGAAGATGTAATACCTCTTATTAAAGAGTTTAAAAGCAAATTTAATAATAATCTACCTGGGGAAGTTTTACTTTCAGAAGCAGATAACAGACTATATACCAATAATTATGTAGGTGCAAAAGAGCTATATTTACTGGCACAGGATCTATATCCCTCAGGATCAATTCATAATAGGGGCAGTATCAGATTAGCGGATTGTTACGCTGGACTTGGAAATTTAAATGAGGCTACTGATATTTATATCTTTCTTATTGCAAAAGTAAGTGATTTTAAGGATGAGAGTCTTGAGAAAATCACTGATTTAATGAGAAATTCTATAGATATTGATTTTGTAAAAAATGTACTAGATAAAGCATTGGGTACTATTAAGAATAGCGAAGATTTAGTCCCTATTTATATAGAATTTATTAATCAGAATATTGAGGATAATGGCGTTATTAAGATAATTAATGATCAGTTATCAATTGCTACAAAATCCTACGAAATACAAAGATTACTATATTTAAAAGCGTTATACTTTTACAATTCGCAAGATGAAGTTCAATTTAATGATAATTTAAATCCTCTTTTATCAAGAGAGGATATTGATAGTGATGTAAAAATTGATTCTATAATGCTTAAAGCACGTAAATTAAATGAATTAGGCAATGGTTCTGAAGCTATTGATCTATACTTGAATTTATACTTAAACTACTCTGAGAATAAAGAAGTTTCGTCTAAAGCTTTATACAATGCAAAAAAAATTGCAGAAAAATTATCTATGGACGAGATGATAGGTAAAATAACCACTATTATAACAAATGAATATAAAGACACATATTGGGGAAGGTTAAGTGTAAATGAAGAATAGAATATTACTCATATACTTATTAATATCAGTTTCATCATTTTCCCAGAATTTAAATTATGTAGAATATAATGATATAGGTTTTAGTGATATAAATTTAACCCCGTCAATTTCAATTTTTTATGCAAATAAATCGATTTATGAAAATAGGGAATTTGAATCTCAATTTGAGTATTTACGTTCTCTATATATTCTAGCTCTTGCTTATGATGCTATGAGTGATACATATACAAGAGATATGCAAGTTGATAATGCTTATAATCTTTTAAATAAAAAAAACTTTAAAGATATCTCTAATAGTTTTTTAATATATATTGCAAATAATTCAATTGAAAGGGGACTTTTTGACAGGTACTTATTTTTAAAAAATAACACGGTATTAAAACGAACTATGGATGAAGAAACAATCCTTATTTTTGAAGTTCTAGATATTAAGTATAGGCTGGCATATGAAAATTATTTTAGTACTGACTTATATATTAAATTAGAATCCGAGTTAAAAAATATGAAAATGTATGATTCTCTTAGTCAGGTTCAATATCAGTATGGAACATATCTTGAGGGTAAAGATATTAACAAAGCTATTGATATATATACAAAATTATCGGAATCTGAAAATATTTACTATAGAGTAGAGGCTCTTGTTAAACTTTGGGAAATAACAAAAAATATATTTTATTTAGAAGAAGCATATTTAAAAACAGGACTTAATTATAATTATACCCAGACAATTGATGTTATTAATAAATTAAAAATTGAATATCAACGATTGGGGAAATATCAAAAATTATCGGAAATTAATGAAAAAATAAACTACTTTAACTTAAAACAGAGCCAATTTGTACTTGAGCAATATAGAAATTTATATGATTTTGGATTTGAAAAACAGGTACTCCAAGAAGATCTTGAAAGGGCAGTTGTAAAAAATTCACTACAGACACTAATAATTATATTTATGTCTGTAGTTGTATTAATTTTAATCATTGTAATATCTATTCAAAATTACAGATTACGAGGGTTTAATATTTAAAATAACTCTTTCCTATAAACTCTCTTAAAAGTGAATCGGATGGGACCAGATCCTCTGGGATAGGTGCAAAGTTATTTAATAAATTTAACATTCTAACAGCTTCATTGTAGTTCTTATTTTCTGGTGTAATTGTTTTCAATAGTGGTTCCGCATATATTTTTAGTACTGCTATCTCGTAGGGTAGTGCTGAATTAAATGCTATATCTGCACTTCCCTGATAAGGAAATATATTTTTTTTCTCACCTCTATTTACACTTGGCCAGATATTGAATGTATTATCTGCAGAATATCGTCTAAAGTTATAATCTCTAACCATCCTTCTTAGTAATCTGTTATCAGTTGAAGATATTCTGTTATTATCGTCAAGATTTAAACCAGTTAATGCTGAAATATATATTTTAAATTTTGATTTTTTAGGTATTTTTGCAGTTAGTTCATCATTTAAGGCGTGTATACCCTCTAGAATTAAAACATTATTACTATGAACTTGTAATTTTCTTCCTTGAAGTGTCTGTATTCCATTTTTAAAGTCATTTAATGGGATATAGGTCTCTTTACCATCTAATAGATCTACAAGGTTGTCGTTTAATAGATTAATATTTAAGGCATGTACAGTTTCCAGATCTTTCTCCCCAAACTCATCCAAAGGAACTTGATCGTGGGGTAGATAGTAGTCATCCAATGAAATATTAATTGGTTTAATACCTATAATCTCTAATGCGAGTGCTAGTTTTTTAGAAAATGTAGTTTTCCCGGATGATGAAGGACCAGCAATTAAAATAGTTTTTACACTATCTACATTCTCTTTAATTTTTGATGCTATATTTACAATTTGTCTATCGTGTTCCGTTTCTGACAGTTTTATAAAATGCCTAATATTTTTTGTATAAGAGAGTTCATTCAGCTTTCCTACACAGTGTACTTCCTGAATCTTCACCCATTTTTTATAATCTTGAAAGATGTTAAAAATTACAGGCATTTCATTTATGGGAGTTAATGTCTCTGGGTGTGATGAATTGGGAAAGTGCAGTAAAAACCCAGTACTTTTATTAATTAAATTAAATTTATGAATATAACCTGTAGATGGAGCTAATGGCATATGATAAAGTTCTTTAAAGCCATTACACTCTACAATTTTTACTGTATCATCTGTTTTATATTCTAGTAGTTTTGCAGTATCATGTTGTTTTAAAGAGTTAAAATAATCTACGGCTCGGCTCCAGGTCATATAATTTTCATTTATAGGAATGTCTTTTTCAATTATCTCTTTCATTTTAATTTTTAGCTGATCCAATATCTCTGGATTTACTGTTTCATCAAGAAAATAGTAGTAAAAAGAGTGACCTAAAGAGTGCCCTATAATTAGTTTTTTATTTGGAAATAGTTCCTTTGCTGCCATTGATAGTATAAAACATAGGGTTTGTCGATATGCCCTTGCTCCAGGTTCTGTGTTTGTATAGATTGGTTCTACAGTACAACTGCAATTTATATTTGAATTTATAGATACAATTTTATTATTTGTCCTAGCTACAATTATATTTCTCTCTTTAAATATATCTTGCAGGTTTGAATATTGATCTACTTCAATTGTTTTATTTTCTAACTTAAGCTCGATTTTTTTCATAGTACACCTCTTTTTTAATGATAATACCTCTTTAGTAAATTTTATAGTAATTATTTTTTCTTTATGTTAGGATTTTAAAAAATTACATATGGAGAAAGATATGCGAAAAATTATTTTAGCTTTAATAGTCCTAATTTCAGTGGCTAATTTAAGTGCTAATTCTACAGTAGGAGTATACACTTCTGTGGATCATAAAAGTGTAACTTATAGTATGGATAAGTTAGAATTCGAGTTAGATTTATGGGCTTTAAGAAGTTCAAGCCTGTATATAAGTGCTGATTATACCCTTGTAAGCAAAAAGTTTAATATTTCCTCTGCAAATGGTTTTTTCTGGGATCTTGGATTAGGTGCTGGAATGGGAATATCCGATGGGTATTTTGGTGTTTCTATATTAGCTCCTTTTGAACTTGGTTATAAATTCCCAGTTGTTGCAGCAGGAATAGATCTTTATGCCCAAGCAGTACCTCAGGTACTCGTGTTCCCATCTATTGATATAGGTTTTGATATTGGTTTAGGTGTGAGAATAGGTTTTTAAATTTTGAAGCATAAAATCATTTTTATCTTTTTTTTATTTTCTTCGTTTTTATATTCTGAAGATAAAAGAGAGTTTCAAATTAAAAGTAATAATCCAAATAGTAGTTTCCTGGCTGTAAATCTGGGAAGCTTCTCAGGATTATCCTTGATTTCGGATCGTATGCAATTAAGTATTGGATACTCTTTTTTTCAAACTGATGGTTACTCCATATCTACTGATTTATTTCTTTATCAACTTACAAATAAATCATTTTCTTTTCAGGCAGGTTTAGGTGGAGGTATAATATTTAAACCTTCAATTGGTGATTTTGAATCCTTTGCACTACTCAGATTACCTTTAAAAGTAGTCTACTCAAATTTTTACTTGGAAGGTATTGGTATGTTTGGGGCTACAATGTACGAAAAAAAAATATCGTGGTATCCAAATGTAAGTATTAGCGTTGGTTATCAATTTGATCTTTATAGAGAGGATAAAAAAAGACTCCCTGAGGAGCCTTTAAACTAGAATCTTAAATTCTTTGTTGTTCTGGGGAATGGTATAACATCCCGGATATTTTCCATTCCTGTTACATACATTATTAATCTGGCAAAACCTAGTCCAAACCCTGAATGTGGAACTGATCCATATTTTCTAGTATCAAGATACCATGAATATTCTTCTGGTTTTAAACCAACTTCTTTTATTTTTTGTACAAGAATATCATAGTCATCCTCTCTTTGAGATCCACCTATAATTTCTCCTAGTCTTGGAACTAGAATATCTACTCCACGAACTGTTTTCCCATCGGCATTTAATTTCATATAAAATGCTTTTATATCCTTTGGATAATCAACAACTGCTACAGGACCACCAAAGTGTTCAGTTAAATATTTTTCATGTTCAGTTTGTAAATCAATACCCCATTTAACTGGGAATTGGAAATCTTTTTTTGACTCTTCCAAGATTTTAATACCATCAGTATATGTAATTCTTGTAAATTCAGTATTAATTACACCTTTTAATTTGTCAATAACACCTTTTTCAATATGTTGATCGAAAAACTCCATATCTTCCTGGCAATTTTCTAATACATATTTAAGTATATATTTTAAAAAGTCCTCTGCAATATCAATATTCATATTGATATCACAAAATGCCATTTCAGGTTCTATCATCCAGAATTCTGCTAAATGTTTTGTTGTGTTAGAATTTTCAGCTCTAAAAGTAGGTCCAAATGTATATATATTTCCAAGAGCAGTAGCATATGTTTCTCCACAAAGTTGTCCACTAACAGTTAATGAAGCTTTTTTCCCAAAGAAATCACGTGAATAATCTACACCTCCGTTTAATTTGTCTAAGGGAACAGTTGTTACTTGAAACATCTCTCCAGCACCTTCTGCATCGCTTTCGGTGATTATTGGTGTATTTACGTATAAAAATCCATTTTCCTGGAAGTATTTATGTATTGCAAAACTCATTGAATTTCTAACTCTTGCTACAGCAGCGAAAGTATTTGTTCTAGGACGTAAGTGTGCTATTTCTCTTAGAAATTCAAAGGAGTGTCTCTTTTTTTGTAAAGGGTAGTCTTCTGGTGCTTCACCTAAAACTTCAACTTCTAATGCTTGAACTTCTACAGATTGTCCTTGACCTTGGGACTCGACTAATTTCCCTAAAATATTACAACTTGCACCGGTATTTAATCTATTTATTGAGTTCAAAACACCATTATTTGCACTCTCTTTATCGATAATTACTTGTATATTACTCATACAAGATCCATCGTTAATTGCTAAAAAACAAACAGCTTTAGAGTCTCTTTTAGATCTAACCCAGCCTTTTACACGTATTTCCTGACCAGTTGCAGGGGTCTTAAGAATTTCTTTTATTCGTATATCCATAATTTTTGATTATACAAAAAATAAAAACTTAATGTATATGGTTTTCTTCAAAAAATAATTTGTATTTATTCCAGAATTCAAGTAAATATTGTTGTACATTGTTAAAGTATTCTTTTTGTATAATGGCACCATATCTACCTATATATCGATAATGCCAAGGTTCCCACATGTATGTTGTAATTTCTTCCATGTTTTCGGGGTATGATAGAGTAAAGCCATATTTCCACCCATTTTTTAATAACCAGATACCTGCATCAGTATAAGCATAAGAAGGTTTTATGGATCCAAAATCTACGGCTGTACCTAGTTGGTGTTGACTAGCCCCTGGATATGCAACAATAGTAGCCGCTTTTTCTTCACCATGATAATTTTTCATATTATTAAAAATTTGGTTTTGAAATTCATAGGATCTGTAGGTTGATGCAATAAATATATCAATTCCTTCTTTTTTTGCATCTTCTGACATTTTTACAAAATCATTAAGAGCATAGGATTCAAATAACATAGTTTTATATCTGGTATGGAGATTATAGTCTCCCAAATTAATTAGATTAGCAGGTATATAATCAGAACTTAATCTATTATTTTTGTCGACTAATATAAGATTAACATTTTCTTCCATCATCATATGTATATTGGTTAAGAACTTGTATATTTCATCATTGTTAAGTTCCGGCATAATTTCATTGATATCTTCTTTAGTTAAGTTAAAATTGGGATGAATATTATTTCCACTTATGTTTATAGTTATTAACGATATTAAAAGTATTAAAAAAAATCTCATAATTTAAACTAAAAATTAAAAGGGTTTAAGTCAAGTATAAATAATATTAGTGTCGTACTGAAAATTATTAATGTATTGTTTCTATTCTTCCTAATAATTTCACTTTCCACCGGTTTGGTGTTTGACAGGGCTAATAATTTATTATCAATATCAGTTATAAAAGTTTTAAATTTTACCTTATCTCCCTGAGTAAATTGGTTAAAATAGTAAAATGTATCTTTTATTAGAAGTCCAACTTCACCTGGTATTTTAATTGATGAAATTGATATATTTTTAGATAAATACATTAACCCGATAAGAAGAGATCCTTTCTGAATACCAGATAGGAGAGATTCTAGGGTTATTCTTAATGGTCCCAAGTAGAATAACACTCGGCCAAAGGGGTATAATAAATTAATAATTATAACAGAAAATAGAAGGATTATATTGGGGATAATTTTTATTCTCATTTTAGAATATTTACAAATTAATATATATATTAACGCTAATAAGAATTTTAATAGTGAACTTTCAATAAAAATGAATAAAATAATTGAAACATAATTTAAAATACTCATTTATTAAAATTCCTTATCCATACTGATTTATTAAGGAAATTATTTGTAAGAACTCCTATAAAAGTTCCTGAAATAAAACCTATTATTAATATAGGCACCCCTAAATATTTTGCACCAGGGCCTAATATTGCAGTTGCCAGAAGAATTTGGGTTAAATTACTTGTTAAAGATCCAATAAGGCTAATTCCTATCATAGATACTTTGTTATTTAAGAGAATACTAATTAGTATCATTGAAATTCCACTAATTAGAGAGCCAGAAAGGGAATATAAAAAAATCCAGCTAAATAAATTACCTGAAACAAGGGAACCCCCAATAGATTTAATAAGTATTAATTTTAAAATATCTTTTTTAGGGAGAATTACAATTGAAATTAATATTGGGATATTGGCTATTCCCAGTTTAATAAATGGAATTGGTTTAGGTATAATATATTCTATTAGTGAAAGAAATAGACATAACCCCCCTAGAATTGAAATAATTCTATTACTGTTAGTAGGATAAGATGTCAACTTCGTCATTAGACTCACCTTCTATTGTTATAAGTAACTTATTTGGAAGACACGCTACGGCTTGTCCTAATTTATCAATTTTTCCCATTTTAATACAAATTTTATTTTTACAATCAGATTCAGTTATTGATATTTTCCCATTCTTTATTTCTATGGTAGTATCACCTATAGGACCATGAAATGTTTTAATTAAGTCCTTTTCTAAGGGATATATAAAAGTATTTCCATCTATCTCAATTTTTGCATAACTACTATTACTATCCTTTTGTAGAGTTGTTACTGAGTAGAAAACTATAATTGCGAGTGTTATTATGAAAATAGCAATGTCTGCTAATTTTATGGGCATAGATGGAGTATAACTTAAAGGATGATATGTTGTTAAGAAAAATTGTATTAATATTGCCAATAATTTTGTTTTTAAGCTGTAGGGGTGATAATCCCAGGACTGATTATAGTTTTCTAGCTCTTAATACTACCTGTACTGTTTCTATATTTGGTAATACTGAAATTAACAAAAAGGAAATAGAGGAAATAGTGAATAATATTGAAAGTTTAATGAGTAGACATATAGTTGATAGTGATGTTTCTAAAATTAATTCATTATCTGGAAAAGATTTTTTTACTCCAGACAAATCTACTCTTGAAGTTATTAAAAGAGGATTATTTTTTTCTAATTTTTCAGAGGGTAAATTGGATATAACCATAGGACCTTTAGTTAAATTGTGGAATATTGGAGAGGCCATCGAAGTACCTGATTTAGAATATATAACAAAAGCTATTTCACTTGTAAATTATAATTTAGTAAATATTAATGACACAGGAAGTGTTAAATTAGAAAAAGCTGGGATGCTTTTAGATTTAGGATCTATAGCAAAGGGATATGCTGCAGATAAAGTAAAAGAATTTCTAATTAGTAAAGGTGTTAAATCTGCAATTATTAATTTAGGTGGTAATATAAACCTTATAGGTTCTAAACCAGATGGTGAATACTGGAAAGTAGGTATTCAGCATCCTGAGAGGGAGAGAGGAGAGTATATTGGTATTTTAGAACTTAAAGATCAGTCATTTGTAACAAGTGGGAATTATGAGAGATATTTTGAAGTAAATGGTATTAGATATCATCATATCCTTAGTAGTAAAACAGGGTTTCCAATAAATGGAGATATAGTAAGCTCCTCAATAGTTTCTAATAACTCTTTAGATGGAGATGGTATGTCTACTACAACCTTTGGGCTAGATATTCCTACTGCAGTAAAATATGTTAGGAAGATTGGTGTACAGGGGGTTTTTATAACTAAAGATACAATATATATACCACAGGAGTTTAGTAATTCTTTTCATCTAAAAGATAGTGCATATGGATTAATTACATATTAATTCGTATTATTTCTTTATGATAAATATTCAAGTTATTGGTACAAAAAAATGTAAAGATACACAAAAAGCAGAAAGATTTTTAAAAGATCGGTCTATCCCATTTCATTTTGCAGATTTAAAGGAGAGGGGTATTAGTGTAGGTGAATTAACAAAAATCGCATCTGGAAGAGATCCAGAAGATCTTGTAAATACTAAATCTGAAGTGTATAAAAAGAAAAATTTTATATATATGGATTATAATCCTTTGGAAGAGATTCTAGAAAATCCGGAACTTTTAATAACCCCTATTATTAGGAGTGGGAATAAAGTTATTATTGGGTATGATCAAAATGCATTAAAAGAACTAATTAGTGAATAGTATGAGATATGCGGTTGTTGGTTCTGGTTCATCTGCCAATTCATATATTTTTGAGGTAGGTGAAGACTTATTTGTAATAGATAATGGTTTTTCATTAAAAGAGTTTAAGAGAAGAGTTGAGGATTTAGGATTTAATTATTCAAAAATAAGAGGTATTTTTCTAACTCATACTCATTCTGACCATGCAAAGGGTGTAGGACCTTTATCAAGAGATCTGGAAATACCAGTATATGCACATTCTAAAGTTAAGAGTGATTTTTATATTCATAAAAAGGTTGAATCAGAAAAACATTATATAATTAATGGATTGAATATTATGCCTTTTGATCTATCCCATGATGCACCTAATTCTATTAGTTATTATTTTAAGATTGAGGATAAAAGATATACTGTTATTACAGATACCGGGATTATTACACCAAGAATGTTTGAATTGGCAAAAAGATCTGATGTTCTATTTTTAGAAGCAAATTATTGTGAAAATATGCTTAAAGCGGGTAGTTATCCATACTACTTAAAGAAAAGAATAAGTTCTGATATGGGGCATTTATCAAATGTATCTGCAATTAATTTTTTAAATAATCTATCAGAAACTCAGGATTGTAATTTAAAATATGTATATATGTGCCACTTATCTAAAAATAATAATAGTATAGAAGCTTTACAGAGAGATTTTGATGAACTTTATAGAGGAGCGGTACCATATAGAATTTGTAAGAGGGATGAAGCCGTCTCATACTTAGAAAGATTTTAGTTAATTTACTATTGACTTGGTAAAAAATACCATATTATTTTATTTAATGTTAATAAATTAGACTTAAAAACTGGCATGAAAAATGCAATTAGTGATTAGGAGTTAATTATGTTTACTGTATATTTAATTGGTTTATTACTATTACTTTTAACAATTTTTATTTTTAAATTATTCTTTTTTGTTCTTTTTGTCCTATTATCAGGGGCAGGTTTTATTATTAAAACCTTGGTTATTCTACTTTTATCAATACCATTAATACCTATTATATTAATAGTAACAGGTTCTGTATTTTCTTTAACTACTGTTTTACTACTATTAGCTTGTGGTTCCTTGATTTCTTATGTCTCTATAAGTGATAAAAGATATCGTTAATAGAGTTTTAACTTTTCATTATTTAGAAAGGGGTGTAAAATTACTATAGTTTGTTTGGTTATCCAAATATATAGGAGGTTTTATGAGTAACTTCAAGGTATTTAGAAAAAAGGATACGGGTACAATTGTATCTGATAATTTAAAAGATATATTTTTAAACTGGAAGGGTAGTGAATCTGAACATATTCTTTTTGTAGTACCACATGATGATGATGTAATTATTGGTGGTGGATTAATGATACAAAAAGCATTAGAAGAAGGTGTAAAGGTATCTGTTCTTATTACTACAGATGGAAGTATGGGATATTGTCTTGAAGAACAGAGAGATTTTATTTCGGATATACGAAGGGAAGAGACTATAAAGGGTTTAAATATTTTAGGCGTAGAAAGTGCAAAATGGCTAAACTTCCCAGATTGTAATACTTCTAACTTTATAGGAAGAAGGCCCGCAGTAAGTGGAGACCCATGTGTAATTGACAATTGTACAGGGATTGAAAATGCCTATACCTATCAGATCCGAAAATTAAAACCAACAAGAATTTTTGTTCCGGCAGGTTCTGATTTAAATATGGATCATAAAGTAGTCTACGATGAGTTATTAATGTCTATTTTTCATGCAACAGGGACTATTTGGCCTAATTTAGGAGAGCCTTTAAACTGGTTGCCAGCAGTATATGAAATGGCTGTTTATTGTGATTTTGAAAAAGATCCTAATATAAAATTAGAAGGGGATGACAAAGCTCTGCAAAAAAAATTAGATGCAATTTTAGCTTTTGAATCTCAAACACAAATTGCTGTATTAGTTGATAGTACAAGAAATAATGGTAGCGTTGAATATTATAGAGATTTAGAGTTTAACTTATATAACCCTGGTAGATATAGTAATCTTTTTTAATATAGAATCGGGATGGTCCCGATTCTACTATATTTTCTCATAGGTGTCGTAGGTATAAGTAAAGTCATCACACTCGTTTTCTTGACTGGATATTAGTTTCCATGTATCGTCAAATTCAGGGAAGTATGTATCTGCAGTGAATTGCTTATTTATCTTGGTTATTAATAATCTGTCAGCTATTTCAAGACTATCTTCGTAAATTTGCCCACCGCCTATAATAAAAATTTTCCCAGTAGACTTATTGATTGCTTCTTGTAGTGAGTAAGCAATTTCAGCTCCTTTTATTTTTAAATCTTTATTACGGGTTATTACAATGTTTTGTCTATTTGGAAGTGGTCCGTTTGGCAATGAATCAAAGGTTTTTCGACCCATAATTACTGTATTTCCAGTTGTTAATTTCCTAAATCGAGGAAGATCTCCTGGAATATATGCTAATAATTTACCTTTATTTCCAATTCCTCTCTTTTTATCAATTGCGACAATTATTGTAATCATACAGAAATCTCACCTTTTATTGTTGGATGGCTTATATAATTTACTAGTTCAAAGTCATTGAATGTAAAATCAAAAATATTATTAATTTTTTTGTTTAGTAACATTTTAGGTAGTGTTTTAGGTTCTCTTGATAACTGTAAATTTATCTGATCAATATGATTATTGTAAATGTGCGCATCACCTAAAGTATGT
Organism: Spirochaetales bacterium; assembly: GCA_016936295.1. Taxonomy (GTDB): domain Bacteria; phylum Spirochaetota; class Spirochaetia; order DSM-2461; family DSM-2461; genus Thiospirochaeta. The sequence continues at coordinate 8,526 of JAFGYD010000244.1, read as the reverse complement.
ATAAATTCATATGGTTCTAAATTTGTCACTTGAGCCACCATCATTAATAAAATTGCGTAAGAAGCAATATTAAAAGGAACACCTAGAAATATATCTGCACTTCTCTGATAAAGCTGAAGACTTAATTTCCCGTCATTTACATAAAACTGGAAAAAAGCATGACATGGAGGGAGTGCCATATTCTCTATCTCACCAACATTCCAGGCACTTACTATATGTCTTCTTGAATCGGGATTATTTTTTATTTGTTCAATCACTTCACTTATTTGATCTATATGTTTTCCGCTTGCAGTAGGCCAGCTCCTCCACTGATATCCATATACAGGGCCAAGATTTCCATTTGAATCTGCCCATTCATTCCAGATTCTAACTCCATTATCCTGTAAATATTTAATATTTGTTTCACCCTTAAGAAACCAAAGTAGTTCATGTATAATAGATTTCAAATGCATTTTTTTTGTTGTAACTAAAGGAAATCCATCCTGTAAATTGTATCTCATTTGATAGCCAAATGTACTTATTGTACCAGTTCCAGTACGATCGCCTTTCTGTGTTCCGTTTTCAAGAACATATTTTAAAAGATCAAGATATTGTTTCATTGTTATATAGTATATGAATTAACTATAAATGTCATAAATATTTATAATAAATTTTGTACCTTCCACTCCCTGTTTTGTACTCAAACATGTTATGCTCCCCTTTAAAATATGAGTAACTAAACTATAAACAATATTTAAGCCTAGTCCATGATGGCCAGAGCCTCTTTTGGTTGTGAAAAATGGATCAAAAATTTTATTTATATTCTCCAAAGATATTCCAATCCCATTATCTTCATATACAATTTCTAAATGATCTAGTTTTAATATAACTTCAACATTAATAATATTGTTAATATTAGAAGTAAATCCATGGCTTAAACTATTGGAGATTAAATAGGATAAGGTTCTAGCTAATGCACCAGGGTTTGTATAAACTACTAAATCTTTAGGGCATTTAAAAATTATTTTTGCATTGTATTTATCATTATTAAAATTATATATAGACAGTATATCTGTAATATAATCATAAATATTTAATTCTCTTTTTTCCTGGGAATCTTGATCAACAGCAATTTGTTTAAAATTACTAATAATTTCAATAATTTTGTTCAAACTATTTATTGTAAGACTGGAAGATTCATAAATTTTATTAATTGATAAAATTAGTTCAGATTTAATTACTTTTCCATTGGTTATATCTTCTGCAATTTTATTTGATACATCGTTTATATAAGTTGCTGATGTTAAGCTAACTCCTGCTGGAGTATTTATTTCATGGGCGACTCCGGATACTAATAGACCTAAAGAGGCCATTTTTGATGCTTCGACTAACTGTTCTTGAGTCTCTTTCAAATTTTCTAATGAATTTTTTAATTCTAAAGTTCTCTCTTCAACTTTATCTTCAAGATGTTTTCTGTAAATCTCTAAATCTTTTTCACTCTCTTTTTGTTTTGTAATGTCTAGAAGTAGTCCATCTATATGTACATACTCTTCTGTTGTGTTATAAACAGCTCTTCCTTTTTCCAGTATCCAATGAACTTTTGTATCTTTATTTGTAAGTCTATATTCCACTGTATATGGTTCCTGATTAAGTATGGAATTCCCTCTTGCCTGATCAACATTTTTGTAATCTTTATCCTCTATTAGCTCATTATAACTTATATCATTTTTACTTAGGATTTCATCTTTTGAATAACCTGAGATCTCTTTAATTCCTTCCCCTATTATAATTAAGTTGTAATTGTCATCTGTTTTTGCTCTAAAGGTAACCCCTGGAATATTATTTACTAGTGTTTTATACTGATTAGCAATATCATTTATTCTTTTATGTGCTAGTTGTGACTCTTTAAGCCCATGATATAATCCATATATAGCTATAAGTAAGAATAGAATTATTATAGTTACAATTAGTAGTATTTCTTTGTATTTCATCCAAAAAGTTTCAGGTTTATTTATAAAATCTATATTTTTAAAGTTATAGGTACTGATATTGAATTTTTTTAATATTTCGTAATCTAATATTAATGATGTAGATGTTTTATAAACAATAGGTATAGTATTAACAGATTTTCCATTAAGAATTTCTAATGCCATAGATGCTGCTTCTTTACCATGTTTATAGCCATCAACAACTATCCCTCCAATAGTTCCCTGATTCAAAGCAAAATCCCATGTTACATAGACTGGAACCTTAGATCTTTGTGCTAAAAGTGGAAAAAAATCGTTATATTCAAAAAAAATATTGTTTTTATCCCTCGAGAATACAGTTGTTAAAATTGCTGTATCGTTTTGAAGGTTTTCTACCAATGATATAAGTTCGTTAATTGAAGCATTGTAAATTAATTGAATATTTTTATTCGGAAAATCTTTTATGGCGATATTAATTTCTTTTTGAATAATTTTCCCTGTTACTATATCGTCACAAATCACAATAATTCTTTTTAATTCTGGTTGTAGTTTATATATTAACCTTATGTTGTTCTTTATATCTGCAACTTCGCTAATTCCAGTAGTATTTGTAAATTTTTCCGCTTCTTCTTTTTTTAAATAATTTAAACCACAAAAAACAATTGGAGTATCTTTAAATATTGTAGATTGTGATTCTTGAATAAAATTAAATGCATTATTATCGGATGTTAAAATTAAATCATAATTGTTTTTGCTATATTTATATTGTAATAGGCTATATAAAATTTTTAAATATTCATTATCAAATTGTCTTTTAGAGTCTAAATATTCAATATGTAAATTTATTTTTTCATCTTTAAAAACATCTATAATCCCATTAGTTATATTATCGGTCCATAAAAAACCTTGATGATAGGAGTTTAACAACAAAACATTTTTTTCTTTTGCTGGTAATGTTATTAAAGTTAGAGTGAATAATACTAATAGTAATTGCTTGTTCAATTGCCATTTCATTTATTAAAGTATAAGTTAACATTCTAGCAATTTCTATAAAAAAAGCACCTAAAATAGGTGCTTTGTATTATAAAAGATCTACATCTTTGTTGTAATCAATTTCATCGAAACCAAAACCATGAAGTTTTAAGAAATCCGATTTGTATGTTTCTATATCTGTATTATCAGCTAAAGTTTCTGATGTGATAGAATCCCATCTTTTTTCAACTTCTGCTTGAACATCATCTCTCATTTCCCAATCATCAAGTCTAATCCGGCCTTCATCATCAATAACTACACTATTACCATTATAGATTTTTTGAGCGAACATTCTGTACATTTGCTCAATACAACCTTCATGTATACCTTTCTCTTTCATAATTTTGAATAATAGAGAGATATATAATGGAACAACAGGAATTACAGATGAACTTCGTGTTACAAGTGCCTTATTTACAGAAACCCAAGCATTACCATTTATATCACTAACAAATTTAGTTATTTCTTTTGCTGTTGCTTCTAAATGTTCTTTTGCTTTTCCAATAGTACCTTTTCTGTATACTGCCATAGTTAACTCAGGACCAATGTATGAATATGCTAAAGTTTTAAATCCCTCTTCTAAAACATCTGCTTCTTTTAGGGCTTTTACCCATAGCATCCAGTCTTCTCCACCCATAACTTTTACAGTTGGAGCAATTTCTGATTCGTCTGCAGGTTCAATTGAAACCTCTGTAACTGTTCCTTTTTCCGGGTTTACTGATTTAGCAGTATATGTTTCACCTAAAGGTTTTAAACATGATTTATACAATTCTCCAGTATCTGGGTCAGGTCTAACAGGGGAAGCTAAGGAATATACAAGCATATCTATTTTACCAAATAATTCTTTAATTCTAGCTATTGTTTCCTTCCTTGTTTCATGACTAAAAGCATCTGCATTAATTGATTCTGCAATAAGTCCGGCAGCTTTTGCTTTTTCATCAAAAGCACGATTATTATAATAACCTGGAGTTGCTGGTTTTTTCTCACTACCTTCTTTTTCAAATGAAACATTTAATGTTCCTGCACCTGAACCGAAAGCTAGTGATATTCTTGAAGAAAGACCATAACCTGTAGATCCTCCTACAACTAAAACTTTTTTTGCACCATTTATTTTTGGTTGTGATTTTACGTAATCAATCTCTTTTTGTATTGCTAAAGCACACCCTGTTGGGTGAGCTGTCATACATATACCGTTTCTTATTCTTGGTTCTACTACCATTATTAATCCTCGTACTGTTTAAATATTAATGATCCGTTATGTCCACCAAATCCTAAAGAATCTGAAAGAGCCGCTTTAATTTCGCCTTCTACACCTTTTCCTTTTACATAATCAAGGTCACAAGCATCATCTTCTGTTTCCAAACCAATTGTAGGTGGATAGTAATTATGATTAATAGCTAAAATTGTAATAATAGCTTCAATACCTCCAGCAGCACCTACACAGTGACCTGTCATACCTTTTGTCGATGATACTTTAAGTTTATATGCGTGTTCACCAAAAGCAGTTTTAATAGCCATAGTTTCAATTGGATCGTTTTTAGGAGTAGATGTTCCATGTGCATTAATATACTGAATATCTTCAGGCTCCATACCTGCATCTTTAAGTGCAACAATCATTGATCTTGCTCCACCTTCACCAGTTTCTGATGGTGCTGTTATGTGGTCTGCATCACAAGTTTGACCATATCCTACTAACTCAGCATAAATTTTAGCACCTCTGGCTTTCGCATGTTCCAACTCTTCTAATATAAGTATACCTGCACCTTCTCCAAGGATAAATCCATCTCTATCTTTATCAAATGGTCTACATGCTGTTTTAGGGTCAGGGTTTGTTGTTAATGCTTGAATCTTACAAAATCCATCAATAGCTAATAATGAAATTGGAGCTTCCATTCCACCTGTAATAACCATATCTGTTTGACCAGATCTAATTGACATTAAGGCATTTCCAATTGCATCTGTTCCAGCAGCACAAGCTGTAACTACAGCGTGAACTGGACCTTTAATTCCATGCATAATTGCTACATTAGCAGGTCCTTCATTTAAAATTAGTTTAGGTATTGTCATTGGAGCACAATTTTTGCCACTAAAAATTTGTTTATAACCCTCTTCAATAATTTCAAAACCACCAATACCGTTACCTAAAATTACACCTGCTCTATATGGATCAAAAGCACCTTCTTTTGTTAATCCTGCATCTTCCATTGCTTCATTTGCAGCAACACAAGCAAATTGTGTAAATCTAGCCATCTGTCTAGCAGCTCTTTTATCAATAAAATCTGAAGCTCTCCAGTCTTTTACCTCTGCAGCTACTTTAGATGGATAATTTGTAACGTCTGTCAATGTTGTTGGTGCAATACCACACTCTCCTGCTTTAATTGCATCCCATGTATCTTTAACGTTTTTCGCAAGTGGGTTTACTGTACCCATTCCTGTTATAACAACTCGTCTTCTCATTTAAGTAATCCTTTTAAATAAAATATTGTAAATGCTACATAATGTAGCTATATTACATGTTTAATCCACCGTTGATACCAAGTACCTGACCTGTAACATACTTTGACATATCAGATGCTAAAAATAAAACTGCATTAGCAATATCGTCAGCTTCACCAAACACACCTAAAGGTATTGCAGCTTTGTAGTTATTTTGAACTTCTTCCGAAAGTTTATCAGTCATTGGTGAAGAGATAAATCCTGGTGCAATAGCATTAACCCTTACACTTCTGGAACCTATTTCTTTAGCTAAAGCTTTTGTTAAACCTAATAAACCAGCTTTTGATGCACAATAGTTTGTCTGTCCTGCATTTCCCTGTACACCAACAACAGAAGACATATTGATAATTGAACCAGATCTCTGTTTCATCATAGCTCTTGAAATTTCTCTACTCATTAAAAATGCAGATTTTAGATTGATATTAATAACATCATCCCAATCCTGAGTTTTCATTCTCATCATTAATCCATCTCTGGTAATTCCTGCATTATTTACAAGGATATCTATTGAACCAGCATGTTCCAGAATTTCTTTACAAACAGATACAACTTGTTCTTCGTTACTTACATCTGCTGTATATCCATAAATTTCTGTACCATTATCTGCAGCTAATTTTTTCATGTTTTCCATATCAGGATCAACACCAAGATCAAGGTTGTAGACAATAGCTCCATTTTCAATAGCCTTTGTTGCAATTGCTTTACCAATTCCTCTTGAACCACCTGTTACTAATAATTTCTTTCCTTTTAATAGTTCTGACATTTCTACTCCTCTATCCCTTGGATATCTTCAATTGTCCCTGCCGGGATTGCTTTAAATTCTTTATCTAAACCAGAAAAAAGACCTGTTAAAACTTTTCCTGGGCCACTTTCATATGCTATTGAAAATCCGGTTTCTTTAATCTTTTCTTCAATTGCAATCCATCTCACAGGACTGATTATCTGCTCTCCGCATAGTTTTTTTGCATCGGTTCCTGTTTTAATTATATCTCCGGTTACATTTGAATATATTGGCATTATTGGATCATTAAACTCAATAGTTTCTAGGAATTTTTCAAATTCAACTTTTGCATCTGCTAATAATGGACAGTGAAAAGGTCCAGAAACCTGTAACTGAACAACTCTTCTAGCTCCAGCATCTTTTAATAATGGTTCGATTTCTAAAAGACTACTTTTTAAACCTGATAAAACCGTTTGAGCAGGGCTATTATAGTTAGCTATATATACACCTTCAATTTTTGAATCATCAATTACTTTTTCAATTTCTTCTGGTGTAAGTTTTAAAATAGCTGACATACCTGTCTCACCTTTACTATCTTTTAAACCTTCACATACAGACTGCATTATGTCTCCTCGCTTTTTAACAAGTTTGAAAACATCGTTTATAGATACTACACCTGCGGTTGCTAATGCTGCATATTCACCTAAAGAGAAACCAGCAACACCATTGGGTTTTATACCTTTCTCTTCAAGCATTATAGTAGACGCAAGATTTACCAGGGTTATTGCAACTTGAGTATTATCAGTCTTTTTAAGATCCTCTGCAGTTCCATTGAATAAAAGTTCTTTTACATCTATCCCTGTCTCTTTTGTTGCAATTTCAAACAACTCTTTAACTCGATCTGAATTATTGTAAAAATCTGTACCCATTCCAGGATATTGTGCACCCTGCCCAGGATATAAAAATACTTTCATTTAAATCTCCTAATATCTTATTAAGTTTGCTGCATAAGTAAGACCTGCACCAAATCCCATTGTAATAATTAAATCCCCTCTTTTTAGAATTCCCTTTTCATACATTTCATTTAATGCAATACCTATAGATGCAGCGGATGTATTTCCATAATCAGCTAGATTCATGAAAAATTTATCTTCTGATATTTTTAATCTTTTAGACGCAGCCTTAATAATTCTATAGTTTGCCTGATGTGGAACAATCCAGGTAATATCTTCTGAAGTTAGATTATGTTTATCGAGTAATTGCTGAACCATTTCGGTATTAACCCTTACAGCAAAATTGTAAACAGCTTGTCCATCCATAGAAAGTGTTAAGTCTTCTATAGAAGGTAATTCGTTGGTAAATGGATTTCTTGAACCACCCGCTTTAATTTTTAAAGCATCTTCACCTGTACCATCAGCCATAATAATTGAGTCAATAATATCTCCTTCACCTTCTGATGATTTTGAAAGAATTAATGCTCCTGCACCATCACCAAAAAGACAACAAGTATTTCGGTCGTTCCAGTTAATTATAGAAGATAACTTTTCAGCACCTATAACCATAACATACTTCATTGTTCCGTTATTAATGAATCCTCTTGCAACTTCTATACCATAGGCTAACCCTGAACATGCTGCAACTAAATCGAAAGCACCAGCATTAACTGCTCCTAATTTTCCTTGTATTATACAAGATGTAGAAGGGAATCCATGATGATCAGGACTAGTTGTTGCTACAATTATACAATCTAAATCTTCAGCTGAAATATTTGCTCTTTCAAGTGCCAATTTTGCTGCATTTATTGCTATATCCGATGTTGCTGTATCTGCATCTGCTATATGTCGTTGACAAATTCCTGTTTTACTACGAATCCACTCGTCGGAAGTGTCCACCATTTTTGATAAATCATCGTTTGTCAGGATCTTGTTAGGAGTCCACGCCCCAATTGATAGAATTTTAACACCCATTTGTCTCTCCAATCATTTAAATAATAAATTATTTTTGACAATAATTATTATTTTGTCAATTATCTAGACACACATTCTATAATAATAAACTTCTTTATGAAAGATTTTTTTTGACAAATAATTAAAATTGTATAATCTTAAAATGTTTATCTTGACAATTAATGCGTAACCGTTAAAATAATATCTAATAATTCTATATTATTAATAAGGAGTAAATAATGTCTACAGTAGCTGATAAGCTTAAAGAGTTAAAACAGCGTGAAGAAATAATAAAAGCTATGGGTGGTAGTGATCGAATTAAAACCCAGCACGAAAAAAATAAATTAACAGCTAGAGAGAGATTAGATCTTCTTTTTGATAAAGA
>JAFGYD010000243.1 GCA_016936295.1 Spirochaetales bacterium | reverse complement strand
GAATGTATAATACTTCTGAAAAAGATCTTATTGTATCTATTGTTGTATAAGCACAATTATATCCACATACATTTTCTTTTTCCAGAGCAGGTCCGCTGGCCCATAATGCTCTCATCGAACCCATTACTTCCATGTTTCTCTTAGCTTCTATTGCTTCATGAAATTCTTTTTTTAGTTCTTTCTGTTCCAGAGGAATATTTTTTTCTAAAAAATCCTTGTATCTGTCAATTGTCTCATCCCAACTTTCACGGCGATTATCTTTGTCTTTCCACCTTGCATATTTTAATTTATAGATAAGTTCCTGATAAGTATTTCTCTTCATTTACCTCTCCTTATAATTGATTTTTTTATATTAGCATTTCATTATATATCAAATGAAATAATAATCAACACCTTTATCCATTACAAATTTGTATCAATTACAATTCTTATATATCAATTGATAATTAACAGGTATAGGTTAGTTTGCAGGGTTTATAGGGTTTATAGGGTTTATAGGGTTTGTAGGGTTTATTGGGTTTGTTGAGTTTTAACTCTCTAACCACTTAAACCCTGCGAGATAGCGAAATAGCCAATTAAACATTACAAAATCGTATATAAGTGTTAATGGTAAAATAATAACTAACATAATATGGAAAATAAAAATTAACACAATAAATAAAAAAGCATATATATTTTAAAGAAAAACAAGGAGTATATATGCAAGAAATAAAAAGTGTGTTGAGGGTAATAAAAAGTATGAAATTAAAACCAAATTTTAGTAAGCTTGCTAAAATATACGGAATATCAAGACAAACAATATCAAAATACTATAATGGTTATTCCGGGAAGCCTAAAAAAAGAAATAAAACTTCTATACTTGATGAATATTTCATTGAAATAAAAGAAAAATGCGAGATTCCAGGAATTACAGTTTCTTCTATATATCAATATTTTAGAACTAAATACGGATATATATGTTCTGAATCAAATTTCAGAAAATATGTAAAAAACAAAAATCTGCCTTTAAATAAAATTAAAAATATTGCTTATCCAAGATTCGAAACACCGTATGGAAAACAATTGCAATTTGACTGGAAAGAAAATTTAACTTTAAAAAATAAAAATGGAGAAATATTCAAATTTAATGTATTTACCGCAGTACTTTCTTCCTCAAGATACACTTCTTTTGTATACAGTGTAAGTAAAACTCAGTCAGATGTCATAACATGTTTAATAAGCACTTTTAAAAAAATAAACGGGGTCACAAAAGAAATTCTTACAGATAATATGACCAGTATTGTAAATAACCGAAAAATATCTAACACATTCAGGACTTTCTCAAGAGACATGGATTTTGAGATAAAATTATGTAAAGTGAGAACTCCAGAGACAAAAGGTAAAGTAGAATCTAAAAACAGATTCTTAAACTGGCTACTTCCGTATGATGGTGAATTTGAAACAGAAAATGAACTTATCGATATAATTGCTGATATTGAAAAACAGGCAAACGAGAAAGAAAATGCCACAACTCTTATAAGTCCTTTATTACTTTTCAATAAAGAAAAAGAGTATTTAAAGCCCCTTCCAGATAAAGATATTATCAATCACTACTTAGAACTAAACTCTTCACATAAAGTTACTAAAGAATCATTAATACTTTATAAAGGCAATAAATACTCCGTTTCACTTAATTATATAAATAAAACTGTATTTTGCAAGGAAATAGATAATATTCTATATATATATCATTCCGGCAGACTTATCGCATCGCATATTTTATGTAATAAAAAAATTAATTATGCTCATCATCATTACAAAGAGATACTTCGCCATAAAATGCCATACAAAAGTGATAATTCACTTGATAATATGACAACAAACAATCTGATGTTACTTGATAACATCTTAGGAGGATGCGATGAGCAGATATGCAAGAGTAATGAAAAAACTGGAAGAACTGAGACTTAACAGTCTAAAGGATAATCTGGATGAGTATATTGAACTTATCAACAAAGGTAAGAAAGATGTTCTGGAAAGTCTTGAAGAACTATTGGAGTTTGAGATAAGACACAGGAAGAGCAAAGCAGAAAGTCAATGTATAAAAGTTGCAAACTTCCCTTTCCAGAAAGATTTTTCAGATTATGATTTTGATTATCAACCTTCCGTAAACAGTAAAGAAATTATGGAATTTAAAAATCTGAGATTCATAGAAAAAAAAGAAAATATAATACTTGTAGGTAATAGCGGAGTAGGTAAAACACACCTTGCGGTAGCGATAGGCAGAGAATGTTCACGAAATGGATATTCAACATATTTTATCACATGTCATGATCTTCTGATGAATTTAAAAAAAGCTCATTTAGAAAACAGATTAGAAATAAGATTGAACCATTACAGAAAATATAGAGTATTGATAATTGATGAAATCGGATATCTTCCTTTTGATATTTCAGCTGCTAATATGTTGTTTCAACTGATAAATAAAAGATACACACGAAACTCAACAATAATTACAACCAACAGCAGTTTCAGTAAATGGGCTGAAATATTTGGTGATACTGTTATTGCAAATGCAATATTAGATAGATTACTGCATCATTCTAATGTGATAAATATTACAGGTAATTCTTATAGGACTCGCAATATTTTAAGTTTAAATGAAAAGAGACAAAAAAGACAATAACTTTTGAAAAACTGTTAATTTTTATTTTCCTATTTTTGTTAAAATTTATCTTGACATTAACAACTCTTCGTATTTATGTTAATTTTACGCAGATGCCACTGCTGCACATTTCTGTTTTTATTCCCTGAATTTTCAGAATATTATTTCGCAAATTGAAATAACGACTTCATGAATTGCTGTTGATAGTTT
>JAFGYD010000242.1 GCA_016936295.1 Spirochaetales bacterium | reverse complement strand
TGTAAAGATCTATAAAGAATAAATATTGATAATAAAATTGTTAGCGCAGTAACCCCTTGTATAAGGGTTATTTTAGTTCTGATCTTCATCTATTTCTCCTCATCAATCTTAATAATAAGTATTGTCTGGTCATCGTGCTGACTTGCTCTTGCTGTAAATTTATGCATATCTTCAATAATACTATCAAGTATTTCGGGAGCATTTGAGTTACAGTGTAACCTTATCTCTCTAAGCATTCTACTTGTAGAATATTCATCTCCCTGGTGATTTCTAGCTTCTGGAAATCCATCTGTATACATAAAAATAATATCACCTGGGTATATTGATATTCTTTTTTCTTTAAACTGTGAATCCCTATCAATACCAATAGGTAGTCCCGGGGAGTCCACTGCATAAAATTTCTGGGTTTTTTGCCTAAAGATCTGAATAGGGTGGTGCGCTGCATTTGAGTAATTTAATTTCATATTTTTTAGGTCTATTTTAAAAAATGCCATTGTTGCATATCTATCAACATCAATTTTACCACTAATTGACCGGTTTAACATTGTTAATGTTTCAGCTGCACCCCTCGATGGAGAAGATACCAGTCTAAGGATAGTTCTAATCATAACCATAACCAGAGAAGCAGGTACCCCTTTCCCTGCTACATCGCAAACAGTTGCCCCAATAGTGTACTTATTCATTCTAAAGAAATCATAATAATCACCACTTACACCCTTTGCCGCTAGAGTATATGCACTGGAAGTTATACCATCAATTTTTGGCATTTTCCCCGGAATCAAACTTTTTTGGATATCGGCAGCAACCCCAATCTCTTTTTGCATTTCAAATTTTTCTAAAAGTTCATTATATTTTTCAAGTGTATCTATAGTTAGAGCTGCATAATCACTAAATGATGAAAAGTTAGAGAAATCTAAATCTGAAAATGGTTTTTTGTTTAAAGTTCTCATAACAACAAAAAGTCCAATAACTTCACCTGCATTCAATAGGGGTACTAACATTAATGAACCAATATATAGTGCAGAATTTGCTTTCTTACATTGGGGGAATCTCTCATCATTAAAACACTCTCGAACAATAATTGGTTTTTTTGTATATAAACACTCCTGAATAATTGGAATATCCAGAGGTATTTCATGTTCATATAAATATCTGGCAGCCCTTGGTCTATCGTTGGAGAGATCCTCTTCTATTGGATAGAATGGAGGGAAGTGCCCTTTGTTTGCTGAAATTTTAAGTACATTGTTTTTAAAACTAAATAGAGCAGAAGAGTCTGTTATAATATGATTTGTTACATTTGTTAATATATTACCCTGAATTTTAGATAAATTTAAATCTTCATTCATGGCATTACCAATATCGTGCATAATAACATTCATTGAATCCAGTTTCTTCCAAAGATCTTCAATAAATTGGTTAAAGTTACGGGATAAATCTCCAAACTCATCACCAGCAGCAATATGTAGGTTCGATGTAAAATCTCCTTGAGTCATTAAAGAGAGTGTTTTGTTTACTTCATTTAGGTTAACAGTAATCTTGTTCGTAATTCTATAATTTAATACAAATGCAATTATAAGGGTTATTATTAAGAAAATTGCAGTGGATAAAATTGATCTGAACCTTATCACATTTAGTCTGGAAAGTAATATATCCTTTGAATATACCCATGTTGATTCATATTTAACATATTCATCTATTAAGTTTCTATGGCTTAAGTATATTTTATTTAAATGTCCTAAAGTCTGGTCTATCTCTTCCTGTGTTAATCCAACTTTATCTGGTTGGGTTCTTAGTAGTTCTATAGACTTCCTTACCCCCATTTTTTTTATTAAATCGTTTGTTGTAACATCTGTTGTTGCTTCTAAAACCCCAATAACAAGGATTAAAGACTTTGTATTAACCTGTATATAGGCCAGTCTTAAATCTTTTACAACATCCCTTATGCTAGAGGTATTAAAAAGGGATGAATACTGTAACTTATCTAAATACTCTTTATGAAGTTCAAACTTATTTTCTAGCTCCTGATTAAGATAAAAAGCTGGTAATCTCTTATTAATTACTGCATTTGTATATATACTAAACCTTGAAATATGGGAGTCTAACTGATTAATAGCTATTTTTGTGTTTTCAATTCTAATGGATTTTTCCATGTGAAATGTAAATAGTATTATTGATATTAATAGTGTAACAGTCATAATAATTTGAACTGTTACTAACTTATTTCTGATTCTCATTCTTTTTCCTCGAGCAGCTTTGTTAAATAGATTTAAATATTACCATTAGGAGTGGCTACTGTCTAGGATATTCATATTTCTTTATGGTTGTATTTCAGTCAATTTTGGGTTACTTTATAGTTTATGCTGATTCGTTATACAACTGATAAAAAAGGGAAACCAAAAAAACAGGCCGAAGTGTATCAGGCCAAAGAGCATAAAATAGTTAAATCCTATATTGATAGGGATGCTGTATCTATTATTGATAAACTTCATAGAAGAGGTTATCAGGCATATATTGTTGGTGGTGCTGTAAGAGATTTAATGGAAGGTAGAGAACCAAAGGATTTTGATATAGCAACAAATGCTTTACCAGAAGAAGTTCGGAAAATTTTTAGAAACTCCCGGATAATTGGTAGAAGATTTAAACTTGTACATGTCTATTTTGGTGCAAAAATTTTTGAAGTTGCAACATTTAGATCTTTGGAATCCACAAACAACTATAACGATTACGGTTCTATAGAAGAAGATGTTCTTAGAAGAGATTTTTCTGTAAATGCACTATATTACGATCCAATAGAGAATAATGTAATAGACTATATTGGTGGGGTAAAAGATTTAAGAAATCATAAATTGCGATCAATAATCGATCTTAAAACAACATTTAAAGAGGATCCCGTAAGAATGATTAGGGCAATTAAATATTCTAATCTTTCAAAACTTAAAATTCCCTACACTTTAACACAACAGATAAAAAAAGATGTTCATAATTTAGATGAAGTCTCTATCTCCCGGTTAACAGAGGAAATTTTTAAAATTTTACTTTCAGGTAAATCTCAATTTATAATAAAAGATTTAGTAAAATATAATGCTTTTTCCTACCTTTTGCCCGAAATTGGTGATGCTCTTGATGGTAAGAACAAAAAAGAGTTTAGAGCAGATTTCTTTAAGGATTTAGATAAGCTTGATAAAAAAATATATAGAGGAGTAGAGCAAGGGAAATCAATTGCATTATCCTATCTTTTAGACTCATATTTAACCGGTTTAGGGCTATTTAATAATAAAAATATTGTAATGAAAGATTTTGTTCAAAGCATTAAAAATAGTTTAAAACCTCTTATTGCACCTAATATCGATGTTGAAAGTGCTGCTAGAATAATTCTTAAAAGAAAAAATATTAAAATTTCAGGGAAAAGACGTTATACTAAAAGCGGAAGTAGACCAGGTTTTAATAAATTTAAAAAGATGAGGAAGCTGGACAGTGAAAAAAGTAGGGATAATATTAGCTAATGGATTTGAAGAGATTGAAGCTGTTACACCTATAGATGTTTTAAGGAGAGCAGGTTTAGAAGTAGTTACATTGGGTCTTAATGGTAAAACTATTCGTGGAGGACACAATATTATTATTGAGTGTGATTATGAATTTAATGATTATACGGGTAGTTTGGATGCTTTGGTTTTACCGGGAGGAATGCCTGGAGCTGAAAATTTATCCAATTCATCAGGTGTTCTTGATCTAATAAATAGATTGCACAAAGAAGGTAAATATATTTGTGCATTGTGTGCATCCCCAGGAGTTGTCTTGGGTAAAACTGCACTACTAAAAAATAGGAATTTTACTTGCTATCCTGGTTTTGAGGGTAGGGTTGAAGGTGGACACTTTTTAGAAGACAGGGTTGTTGTCCATGGTAATATTATAACTAGCCGTGGTCCTGGTACAGCATTGGAATTTTCATTAGCTATTGTAAGTGAACTTATTTCTTCGGAAGTTAGTAATAAGTTATGTAATGGAATGATTGTTAAGTAGTTATTTCCAAAGTTCCTTAGAGTCCCAGAATTTTTTTGCGGACTCTGAACCGTTTTCAAATGCTTTCTTTATCCACTTTTTAGACTGCTCTATATTTTGTTCTGTTCCTTCTCCTTTGTAGTACATTACACCAATAAAATACTGGGAAAGAGAGTCCATTTTTAATGCTCCCATAGTAAACCATTTTAAAGCTGCTTCATAATCTACTGTAGTTCCTTCCCCAAAATAGTTCATAATACCAGCTTTAATAATTGCAGATAAATTACCACTTTCTGCACTTAAATTTATCCATTTAAAGCTTTCATTAATATCTTTTAATACTCCAATTCCGTTATAATACATCATTCCAAGCATATATGTTGCAGAACTATTACCTAATTCCGCTCCTTGACTGTAGAGTCTAAGTGCTTTGTCATAACTTTGTTCATAATATCCTGTTTTTCCAAAATAGTAAAAATCTCCAAGAATAAAAAGAGCATTGGGATTGTTTTCCTTAACAAGTTCTCTTACCATTTCGACCAGTTCCTTTTCAAGGTAGAGCATTGGTTTAACTCTAAAGAAATCCTTTTGGGATTTTTCCAGAAGTTGTTTTCCTCTCTCTTTGTTTGCAGGAATACCTATACCATTATAATTTATTATTGCTAATAGTAACGAAGCTTCCTGATCCGAATCAGATGCTTGGGTAAATAGTTCAATAGCTTTATTTATATCCTTTTTTTTGTAATACCCATAGTTATCAAGATACTCTTTCCCCACTCTGGTTAAAGCCTTAGGGTAACCCTGAATTGCGGCCTTTTCGTACCAAACAAAAGGTTTTCGTTCAACATAATCCAAACGTTGGTAATTTTTAGTATATATAAGATCTTCTATAAGTAGGGCTAAATTATATTGAGCTTCTTTATCACCTGTTTCTGCTAGTTCATAAAGTTCATCGTCTGGTAATTTTGTATAGTCTATACTAAAAATATGTATAAAATTGGTTAACAAAATTATTAATAATAATCTTTTCACTCTTCACTCCAATGTAGATTATGTAGTTCACCCTTAGAACTTAGTGATTCGAAATTATTTTGCCGTAATGCTTCGTAAACCATTATGGCTACACAGTTTGATAAATTTAAAGATCTTAATTCATCTTTCATTGGAATTCTTACACATGTTTCAGGATGTTTTATAAGAAGTTCTTCGGGTAGACCCTTTGACTCTTTTCCAAAGAATATATAGCATTTTTTTTCGTATGATATCTGTGCGTGATTTGTTCTACCCTTTGTTGTTCCAAAAACATATTGTCCATTGGGATTCTTTTCAAAAAACTCTTCGAGATTTTTATAGGTTTTAACATCAAGCTTATCCCAGTAGTCTAGGCCTGCTCTTCGAACATTTTTATCATCTATTTTAAAACCTAAAGGCTCTATTAAATGTAAAGATGCTCCTACTGCAGCACATGTTCTTGCTATATTTCCTGTATTTTGAGGTATTTCCGGTTCGTGTAATACTATATTTAATTCCATTACTGAATTTCCTGTACAAAAGAGATTGATGGTATAGTTCTTATACCTTTTAAAATGTTTTTAAAATCATCGCCGTTAGCAAGTTCTATTGTAAAATTCCCTTCAAGCATACCTCTGTCATTTTCGTCTAAAACCCCGGAAATTAAATGGGCTTTATATTTTTTTAGAGAACCTTCAATTTCACTAAATATCCCGGCAGCTTTTTTAGCTGTAACCCTGCATTTTCTTACACTGTTCCTTGTTTCCGCTTCCCAGGTCACTGCAATTTTTCTCTCCTCAAATTCGTTAATACCTTGAAGGTTGGGACAGTCCTCACGGTGAACAATAACACCTCGACCTCTTGAGATAAATCCTACAATTTTATCTCCAATTACTGGGTGGCAACAATTTGCAAAACTTACCAATATATTATTCTCATTTCCAATAACTATTGAATTATTATCTGAGTTAGAAACTTCCTGATGCTCAATTTTAGCAATATCTTCGAAGGTTTCAAAATGAACCTCTTCTTTTATTTTCTTTTTTGATAATGCATCGGTGATTATAATACTTTTATCGGCATGCAGGTTCTCATGGTGAGCATTTAACCAGTTTCTTATTTTACTTTTTGCTCTTGCTGTTTTAACATGTTTAAGCCAGTTTACATGGGGGTGTGCATTTTCCGAAGTCATTATAGATATTATCTGAGAATTTTTTAAAGGTTTAGTTAGTGGTATAATATTTCCATCTGCCTTAGCTCCAACGCATCTATTACCAACTTCGGAGTGTATGTGGTAAGCAAAATCTATGGCAGTAGCCCCTAATGGAAGCTCAATAATATCTCCATTAGGTGTATAGACATAGATAGAGTCTTGTAGTAAATCACCAATTATTGTATTGATATACTCTACAGAATCTATATTTACATCACTCCATGTTTTTAGCTTATTTATTACTGCTAAATCAGATGCTTTTACGTGACCTTCGGTATTCCCTTCTTTGTAAAGCCAATGGGCTGCAATACCGTATTCTGCAGTCTGATTCATTTTAAAAGTTCTAATTTGTACTTCGAATGTTTTACCCTTTTCTCCCATTACTGTGGTATGAAGACTTTGATAATTATTCTCTTTAGGCATTGCAATATAGTCTTTAAAACGTCCTGAAATAGGGCTCCATAAACTATGCACTACACCTAGAAGATTGTAACACTCTATGGTTGTTGAACATAAAATTCTTACCCCTAACAAATCGTAAATCTCGGTTAATTCTTTCCCTTTATTAACCATTTTAAGGTATGTTGAATAGAAGTGTTTTGCCCTGGATTTAACATTAATTGTTATTCCCTGCTCTGCTGCTGCATCTATAAGATTTTGTTCAATTTTTGCTAAAAACTGTTGTCTTTTTCTCTTTTTTTCAGAGACATAATTTTTAATTTCGTTATATTTTTCTTTATCTATATATTTTAAAGATGCATCTTCAAGTTCAGATTTTAAACCATAAATACCTAATTTACCTGCAAGTGGTGCATAGATATCCAGACACTCCCTTGCAATCCTTAACTGCTTTTCAGGCCTTAGAAAGTGAAGGGTGCTCATATTGTGTTTTTTATCTGCCAGTTTAATTAATATAACCCTAATATCCTTAACCATAGCTAAAAACATTTTTCTAATAGTTTCTGACTCTTGTATAGATTTGCTTTTTACATTTACTATACTTATTTTTGTAACCCCATTTACAAGGGTCATTACTTCCTGACCAAAGAGTTTTGTAAACTCTTCCTCGGTTATCTCGGTATCTTCAATTACATCGTGGAGTAATCCACCAATTATTGTTGGAACATCCATTTTAATATCAATTAAGGTTGAAGCAACTGAAATTGGATGAATTATATAGGGTTCTCCACTAGCACGGAATTGGCCTCTATGCTGATTAACAGCCCATTTTGCAGCAAACATTATCTTTTCAGTCTCTGCATCTGTATATATTGAGAGTTTATTTTTAAAATCTGAAAGTATAGAATCCAGATCTTTTTCAGTTACAAGTTTGTTCATATCTTCCTACTATAATTCTATTAAGTCCAACAAGATCCTGATATAAAGTTATATCTTTAAAAGATTGTTTATACATTAAGCTTCTCATATTTTCCATTTGCCCGGGATCTGCTTCAATTAAAAGCCAACCGTTGTTAGTTAGGTGCTTAGGTGCTTCTTGTATAATCTCTCTTATTAAATCAAGTCCATCATCACCACCATCAAGTGCTAATACTGGTTCTTTCCAACCTTCATTAACTCTTTCTTCAGTCTCTTTTTTTGTTAAATATGGTGGATTTGTAACTATTATATCAAATTTATCATTGTTTAGTTTAGTAAAAAGATTAGATTGTATAAAATTTACACTGTTATTTGTTATCTTGGCATTATTTATTTCAAAAACCCTTTTAGAAATGGGTGATATATCAGCCGCAGTAACATTGATCTTAGGGATTTCATTTTTTATTGTTATGGCAATACAGCCTGTCCCTGTACACATATCAAGAACATTATTTAATTCAAATTTTGTTATTAAATTAATTGCTGTTTCAACTAGAATTTCTGTGTCAGGTCTTGGTGTTAAAACTCCATCTTCAACATAAAAAGTTAAACCATAAAACTCTTTTTCATTTAGGATATATGCAACAGGATAACCCATAGCCCGCTTTTCCAATAGCTGGAGATACTTATTCGTTTCATCCGGAGTAACACTATCCATATAGGATGCTAATAAGTTAGCCCTGGATTTTTTTAATATAAAACCTAATAAAATATCTGAATCCAGCTTTGGTGTTTCAGATATTTTAGTTAGTTTTTGGGTTCCAATTTGTAATAATTCTCTTATTTGCACTACTGTTTTAAAGAATCCTCTTGTGCACTTAGTTTTAGTGCTGAAAACATTTCATCCATATTACCTTGCATAAAGGAGTCCAACTTATAAAGTGTAAAGTTAATTCTATGGTCTGTAACCCGTCCCTGAGGGAAGTTATAAGTTCTTATTCGCTGTGATCTATCTCCAGAACCAACCTGAAGTTTTCGGTCTTCCGATCTCTCGGAATTTACCCTTTCAAGCTCTGCTTCCAATAATCTACTTCTTAAAACAGTCATTGCCTTATTTTTATTTTTAAGTTGAGATTTTTCGTCCTGACAAGTTACAACTACCCCTGTAGGTAGATGTGTTATTCGTACTGCAGAGTCTGTTGTATTAACCGACTGTCCACCACACCCTTGGGATCTAAAAACATCTATTTTAAGGTCATTTGGTTTAATCTCAACATCTGCTTCTTCTGCCTCAGGTAGAACTGCAACAGTAGCTGCAGAAGTTTGAATTCTACCATTTGATTCGGTTATTGGTATTCGTTGTACTCTATGTCCACCACTTTCATACCTGAAATTTGCATAAACATTTTTACCGGAAATTGAGAAAATAACCTCTTTAAACCCACCTAACTCATTTTCGTTAGATGACATTATTTCAACTTTCCAACCCTTTGTTTCTGCATATCGTACATACATTCTATATAAATCTGCAGCAAAAAGAGCTGCTTCGTCACCACCTGTTCCAGCACGAATTTCCATTATTATGTTTTTACCGTCTAAAGGATCTTTAGGAACTAAAAGAAGTTGTAATTCCTGTAATAGAGGTTCTAGCTGAGACTCTAATTCTTTTAGTTCTTCCCTAGCCATATCCTTCATTTCCTGGTCTTCTTCCTGTTCAAACATATCCTTTGCATCAGAAATATTTTTTGTTAATTCGTTATAATTATTATAAACAGCTACTACTTCCCCTAAATGTGAGAATTCCATCATTAATTCTTTGTAGAGCTTTTTATCATTTAATACATCGGGATCTGCAATAAGTTTTTCAACTTCGGCATACCGTTTTACCATACCTTCGAGTTTAACGTCTATTTTCATAAAGGCCAGTTTAACAGGTTACTTTTATATTATCAATTGGTTAGGAGCTTCTAACAACTGTTTCGTTGGAAGGTTTCTTTTTTTTCTGATATATAGGAGCAGAAATTCCTGCCATAACTGTAATAAGTCCGTAAAGAAGACCAACCAAAGCACCAACAGTATGGGTTACAACAGAAATTTGCCCCGCATCTTCCCTGGATATTTCCTTGTAAATATAAAATCCAAGAACAACCACTACAGATAGGGGAAATTCCCCTTTCTCTATATTTGTAAATGAGACTAAAACAATAAATAGATATACAATTCCACTTGCTCCAAGCATGTATGTATCAATAAAAAAGGCATTTATTAAACTGGAAATTATTGCAGTAATAATAATTAAAAGAAGTAGTGTTGCTGAATTATACTTCTCTTCCAGTATAGGCCCTAATAAAATTAGATATATGGCATTCCCCATAAAATGGTTAATATCTGTATGACCAAAAATATGTGTTATAAATTTTATATAACTTATAGGGTCGGTATAGTTAAAACTTAAAGAACCATCGGCAGTAAACCAGTTAGATATAAGATAGTTGTTAACATGGGTATTTAAAAATAGAATTAATGCACTTAGTATGATTAAAGTTAATGATACTGGAGCGTTGTATTTAATTCTTATTTTCATTTAATTCCCTCTTTTTTCCCTGGCTTCTTCTAGTTCAAGAAGTGTAGCTTCCCACTCTTCTCCTAATTTATCTTCGATTTCCTGGCATTTTTTAATATCACTTTGAATTTGTGTAGCTTTTACAGGGTCACTATAATTCTCCTCAAGTCCTAGCATATTTTGCAATTCAGAAAGTTTTTCTCCCTGCTTCTCAATTTTATCAAGTAATTCAACTTCCTGTCTCTCTAATTTTTGTATAAGATTTTTAAGTTTTTTATCCTCATCCCTAGATAGGACAGTCTGTTTTACCTCTTTGTTTTCAGTTATTTCTGTAATTCCTGAATTTTCTTCATCTCTTTTCCATCGATAATAGTTATAATCACCTAAATAAATTTTGTGGGTACCATTTTCAAGGTGTAAAACTTTATCTGCAAGTCTCTCAATAAAATATCTGTCATGGGAAACAAAAAGCAGAGTACCTTCATAATCTTTTAAAGCATCTAACAGAACATCTTTAGAACCCAAATCCAAATGGTTTGTAGGCTCATCCAGAATTAATAAATTAAAAGGTTTTAGTAGTAGTTTTAGGAGTGATACTCGGTTTTTCTCTCCTCCACTTAGAACTTTGATCTGTTTAAAAACATCATCGCCCTGAAATAAAAATGCACCTAAAAGACCACGTAATTTAGGAATTAATTCTAAAGGGCTTTCACTCTCTAATTCCTCTAAAATACTATTTTCATCGTTTAATTTCTCACCATGATCCTGGGAGAAATAACCAACTTTAACATCGGTTCCAAGTTTTATTTCTCCTGTATAGTTGCTATCAACTCCTGCTATCATTCTAAGTAGAGTTGATTTTCCTGCTCCGTTTTGACCAGCGATAACAATTTTTTCACCTTTTTCAACTAATATATCGAGGTTATTAATTACTTTGTGTTCTCCGTAGGATTTTGATAAACCTTCAATTTCCACAACTTTTTTACCACTATGAGGTGGTTTAGGAAACTCAATTTTCATTTTTTTCATACTAGCTGGAATTTCAATTCGCTCTATTTTTTCAAGTTGTTTAACGTGAGATTGGGCTTGTGTTGCTTTAGATGCTTTTGATTTAAACCTTCGTATGAAATTTTCGTGTTTTGCAATCTCTTCTTCCTGCTTTTTATATCTTCTTAAAAGTTCTTCTAACTCTATCTCCCTTAAAGATTCGTACTTTGTGTAGTTTCCTTTATATAATTTAAGTGTTCCATTAAAAAGTTCTGCTACATGATCGACTACCTGATCTAGGAAAAATCTATCATGGGATACTATTAGAATCCCACCTGAAAAGTTTTTAAGAAAACTACCCAGCCAATCTCTAGCTTCTATATCAAGATAGTTTGTAGGTTCATCTAGTAAAAGTAGTGAAGGTTTCATTAATAGAGCTTTTGCCAATGCTATTCTCATTTGCCACCCACCGGAGAAATCGGAACTTTTTTTATTAAAATCCAATAAATTAAAACCTAAACCCTGTAAAACCTTTGTTATCTCTCCATCTCTATTATAGTAACCACTATCGGTTATGGTTTCGTGTAATTCATTATACTCTTCTAAAAGTCTGTCGTGTTTATCCTGGGAACAATGGGTTAACTCATGGCCAATTTCATCCATTTTTTTTATTAATTCGACAATATGTTTGTATGCTTCTTCGGCTTCTTCTCTTAAGGTTTTATTCTGAAAAACAATTCCTGACTGTGGAAGATAGTAGTTTCTTACATTATTAGGTGTAGATATTACCCCTGTATCGGGTTTGTTTACTCCAGCCAAAATTTTCATAAGTGTAGATTTTCCACTACCATTAGCACCTGATAGAGCAATTCTGGTTTTATTTGTTAGAGTAATATTTACATCTTTTAGAACATCTCTATCCCCAAAAGCTATCCCTATTCCAATTCCTTGACATGCTGTCATTAAAATTTACCTGTGAAAAACATTTGAATTGGTGTGTAGAAATCATCGTTTTCAACAACACCATCTTCAATTTTACTCTCTGGAACATATAAAAATCTAATACCATTATCCTCTAGAGTGTATAGAAATGATAGTTCCTGTCTGCCCCCAAAATCAAAGGTTATAATTCCGTCGTATTTTGTTTTTAACTCTTTACCCATGAATTTTTTAAAGGAGACATTTCCTTCACTTTTTGCATTAGATGTTAATAGTTGTTTTGTTATTAGATTATCCCTTTTTGTCCATCTAAAAGTATTATCTTCGTTAAAATATATATCCCCATATGCTTTAGAGTTAAAAGCTGGTCCTCTAAACAGGAATTCATTGTATTTAATTTTCCTTGTACTAACTTCTGCATTTATTATATCGTTAACTACTTCATCGGTCATTTTAATAAAATTTGTCTCGTATGATTTTGAATCTACAGAATAGATAACGGTAACCATTCCATTTGTGGAAAAGTCTAACTGAACAGGTGCTCCTTCCAGATTATAGTTATTTGTTCCGGTTTTGGTAAAATCGGTGAATTTGTAAGTTACATAGTGGTCAGGCATTGATATTGTAATCTCTTTATTATCTAGGTCCGGAGTTAGTTTAAATTTAGCTTTGAACTTATCTAAATCTATATTTCTGGATCTTTCCATGGTCCAAAAATATCTAGGTCTCCAAACACCTTTAAAGAAATCGTGTATTTCAGGACTATCATCACTTACGTTACTATGAATAACTTCATCCCCATTATAAACAGATAAGTAGGAATCATAACTCCACCCTTTTACACCATCTGGTGTAATTAAATGCCACCAGTAACCTTCAAAACTGGCAATTTTTTCCATTTGACTAGTTCTTCCAATTACTTTAACTTTCTGATCTTTCTTTAAACGATATACTAAGTTGGAGTCGGCAAAAGGTTTTACCCTCATTGAGTGACTATTTCTGTTTACAATAACAAAATAGTTTATATATTCTGTGTAGTTTTTAATATATTCTTGTGCATCTTTTATATTGTCATAAAATTCAACACGCCATTTGTCTATTTCAATATGATCTTCTTCAGGAGTATTATAAACCCATGTCTCCCTTATTCTTGATTCTTTTGTAATTTTAATTAATGCACCTGACTCTAAATCACTATCTTCGTTTGGGAGTAGAACTACTCCGTAACCTATATATTTGCTACATGACATTAGTACAGTTGTTAAGAATATGGAAATTACCCATATTTTATTCAATTTCATTCAAATCTCCTAGTTAAGTATTAAAATTCTAGCTTGAGAAATTATTTTAAGATTATCTTCGGATCCAATAATTTTATCTGCATCACTGTTAGATATTATAATATCACTATTATTTTTTCCAAAAATCCCTCTAGCTACAATTCTTAGTGGTGTTATACCAATTCTTGATAAATACTTGTTTTCATCATAACTGTTTCCATAAATTAGAACACCCCACTTTTTTATAAATTCTGGTTCTATCATAGTAAAATCCATTATTAAATTCATATCTTCATCAAATATTCGTGGTAATAAAACCTTATTAAGGTTCCCGGTAGAGTTTTTACCATGTAGAGGTAAATTGTCAGGTACATATATTATTAGACCTGTAAAGTCACCATAAGTTCTATGGTCGAGTTTCTTATATTTTTTTAAATATTGGGATTGAGTATAAAAAACAGAAATAAGGTCCGGGTATAGATTTAAAATGTAGGAAATACTCATATATTCCAAATTAGTTGAAAGAATACTATTGCTAGGTTGAAGTGATTCTCCTAATCTATCAAGTTTAAAGTATATGTCAGGGTCTTTATCTATGATTTCTGATAGAGTTTCCCTGGAATTAATTTGTAGATCTAAAATATTCTTAAAAAAAATATTTGTTTTATTATCTGTAATAAGGTTTTCGGCCTTCCTTCTAGTTGCAGCTAATGTTGAATTATTTTGGGTTAGAGGGGCTTTAATAATAATTTCTATATTATTATCTTCCCAGTTAATATTTTTTTCCCATGTTATTGAGTCTAGGGATTCTGAAAAAATTAAACTGGAGAATGTTAAAACTTGAATTATTAATAAAAACACTTTTTTCATGTACAGATCTTATCCTTTTACATTTTATCTACAACTGGCACAATAAGTGTATAACCAATTTTTAATGCCCTTGGTGAGACTCCCGGGTTATATTTTATCAAGCCGTTTGTAGTTACACCATAGAGATTTGCAATTTCATATAGTGTATCCCCAGATTTAATTTTATACTCGTGAAATTTTACAAATTTTTCACTATCTGAGATCGCTTTTACTACTATATCGGAATATTTTGTGGGAACTTTCAGTTTATAATTCTTAATACTGGAAGGAGTTATGTCGTAATTTAATTCGCTATTCCATTTTTTCAAACTATTTAAAGCTATTCC
>JAFGYD010000004.1 GCA_016936295.1 Spirochaetales bacterium | reverse complement strand
GGTCTAGTTATTCCTGGTGGGGAGAGTACAACATTAAATAAACTATTAAAAATAAAAAAACTTGATGAAGGTATTATTGAACATTCCTATAAAGGGTTACATTTATGGGGGACATGTGCCGGACTTATAATTTTAGCTAATAATTTAAAACTAATAGAGTTGGATATTGAGAGGAATGCTTATGGTTCACAAATTAATAGCTTTTCAAGCAAAATAAAATTTTGCAATGACAATATTAGTGTGAAATTTATTCGAGCTCCTAAAATTGTTAATGTTGGTAAGAATGTGGATGTGTTGTCTGTTCATAACGGAGATGTAATTGCAGTAAGCAATAAGAATGTTTTCGCTACCACTTTTCATCCCGAAGTTACATTGGATGATACAGTATATAATTATTTTACTTCCAGAATTCGTAATTAGTAAATAAAGTCAATAAATAGAGGTTTTTCGTTTAGATAAATCTCTATTGTAAATTTATTGACTTAAAATTATGTTTTTTATACTGTTTCTATTTATAGAAATACAAGTTTTCAACTGAAATTTATGCAAAAAATCGTGTATATAGAGAATGTATATCGCTAAATAACCGTAAAAACAACATTTTTGTAGATCGCCCTCCATTAATGTGGTATTATAACCACTAATTAAAGTATTTATCTGTTTTTTACAGGTTTAATGTAACTGGCACAGTAATTGCTTTAAGTTTAAAAACAATTATAGGAGTTTGTATGAAAAAAGTTGAAAAAATTGCTGCTTTATTATTTGTAGCATTTTTATCAGTAGGAACACTGTTTGCTAGTGGAAATGGAGAGAAAGAATCTCCGAAAATGAGTTCCAATAGCGATAGTAAATTTGGTGGAGTTTTAGTTTTTGCGAGATCAGGGGATTCTGTAGGATTAGATCCGGGAAGAGAGACTGATGGAGAATCATTTTATGGAAGTACTCCTGTTTATGATACATTAGTAGAATTTGTACCTGGTCAAACAGCTATACGGCCAGCACTTGCTGAGTCCTGGAGTTTTTCTGAAAATGGATTGTCAGTAACATTTAAACTTAGATCTGGAGTTAAATTCCATGATGGAACACCTTTTAATGCTGATGCAGTAGTTTATTCTATTGAAAGACAGTTTAAAAAAGATCACCCAGCTTATGAATTTGGTCCTTGGAAATATTGGGGCTACATGGATATGGACAATATTGTTGAAAGTGTAACTGCAATAGATGATTTAACAGTTGAGTTTAAATTAAAGAAAAAAGAGGCTCCATTTATTGCTAACCTGGCTATGGACTTTGCCGCAATAGTATCACCTACTGCTGGAGAAAAATATGGTGCAGATTTTGCAAGTCATCCTGTAGGTACAGGACCTTTTAAATTTATTTCTTGGATCAAAGACGATTCAATTGTGTATGAAAGAAATAATGAGTATTGGGGTGGAGATGTATATTTAGACAGATTAATAATAAAAGTTATTCCGGATGCAACTGCTAGATGGTTAGCTCTACAGAAAGGTGAAGTTGATGTAATTGACTTTCCATCTCCAGAAGATTTAGATGACATGATGAATACTGACGGTATTAAAGTAATTCAGCAAGAAGGTTTAAATGTTGGTTATCTTGCTTTAAATAATGAGAAAGCTCCATATGATAATAAACTTGTTAGACAGGCTATGAATTACGCTATAGATCGAAATGAGATTGTGTCTGGAGTATACGGTACTGCTGGAAAACCTGCTAAAAATCCTTTACCTCCAACAATGTGGTCATATAACGATGATATTAAAGCGTATGATTATAATCCGGAAATGGCAAAAAAATTATTAGCTGAAGCTGGATATGCAAATGGATTTAAAACAGAAATATGGGCAATGCCAGTTGCAAGACCGTATAATCCAAATGGTAAAAAAGTAGCAGAGATAATGCAAGCACAATTATCTAAAGTAGGTATAGATGTTGAAATTATTTCATATGAATGGGGTACTTATTTAGATAAAACTGATCAAGGAGAACACCAAGCTGCAATGTTAGGTTGGACCGGTGATAATGGAGATCCTGACAACTTCTTGTGGGTATTATTATCTGAAATGGCTGCAGAAAAGCCAGCAGGAAATATAGCATTTTGGAAAAACTCTGAGTTTACAAAACTATGTGCAGAAGCAAAAGAAGAGATGGATCCAGCTAAAAGAACTGAATTGTATCGAAAAGCTCAGGAAATTTTCCATGAAGAAGCTCCGTGGGTGCCAATTGCACACTCAGTTGTTTCTGAACCAATGAAAGAGAGTGTACAAGATTTTGTACTATATCCTACAGGAAGAAGAGTTTTTACAAAAGTTTGGTTGAAAAAATAATTTTAAAGCCGTCGTTATGACGGCTTTTATATTGAAAGACAAAGAAGGACTTATGTTAAAATACATATTAAACAGGCTTTTATTACTAATTCCCACATTAGTAGGTGTTGTTACTTTAGTATTTTTTATGATTGCACTAGCACCTGGAGATCCTGCAAGGGTTATGTTAGGAGAGAGAGCTAGTAAAGAAAAAATTGAAAAACTAAGGGCAGATCTAGGTTTAGATAAACCTTTAATTCAACAATATACATTATACATGAAAAGAGTTGTTAAATTAGATTTTGGAAAATCAATTAAATCTGGTCAAAATGTAATGAATGAGATTAAAGATAGATTCCCAGCAACAATAGAACTGGCTATTTGTGCAATGATTTTTGCAACTTTAATAGGTGTTTTTATTGGTGTTATATCTGCAACTAAAAAGAATAGCTGGATAGATTTTTCTGCTATGATAGGGGCATTATTTGGTGTATCCATGCCTGTTTTTTGGCTTGCTTTAGTCATGATTATGTTATTTTCGGTAGGGTTGGATCTATTCCCTACAGGGGGTCGTATGAATATTCGATTCTACTTTACACCAGAAACAAACTTTTACTTAATCGATACTTTTAAATATTTATTTAAAGGTAAGCCTGAATATTTCTTTTCAGCTTTACACCATCTAATTCTTCCTTCTATTGCTTTAGGAACAATTCCATTAGCTATAATAGCTAGAACAACTAGAAGTAGTATGCTGGAAGTTTTAAAGCAAGACTATATAAAAACCGTTAGATCTGCTGGAATTAAGGAAAGTAGTGTTATTTACAGATATGCTTTAAGGAATGCTTTATTACCAGTAATAACTGTTATTGGACTACAATTTGGGCTTCTATTATCTGGAGCTATATTAACTGAAACAATATTTGCATGGCCAGGAATTGGTAAATGGCTATATCAGGCCATTGAAGCTAGGGATTATCCAGCTGTTCAAGGTGGTATTATAGTAATATCCACAAGTTTTGTATTAATAAATTTAGTAGTTGATATTTTATATTCAGTAATTAATCCAAAAATCAGGTTACAGTAGGAGTGAATTTTGAGTAAAGAAAATATAGGTATTGTTAAAAAGGACTCCCTCTTTTTAGAACATTGGCATCAGTTTAGAAATAATAAAACAGCTATTGTTGGTCTAGTTATTATTTCTGTTTTTATAATTATTGCTATTTTTGCGCCGTTAATATCTCCTATGGATCCAATAGCACAAAATATTGAATTTCGTAAATCGGCTCCTTTTACTAACGGTTTCATACTTGGTTCAGATGATTTAGGACGTGATATGTTATCACGATTAATATACGGTGCTAGAATTTCAATGATAATAGGAGTTTTTGCAGTTTCTATCTCCCTTGTTTGTGGAGCTATAATAGGACTTATAAGTGCATACTATGGTGGTATTGTTGATAAAATAATAATGAGGCTTATGGATATTATGCTAGCATTTCCATATATTCTTCTTACTATTGTTATTGTAGCAATATTAGGACCATCTTTAACTAATGGAATGATAGCAATAGGTATCTCTCAAATTCCTAGTTATGCCAGAGTTGTTAGGGCATCGGTTCTTACTGAAAAAGAGAATGATTATGTTGTTGCAGAGAGAGCTTTGGGTGCCCCTGACTGGGAATTAATGCTGTTTTCTATTCTGCCTAATTGTTTGGCACCAATTTCTGTTCAGGCTACTTTAGGTATAGGAACTGCAATCTTAGATTCTGCAGCATTATCATTTCTTGGTTTAGGTGCGCAACCTCCAACTCCAGAATGGGGTCTTATGATTGCAAGTTCTAAAGAATTTGTTACTAGTGCGTGGTGGATTGTAACCCTTCCTGGTATTACTACATTGCTGGCAGTTCTTGGTTTTAATCTTTTGGGTGATGGATTAAGAGATATTTTGGATCCAAGGATGAGGGATTAATTATGAAAGATGATTTACTACTAGCAATGGAAAATATTTGTGTAAATTTTAATACTAGAAGAGGATTGGTTCATGCTGTAAGAAATCTATCTCTTGAGATAAAAAGAGGAGAAACTCTGGCTTTAGTTGGTGAGTCTGGCTGTGGGAAATCAGTTACTGCACATACAATAAATAGACTTATTCCAATGCCTCCAGGTATTATTGAATCAGGAAAAGTTCTATACAAAGGAACAAATCTACTAAATCTTTCAGAAAAAGAGATTCAAGCCATAAGAGGTTCACAAATTTCAATGATTTTTCAGGAGCCAATGACCTCTTTAAATCCGGTTTTTAAAATAGGAGATCAATTGTCTGATGTTTTTATGACACACCAGGGAATGACTAAAAAGGAATCTATTAAAAGGGCAGAAGATCTGTTAAATAGAGTTAAAATCCCATCACCAAAAAAGGTTCTAAAAGATTATCCGCATCAACTTTCTGGAGGAATGAGGCAAAGGGTTATGATTGCTATGGCTTTAGCTTCTCCTGAACCTGGGTTAATGATTGCAGATGAACCTACGACTGCTTTAGATGTTACAATTCAAGCACAAATTCTTGATCTATTATCTGACTTAAAGAAAAGCATAAAAATGTCCTTATTACTAATAACCCATGATATGGGTGTTGTTGCTGAAACAGCAGATAGAGTTATTGTTATGTATGCAGGAAGAAAAGTTGAAGAGGGTAATGTATATCAAATATTTGATAATCCAAAGCATCCCTATACTTTAGGGTTATTAAATTCATTACCATCGAATGATAAGTATTTTGAGTCAAAAAGATTAGAAGCTATTGATGGTACAGTTCCAGATCTTTTAACAATAGGAGATGGTTGTCCATTTGCCAATAGATGTAAGTATAAAATAGATGCTTGCAATAATAGTTTTCCATCTGTAACAGAAATTGAAGAAGGACATACTATTTATTGCCATAGGTCTGGTGAATTAAATGGAGGATTTAATGAATAATGATATATTAATGGAAGTAAAAAATCTTAAAAAATATTATGAATTACCTTCAAGCAGACTTGGAGGTAAATCCCAATATGTTAAAGCATTAGATGATATTTCTTTTACATTAAAAAAAGGTGAAATTTTAGGAATTGTAGGTGAATCAGGTTGTGGAAAATCTACACTTGGAAAGACCATATTACGGTTACATAATAAAACTTCAGGGGATGTATTATATAATGGTGAGGATCTTTTCTCTTTGGAGCAAAATGAATTACGGGATGTAAGAAAACATATTCAAATGGTGTTCCAGGATCCTTTTTCATCTCTAAATCCTAGAAAAAAAGTTGATGAATTAATTGGACAGCCCTTAAGAATACATAAAATAGGTAGTTACAAAGAACAGGAAGAAAAGATTGAAAGTATTATGAAGGAAGTTGGAATAAATCCTTTATATAAAAAAAGATTTCCTCATCAGTTTTCTGGCGGGCAAAGACAAAGAATTGGAATAGCAAGAGCTCTTGCTTTAAATCCGGAATTAGTTGTATGCGATGAAGCTGTTTCAGCTCTAGACGTATCTGTCCAAGCACAGATTATTAATCTTCTTTTAGATTTATGGGAAAAGCATAAACTGACATACATTTTTATTGCACATGATTTATCTGTTGTTGAATTTATTTCTACCAGAATAATTGTTATGTATTTAGGACGAATTGTGGAAATAGCTGATAAAAAAGATTTAATATCTAATCATCTACATCCTTATACAAAAGCACTTTTTGAAGCTTTTCCATTGACTGATCCACATTTTCGAGATAAAAAACAGAAAGTGGTTATTGGTGATGTTCCAAGTCCATTAAATCCACCTCAAGGTTGTCATTTTCACCCAAGATGTCCTTATGCTACTGATAAATGTAGAGAAAAATATCCAGAATTAAAGGAGATTTCTCCCGGACATAGCGTTGCTTGTTGGTTACAAAATTAGTAAAGATCCGGTTTTATCCGGATCTTTTTAATAACAAACTCTGTTTTTCCCTAAATTTTTTGCATTATATAAAGCTTTATCAGCAAAATCGATTAATGTGTCTATTTTTATATCTGATATAAAATCCGAATGTGTATATACTCCAAAACTACAGGTTACTCTGGGTTTTAATTGTAATAATTTCTGTCTTAATCGCTCGGCTGTATTTATTCCATCAACTTTATTGGTATTGGGACAGATAATTAGAAATTCTTCACCACCATATCGTCCAATTAAATCTATATTTCTTAACTCCTGGGAAAGTGCTTTTGAGACATTAATTAATACTTGATCTCCTGTAATATGCCCATACTCATCGTTTATCATTTTAAAATTATCAATATCAACCATAATAAATGTTAGTGGTAATTTTGTTCGTTTAGAAATCTCAATTTCCCTAATACTATTGGAAATTAATTCTCTTCGATTACTTACACCTGTTAAATAGTCTACCGAGGCTTGTAACTTAAGTTTTTCTAATAGAGCCATAACATCTGTAATATCTGTAATAATAACAACTTTTCCAATTTGATTTTTTTGTGAAATTGATAGATCACATATAGAAATTTTATAGTGTAATGAACAATTTGAAATATTTTTAAAGGAGTAGTTAAATGAATCTAAACCATCGTCTATGGCATCTTTTAACAAAACTGAAAAATTATCACTGTTATTTATTTTATTGTTAAGTTCAGGTTTATAGAATTCCAGTTTAGAAGCCGCATTATTAAAATCGATAACAGTATAAGTATTGTCTATAATAATAAATGCATCATTGATTGAGTCTAAAACAATATTTCTACCAATTGGTATTAATTCAAAGAAACCATATTTTAAAATTGCTATAGCAAAAATAGTGCCTACAATAAAAGATGAAAAAGGATTTATATCAATACCATTAGGGTTTAGACCAACTATGTATAAAAATGCAATTAATCCAGGTATTAATTGGGCAAGTATTAAAAATATGTAGTGTTTTTTTTCATAATTATAGGTGTGTCTCATTTTATATAGGGCATAAGTTATAGAAATTATAACTAATACCTGTTGATATATAAATCTTAAAATATAAATTGAGCCTTTTTTAAATATTAAAACTGGAAAGTAGTCCCCATCTATAATTTGAGGATTGATATAGAATAAATTATGATGTTCTAGTGTAAAAACCAAAATAGTTGAAGTAAGAGGTATAATTGATAATAATATAATTAAAGAACTTTTTAATGGTTTTTTATTTATATATCTATAAGTAAGTAAAAATGCTAAAAGTGCCATATATGGAATAGATATATATTCAAATTTAATTGCGATTAGAACTTTACTTAATTCAGAATATGAAATTTCAAGTGCATAACCAAATGTGTATATTGCAACACTTAACATAAAAAGAGCAAATTCCATGTATCCATCAATTCCTTTTTTGCTTATAAAAGACCAAAAGGATAAATACAAGGTAATAATACCCATAATAATAAGAATTATACTAAGTGTTGAATTCATAAACTAACTATAACCTATTTTGAAATCTGTTTCTATTAAGAAAAAAAAAGTGTTGTAATAAAAAAACATTTTAAATAATATATACATAATGAAAAATAGAAGTATTAAAAACAACAATAATATTATCTCAAAGCCAGTCTTTTTTATTATGACTAATTGGGTTTTATTATTGTAAAAGTTTTTTTTGATAAATTCAAAGGATGCCTTTACAGGGCATCCTTTTTTTTTATCCAAAAGGAGTTAAAATGGAAAACATTATTAAAGTCGAGAATTTAACAAAAGAGTTTAAAAGTAGAGTTTTAGCTACGGGATTTAAAAATAATATTAAAAACATTATTAATCCTTCGTATCAAAAAACTGTTGCAGTAAATAATATCTCCTTTGAAATAAAAAAAGGTGAAATGATTGGATTTATAGGCCCAAATGGAGCAGGAAAGTCCACTACAATTAAGCTTATAACTGGAATTTTATATCCTGATTCTGGGTTTATTGAAGTTAATGGACTTAATCCTTTTAAGGATAGAAAGAAGTTAGCATATGAAATAGGTACTGTTTCTGGTCAGAAATCTCAATTGTGGTTCCATCTACCTCCTATAGATTCATTTAAACTCCTGGGTAGTATATATGATATGTCCCCGAAAGATACAAAGAGAAGAGTTGATTATTTAACAGATGTTTTTGAAATAGGAGAATTTCTAAATAGATCTGTTAGAAAATTATCTTTAGGACAACGTATTAGATGTGAAATAGCCGCATCCCTTATACATTCTCCATCTATTTTATTCCTTGACGAACCCAGTATCGGTCTTGATGTCGTTGTAAAAAAAAGAATTAGAGATTTAATTTTAAAAATAAACCAGGAGGAGAATACAACTATTTTTTTAACTTCCCATGACGCAGGAGATATTGAAAAATTGTGTAAAAGGGTTATGGTTGTTAATAATGGATCAATCGTTTGGGATGATAGCGTAAAAGAGATGAAATATTCATTATTAAACAAAAAAGTCCTGGATTTAAAATTAGATTCACTTTTAAATTTAGAAATTGAAGGTGTAAATATATTAAAAAACAAGGATTATAATACAAAACTGGAAATAGATTTATCTAAAATATCTGTAGAAAGAGTTCTGTCTCATATTCTGGAAAATCATTCCGTTGAAGATATGACAATAACAAATCCTCCTATGGAAGATGTAATATCTCATATTTACAGTGGAGCTGTAAAATGAGGAAATATTTAGATATTCTGATTACAGAATTAAAAAACCAGGTAGTTTATATTCCTTCATTTATGTTAAAAAATACCTTTTTTATAATTATAATGCTTGTTTTTTTTACATTGTGGAAGGTTATATATTCTATAAATAGTGGG
>JAFGYD010000049.1 GCA_016936295.1 Spirochaetales bacterium | reverse complement strand
CCATGAACTGTTCTTCCGGTTAAATTATAGAGTAACCATGTGTCTATTGTTCCAAATAAAAGGGAGTTATTCCTGCTTTTTGTCTCAAGAAGTTTATGATTATCAAGAAGCCAACGAAGTTTACAGATTGTATGGTCAGTACTTAAAACTAACATGGACGTTACTGTTAAAAGAGGGTTTCTTAGTAGTCTACCGATAAAAAAAGAGACAAACCTTAAACTCCTCCATATAGGGTTTCTATTCATCTTTCTAACTGTATCAGCAGCTCTGACATCTTGCCAGTTTATGAAGTTTGTTATGGGTTTACCTGTATCTTTATCCCAAAGGGCAAAGGTAGATCTCTGGTTTGTAATTGCTATAGCTTCAACTTTAACGAATGGTGTATGAATCCCTTTATGAACTACATCTTTAAATGTAGTCCATATCTGCTCAGGGTCATTTTCTGTTGCCCCTTGTTCCGGGTGATAGACATTTATTTTCTTGTAATACCTATGGCTGACTTTTCCTGTTTTATCTAATAAAACAGATCTAATACCTGTGCTACCACAGTCTACAACAAGAATATGACTATTCAAAATAACTCCTAATGGCTAAAATCCATGGATAAAACTTCCTGATATCGCTCTATACCTAATTCAAAAATTCGATCTAGTAACTCAGAGTATCCCAATCCATTATGAGCGCATAACATAGAAAACATACTAATATTTGTAAACCCAGGAATTGTATTTATTTCGTTAATCATAATTTTATTACTCTCTTTGTCCAGAAAGAAATCAACTCTGCTAAATCCCTTTAAATTTAGTGCCAAATATGCACTTTTGGCAAGTCTTTTCATCTCTGTTGCAATAGAATCATCAATTACTGCAGGAATTATTAACTTTGCACCGTTGGGGTCTATATATTTAGCATCATAATCGTAGAATTTATGGGATGGAGCAATCTCTCCCAGGGCAAATGTCTCTAAATTATAGTTACCTACAACCGAGCACTCAATTTCCCTTGCATTAACTGCTGGTTCAATTAGTACTTTTGTATCGTACTTAAATGCTTTGTCCAGTGCTGCAAAAAATTCATCCTGGGATTCAACCCTGGACACACCTACCGAAGAACCAGCTTTAACCGGCTTAATAAAAACAGGGTATCCAAATTTATCCTGTGATCGAGATTTAATATCATTTGGGTTTTTCAGGTAGTCATGTTTTTTTATTCCAATAAAAGGAACAATTGGTAATCCCTCCCTATCCCAAATTATTTTTGCAACTTCTTTATCCATTGCAAGATAACTTCCATCCATGCCTGAACCAGCAAAAGGGATTCCTACAATTTCTAGTAATCCCTGCATTGTCCCATCTTCACCATAGGTTCCGTGGAGGATAGGGAAAATAAAATCAATTGGCAAAATTATACCTTTTACCATTAATCCTCTACCGGGAATAAGGGATACAATATTTGAATCATCTTCTATTATTTCCAGACAATCGGAATTGTTTATATAATTTTCCTGATAATACCAAACACCATTAAGGGTAATACCAATTAAACTAATGTTATATTTTTCTTTATTTAGGTGTTTTTCTACTGATGATGCAGATAGTAAAGAGACATCGTGTTCTCCACTTCTTCCACCATAAAGGATAGCAATATTATGTTTTTTCATAAATACATAATATTATAAAGCCTCTATTAGGGCAATGAATCTATTGTAAATATTTTACTCATTATTTAAAAAAAAACTGGATGATTCAGGTATTGGGCTATAGTATAAGGAAGGGGGAAAATATGAAAATATTATTTATTGGTGGAACAGGGATTATTAGTACAGCTATATCCAGGGAATTAATTAGAAGGGGAGAGGATCTTTATATATTAAACAGAGGAAACAGGAACGATGTTCTTGGAACCAAAGGTGTTAAGTATATAACTTGTGATATATATAACGAAGGAGAGGTTTCTGAATTGATTAAGGACCTGGAATTTGATGTAGTCGCAGATTTTATAGCATTCCATAAAGATGCTCTTGAAAGGGATTATAGACTTTTTAATGGTAAAACCAAACAATTTATATTTATAAGTTCTGCATCGGCATATCAAAAACCGCTTTCTGACTACAGAATTACAGAGGGAACACCCTTGTCTAATCCATATTGGGAATACTCAAGGAATAAAATTGCCTGCGAAGAATACCTTATGGACAAATATAGAAATAACGGGTTCCCTATAACAATAGTAAGACCTAGCCATACCTATGATAATAGATCAATTCCTTTAGGGGTTCATGGGAAAAAAGGGAGTTGGCAGGTAGCAAAAAGAATGCTTGAAGGTAAAAAAGTAATAATACATGGCGATGGAACATCGTTATGGACTATGACATCCAATAAGGACTTTGCTAAAGGATTTATAGGATTACTAGGTAATTTACACGCTATAGGTGAATCGGTACATATAACAACCGATGAAACATTGACATGGAACCAGATCTATTCAGCAATAGCAAAATCCTTAAATGTTGAACTTAAACCATATTATGTTTCATCGATGCTTCTACATAAACTAGGCCCTGAATACGATTTTATGGGTAGTTTAATTGGAGACAAGGCAAATAGTGTGGTTTTTGATAATAGTAAGATTAAAAGATTAGTTCCGGGATTTACAGCAGATATTAGATTCGATACAGGAATTAATGAGTGTATTAAAGAGATATTAAATAATCCTGACTTACAAGTTGAAGATCCTGAATTTGATAGTTGGTGCGATAGTGTTATTAGCAAGCTAGAAGTATTATAATGATAAAGAGCTACCATAAGGTAGCTCTAATGTTAACCCTTAACGGATCCAGAAACCATACCATCAACAATATATTTTTGTCCTAAAAGATAGACAATTAAAACAGGAATACTTGTTAAAACTATGTCTGCACAGACTAAATTCCATTCATGTTGAAACATACCAAAAAAGTTATATACAGCTAGAGTCATTGGCCATTTACTTGATGCATTTAAATAGTACAAAGGCATAATGAAGTCATTCCATATTCCCATAAAATTTAGTACAGCTAAAGTTGCTATTACAGGTTTTAACAAAGG
Source organism: Spirochaetales bacterium (assembly GCA_016936295.1). Lineage (GTDB taxonomy): Bacteria > Spirochaetota > Spirochaetia > DSM-2461 > DSM-2461 > Thiospirochaeta. Next base: position 17,322 of record JAFGYD010000049.1, on the reverse strand, counting down.
AAATATTATTTTATAAAATAATTCAATAGATGAGCAACCATCTAGAATAGCCGCTTCATCCAGCTCTCTTGGTATATTTCCTATAAAACCATAAGCAATAAATAAACTTATTGGAATATTTAAACCTGTATATAAAATGATCATTCCAATTCTGGTATTTATTAGGTTTGTAAATTGCATAACTTTCATTAAGGCAATATAGTTTATTGGCATTGCAATACCTAAAACTATAAAGAAGTAAATGAACTGGTTTAATTTTGTTTTATTTCTCGATAAAACATATGCTCCAGCTGTTGTAATGCATAGAATTAATATTACTCCTCCAATAGAATATAGTGCGCTATTTAAAAATGAACTAATTAGTTTTCCTCTCTCTATTACTTCCTGATAATTTATTACTTTTATAGCTTCAGGCAGAGATAGATTTAATATTCTGGCTTCCTGTTTAGTTTTTAAAGAATTAATAAATATTACAAGTCCCGGTGTAAAAAAGATTGTAGATATTCCTACAATTAATACATTAAGAACTATATTTTTTGATTTAGTTATTATTTTCATTAATACTCCACCGCCTTTTTATTTAATCCCTTTATTAAAAAGTAGGATATAAGAAGAATAAATAGAAATAAAAGTGAAGACATTGCCGTTCCTAGACCGAAACGCCCTTTTGAGAACTCTTTAAAAACAGCTGTATTTACTACTCCCGTTGCATATCCAGGACCACCATTTGTTAAAACGTATATTGAGTCGAAAACTCTTAAACCATATGTAATATTTAAAACAGTTACAACTGTAATTGAAGGCATTAATAGAGGTATAGTAATATGGATAATTCTTCTAAAAAATCCTGCTCCGTCAATCTGTGCCACTTCATGGTAAATTTGTGGTATTGAGTTTAAACCAGCAATTAAAACAACCATAATATATCCAACACCCTTCCATATATCTACAGCAATAACAGAGAAAAATGCCCAATCAATTGATCCTAGCCAGTTTTTTGCTAAAAATCCTAAATTCATTGCTTCAAGAGTTGTATTTAAAAATCCTTTAGATGGATGCAAAATACTTCTAAAGATTAGACCAACAATTAAAAATGATAGAACCTGAGGAGAAAATATAATTGTTCTATGTATATTTCTAAAGCGTACATTTTTATTGATCATAACAAGAGCTAATACAAACCCGATTAATGTTTTTATAATTGTTGTTAATAGTGTAAATTTTACAGTATTTCCAATATAAAAAAGGTAAATGGGGTCACCCTTTAATATTGTTTTATAATTCTCAAGACCTATAAAATTCAACTCATCGGAAAAGCTGTTCCAATCTGTAAATGAGTAGAAAATACCAATAAGACCTGGTAAAAATACAAAAATACTGTATATAAATAACATACCAAATGTGAAATATATAGGGTATATTTTATTATTGTTCATCTTTTCTCCCTCTGATTTTTTGAGCACCATGGATAGGTGCCCATATTAAATCAGATTATTTTACCCAAGCCGGATCTTTCTGAATTGTTGCTTGTTCGTCTCTTCTTCTAGAGATACTATCCATTACATCTGCAGGAGTCATAGCACCAACATACATAGCCTCTAAATCTTGTCCTACGTCCATCCATTGTGTATCAATGTATTTAACTCCGTATTGCATTACATTGCCTTTTTTATGAGCATCGTAATATGCTGAATACTCAGGAGGCATTTTACTAGATGCTTCTGGCCAACATATATTTAAAGCCTGTGGGTCGCCAGCAAGTCTTTTTTCAAGATTTTCAGGTTTTGCTAAGTATGCAAAGAAATCAAGTGCAGCTTGTGCATTTTCACTTCGTTTATTTGCAAAGTAAGCATTACTTCCAGGGTTTATTCCAATAGTCTGGTTGTCTCCCCAAGGCATTACAAAGAACCCTAATTTACCTTTCATTTCAGGGTAATCTTGCATTAACTGTTGACCCCAACCATAACCTTCTAAAACCATTGCTGCTTCACCATTAGCAATTGCTTCAAAGTCACCCTCTACCGAATTACTCATAAAATCATCCCCATAGAATCCTAACTGTGCAAATTCATTTAATTGGGTTATAATCTCTTCAAGTTTAGCTAATTTTCTTACATTCATTTTATTGTTATTTAATTTGTCATAAAGCCCTGGTTCCAGCTCTTCATAGTAGGGACCAGTTTCAAATAGAGGTAAAACCTGGTGCCATCCATTTTGTAAAGCTTCGTATACAGGGGTTATTCCTGCATCTTTTATTTTCTGGCTCACAGCTTTAAACTCTGCATAACTAGTAGGAGCCTCTAATCCTAAATTGTTAAAAATCTCTTTATTATAGAAATAATACCAGATTTTTGGTCCTGGAAAAGTTATTCCATAAACACTTCCATTATAAGAAATACCAGGAAGTACTGACTTATCCATTCTTGATGTAAATTCTTCGTTTGTAACATCGACACAGTTAATATCTGGTCTAATTCTGTCATATAAACTAAAAGGATCGGCATCTGCACAAAAAATATCTGGTGCTTCACCTGCATTAAGTTTAACTTTTAATAGATCTCTCCATTGTGCATCTGGTACAATTTGAAATTCTATTTTAATTCCAGTCTCTTTTTCATACTCTTTAGCAATTTCTTGAACAATTCCACTACTTGGAAGTCCAGATTGATGAGAACCAAAGGTTATAACCGTTGGTTTTGAATTGCTTTTCTTCTCATTTTGTCCATTTGCAAACATTAAAAATGGAATTAATAACATAATTGCCATTATGTGACACTTACTACTTTTCATAAACTAATCTCCTTGTTATTATTATTTATCTAATCTTAACAGTCATTTCCCACTGACCGATAATTTAGGATAGTCTATGTTTCTAATAAGTAAATGGACATCTTTTATATATTTTTTGTACTTTTAAAGTGGGTTATTTATGAAATTAAAACTAAAAACACTAAGAGCAAATCTTTTTTTTTATCAGGTATTACTAATAGGTATAATTTTATTAGTTGCTGGAGCCCTTAGTTATATTTATATAAGTAGAACATTTGTAAAGATGATTAGAATAGAACAGGACTCTCTTGGGGAATCGTTAGCTAATTCAATAGAGACAGAGTTCGATAAAATGAATATCGTATCCATGAATATATGTTATTCAAATCTTATTAAAGAGATGTTTAAAGAGTATCAGCAGTTTAATGGAAAAACTGAAATTGTTGGATCCAGGGTAAAGAAATATAATGATCAAACACTTTTATTCGAATCCATCCTAGGTATTATGGGACCTTTTTATCATGTTAATCAGGTGAATTTATACACTTTTGATGGTTTTATGGTTGGTTCAGGCCTTTTTAATGAAGAGACTAAAGTTAAAATGGAAAATATTCCAAAGATTCAAGAAGCAATAAAAAACGATGGATTAAAGTATTTAACTCCACCTGAAAAAAATAGTTACTTAGCAAATAAAAATTTACAATTAAAGGATAACTACTTTATATCTTTACTTCGAGTTTTTAAGGATCAGCATCATCAGAACGAGGGTATAGTTGAAGTTTTGCAAGATTGTGAAAAAATTTTTTCCGCTGTAGATTTACAAGAAAAAAGTAAAAAAAGTTTGAAAGTTTTTGTCCTTAATAAAAAAGGAGAAATACTCTATCCATACAATGAAAATAGGGATATTTCATCAAAAGAGCTTCTAAATATACTAGGATCTGAGGAAATTCATGATTCTATTAATTTTGTTGATTTTAAAGGTGACTTCAGTCGTGAAATTGTTAGTGTCTTTCATATAGATACATACGGCTTAAATATTATATTTCTCCAATCAAAATACAATATTCTTACCCCTCTTAGAAGATTTCAGATACTATTTTTTATCTTTTTGATATTTATTACTCTATATACAATTATTGTTTCATACTCAGTTTCTGCAAGAGTAACTCTTCCTTTGGAAAAACTTGTGAATTTTATATCAGGTCTTAAATTAAATAATTATTCGCTTGAGAAAAATGAGAATTATAAACACTCGGACAATACATTTGAGGAGATAGACAAATTATATAATGCATTTAATAGAATGTCTGGTAAGCTCCGTACATCATTAAATGAACTAATAGCACTAAAGGATCAGGAAGCATTAACACGGTTATTAACTTTGCAGTCTCAGATGAATCCGCATTTTTTATATAATAATCTAGCTAATTTAAGTATTCTTGCAGAGGAGAATAAAAACGATCAAGTTGTTTCTATGTGTAGAGATATTTCATTTATGCTAAGATATTCAACAGAAAAAGCACCCGGAGGTTCCAATATTCTTGGGGAAATTGAATATGTAGAGACATATTTAAAATGTCTTACAGTTCGTTATGAGGACGATTTAAAATATAAAATTTCAATTCCTAAAGAGATGAATGATATTAGAATCCCAAGAATTCTAATTCAACCACTAGTAGAAAATTGTATCAATCATGGATTTATAAGCGAACCACCATGGGAGATAAAAGTTGAAGGGTTTATTAACGATGATAAATGGTTTATTTCAGTATCAGATAATGGAATAGGCTTTCCAGAGGATATTCTGATTAAATATAATAAATCGGTACCTAATAAGATTTTACACAGCGAACATTTAGGATTGGAAAATACAAAACAGAGGCTGGAGCTAATTTATAAAAATAATGCTGTTTTTATTTTGCAGAACTTATACACTGGTGGCTCTTCGGTTACAATTGGTGGGAATATTAACTACTATGAGGATAGATATGAAGGATAGATATAAACTTGTGTTAGTTGAGGATGAGGCCCCTATTAGGAGAAATTTAGTAACAAAAATTGAAAATTGTAATCTTCCTTTTGAAATATCAGGTGTGTTCAAAAATGGAAAACAGGCATTAGAGTGGATTGAATCTAATAGAACAGATTTGATTATAACAGATATAAAAATGCCAATAATGGATGGACTAGAGCTAGCTGAGAATGTATATAATAAATTTCCTCAAATATTTATAGCCATAATAAGTGGATATAGTAATTTCGAATATGCAAGGGAAGCTATCAAATATCGGGTTTCTGATTATTTGACAAAACCAGTAGATATAGATGAATTAAGAGAGCTTTTGGTTGAAATTGAAATAAGACTTGATAAAAAGAATCCTGATTATAATATTGCAGCAGAGAAAATATTGATGGAGAGAAACTCTACAGGATTTGTAGACTCTGTTTGTTGCTATATAAAAAATCACTATAAAGAAAATATTACAGTACAGGCAATTGCTGAAGAATTTAGTTGTAATCACGAATATCTTTCTAAGGTTTTTAAAAAGAATAAAGGTATTACATTACAACACTATATTATCGATTTAAGAATATCAGAAGCTAAAAAGATTATTAGAACCTATGATAATTTGGATATTCAATCGGTAGGGGATATAGTTGGGTATTCAGATCAGTATTATTTTAGTCGAATTTTTAAAAAATATACAACAATGTCTCCGTTACAGTATAAAAAGTTATACAAAAGGGGTTTCGATGAAACCCCTTGATTCAGATAACTTTGAGGTAATTAAATTAAATCTTTTAAATTGTAAGTAGCACTATTTTTACCCGATAAATTTATTATTTTTCCATTGTTATATGTAAAACTATAGTTTGAAGTATTTCCAATGGAATTAATAATAATATTATCATTGTGTAGTTCTATATCTACAGTTAAAGATGTAGAACCATCACTCTCTTTAATTACAGTGGTTGATTTGTGCCCATTTTTAAAGTTATAAGTCTTTAAAATTACACCATTTGCATAGATATAATCCGCAGTTTTATCCCCACTATTAACAGGAATTACAGAACCCTCTTTAACCATTAAAGGAAGACTTAAATAGTTGTAGTTTTCGGAATACCACTTTCCTCCATCCCTTGTTGTTCCATCTATTAAAGATGTCCATGTCCCTTCTGGTAAATAGTAATCGACATCGCCTCTATTATTAAAAATTGGTGCAACTAAAAGATTTTCACCTAACATATATTGTGTGTCTAAAAATTTACATGCAGGATCGTTAGGGAACTCTAAAACCATAGCCCTCATCATTGGGATTCCTGTTTGGGAAGTTTCTATTGCATTAGTGTAGATGTATGGCATTAGGCTATTTTTAAGTTTTGTAAAGAATCTTAAAACATCAACTGCCTCTTGGTCAAAATTCCATGGAACCCTGTAGGATTCACTACCATGTAATCTACTATGGGAGGATAAAAGACCGAATGCACACCACCTTTTGTATAGATCTGCTTCGGCGGTCTGTTCAAAACCTCCAATATCGTGGCTCCAGAAACCAAAGCCGGAAAGACATAGACTTAACCCACCTCTAAGGGTTTCTGCCATTGACTGATATGTTGCAGAGCAGTCTCCACCCCAATGAACAGGGAATTTCTGGGAACCTACAGTTGCAGAACGGGCAAAAAGCATTGCCTTGTCATGGCCTTTAACTTCCTGAATTACTTCAAAAACTGCTTTGTTATAGAGGTATGTATAGAAGTTATGCATTTTTTGAGGGTCTGAGCCATTGAAATATTTAATACCTTTTGTAGGAATTCTCTCTCCAAAATCTGTTTTAAATGAGTCCACTCCCATTAATAAAAGTTCCTTTAATTTACCTTTATACCATAAAACAGCATCTGGATTTGTAAAGTCCACAAGTCCCATTCCTGCCTGCCAAAGGTCTGTCTGCCACACAGAGCCATCTATATTTTTTACAAGATAACCATGCTCTTTCCCCTGGTTAAACATATAAGACTTTTGTGCAATATATGAATTAATCCATAAACAGTTATAAAGTCCCTTATTTTTCAATCTTTTAAGCATTGCTTCCGGTTCCGGGAATTGATCAAGATCCCATTTAAAGTTACACCACTCAAACTCCTTCATCCAGAAACAGTCAAAATGAAAGACTTGTAGTGGAATATCCCTATCCGCCATACCATCTATAAAACTGGTAACTGTTTTTTCATCGTATGTAGTTGTAAAGGATGTTGTAAGCCATAACCCAAATGACCATGCAGGAGGAAGACCCGGCTTTCCACTTAAAGTTGTATAGTTTTTTAGAACATCCTTTAAGCTATCACCACCAATAATAAAATACTCCAGTTTTTCACCTGGAACACTAAATTGTACCCGGGAAACTACTTCCGAAGCTACTTCGAATGATACTTTTTCGGGATGGTTTACTAAAATACCGTAACCTTTACTAGAAAGATAGAATGGAATATTTTTATATGCCTGTTCACTGCAGGTACCTCCATCTTCGTTCCAAATATCAACAACCTGTCCATTTTTTACAAATGGTGTAAAACGCTCTCCCAACCCATAAATTGTTTCGGATACATCAAGGTTTAATTGCTCTTTGAAATATCTCTCTCCGTTAGCTCTTGTAATAAGACCAGCCCCTTTTAACGGGCTTCCTGTTAGATATTTCCCCTTATATTTAATTTCCGATGCCCAGTTTTTATTATCTTTAATTGAAAATTCCAGCTCTCCTGATTTAAATGATATCTGTTCTTTACTGTTTATAACATTTGGTACAATATCTTTTTCGTTTAAAACAAAATTAGGGTTTTGATCAATCCCTCCAGCAAAGTGATACATTGATATTTTAATTATATCCTCTTGTGGTGCACTTAACTCCACAGTTAATTGTGGTCTATTTAAGGTATCTCCACGTCCACTTATCTTTACAATTGGGGCGTACAGAGTTAATTTATTATTTTCGTATAGCGAATCCCGTACTTCCATTGGACTTAATGCTGTTACATCATCCTGCAATAACCAGAAACCATTTGTAAATTTCATATTATCTCCTTTTTTTATTTCTAATAGAATAATAATGTACAAAATATAGTGAATGTTGCATTATTTAACTGAAAAAGTATAACTATTCTGCTATTTTAATGTATTATTGTTATATTATGAGATCTGTAACTACATTAGAACCTAAAAAACATGGAGATTCCCTATTTCCTTTTGCATCCTATAAAGTCAGGTATCCAAAGGACTCGGTAGTTCTTGACCTCCATTGGCACTCACAAATTGAGTTTTTTGTTGTAACAGAAGGTGCAGGAGTTTTTTATCTCCAGGAGAATGAAATAATTCTACACGAAGGTGAAGGTATAGTTATTGGTAGTGGTATTCTTCATAGGGGATATACCCTGGAAGGTAGAACCTGTAGCTTTGTTGCCCTTGTTTTCGATCCATCAATACTATCCGGTTCCGATAATGACAGGATAAAGATAAAATATATTGACCCGGTAGTAAATTCATTAAATAGCTTTAACCCCATGCTGACAAAAGATGTAGTTAAAAAAGTAACCCAGATTTCTGAAATTGCAGATAATTATTATAATGGGTACGAACTGGATATAAAAATTTGTCTATTACAAATTTTCTCATTGCTATATAAATTGTTAAACTCTTCAAATGGTATTTTTCCATCTATTAAAGAATCTGATAAATTAAAGAATATAAAAGAAGCCCTCCTGTATATTCATAAAAATTATAGTAAAAACCTGACAATTAGTGAGATTGCTAAAATAGCAGGTATGAGCGAGGCATATTTTAGTAGAACTTTTAAATTACTTGTAGATAAAACAGTTTTTGAATACTTAAATTATTATAGAATAAACTCTGCAGTACAATTACTTAAAGAGACTAAACTTCCTGTTTCTATAATATCCCAAAAGGTAGGCTTTGAAAGTAGTAGTTACTTTATAAAAAGGTTTAAAATGCTCCTTGGAGTTACACCTTCTAGTTACAGGAGCAGGATAAAATAAGTGCCCCGGTACTATATTTTCTTGCATTCTTTTGTTATATATAAAATAATCAATTATAGTTGGAGGACTTAGTGAATTTAAATATTTCAATCTTAACCGGATTTTTATCGACTTTTATAGCCCAGTTAATTAAAGTTGTTGTTATCCTGGTTTCAGAACGAAGATTTGCATGGGATAGAATTGCTTCTACAGGAGGTATGCCATCGTCCCATTCTGCAGGTGTTGTTGCATGTGCTACTTCTATTGGATTAATTGATGGGTGGGGATCTACAACCTTTGCAGTTGCTACTGCATTAGCCCTTGTTGTTATGTACGATGCTACCGGGGTAAGAAGAGCCGCAGGTCTGCACGCCGAATATTTAAACGAAATTGCAAAGGAACTTACTCATATATTTAAACAAGATGGTAAAGAACAAAAAGCCCTTAAAACACTTTTAGGACATACCTATTTACAGGTTATTGCCGGAATGTTCCAAGGGGTTGTTGTTGCTCTAGCTGTACACTACTTAATATAGATTTTTCTCTTTTAAAATATCTTTAACAATCTCAGCTTCGTTCCATGGTTCTGAACCATGGGCAAAGACCATAGAAGTTTCGTGCCCTTTTCCCAGGGTTAAAATCATATCATCTTTTTGTGCTATATCTATAGCTTTGGAAATAGCAGATCTTCTGTCCGGTATAATAAATAGATTCTCATTCTCAACCTTATTTTTTATACCCTTTCTAATATCGTTTATAATAGTCAAAGAGTCTTCCAGTCTTGGGTCTTCGTCTGTTAGTACTATTACATTGGCATATTTATCGGCAATTTCCCCTTGTAGAGGTCTTTTTACAGTATCCCTCTCTCCTGCAGATCCAAAAACAACAATTAGCCTGCCTTTTATAATTTTTTTAATTGTTGGCAGAACCTTTTCAAAGGATCCTGGAGTGTGGGCGTAGTCTACAACTATACTAAAATCCCCTGTTGTTGGTATTGAGTTTAATCTACCCTTAACACTTGTAAGTTCCGGGATATGTTGTACTATTTTATCCCATGGTTCATTTGTAAGATTATGCACAGCTAAAAGAGACCCTGACAGGTTTTCTATATTAAACTGACCGGGAAGATTTAATCGAACCCTGTGTTGTGTCCCCATATAGTTAAGGGTACAACTGCTACCCTTGGAGTCCAGTTCAATATCCGTAATATATAAATCGGCTTGTGGATTTACTAAACTATATGTGTAACATTTTTTGTCTTTAGCATAGGATATGAAATTACTTGCTTCCGGGTCGTCTAAATTAACAACACCAAAAACATTCTCTTTAGTTGAAGAGGCTAGTTGTCGAAACAGGTTTCCTTTATCATTTCGGTATTGTTCTAAAGTTCCATGGAACTCCAAATGTTCCTGTGTAATATTTGTTAAAATACCAACATTAAAATCTATATCCCTAAGTCTGGATGTTTTATGGGATAGACCATGACTTGTAGACTCTACAATTGCATACTCTTTCCCGTTATTTATCATATCCTTTAATATTGCATTTATTTGGGATGCTTCTGGTGTAGACTGACGAAGTACATTCTTCTCTTCTATTTCTCCACTTTTAAAACTGATGGTAGATATATAACCGGACTTTTTACCTAGTAGCCCCAATAGTTGGTCAACTAAAGAGACAGTTGTACTTTTCCCATCGGTTCCTGTTACACCAATAACTTTTAATTGTTTACTTGGAAAACCGTTAAAAGATGCTGACAACCAGGATAGTGCAATCTTTGTATCTTCTACTTTTAAATATACAATATTGGGGTTGTATTCTTGTAAATCATTGGTATGACAAATTGCTACTGCACCTAAGGATATTGCTTTATCTATATAATTATGCCCGTTGGTATGTATTCCATTTAATGCAAAAAATAGAGTTCCCTTTGTTACTCTTCTGGAATCGAATTCAATATTACTTATTTCTGGGTCTAAATCCCCTATCTTTTGGATAATCATGTTGCAGTTATCCAGTAAAGCTGTAATGTTCATATTGCTATATTATGTTAATTTCTGCATAAAAAACAATACATATATGTAAATCTCACCCTAGTAACAAGTTACAAACAACTTCCTGTGATTAATAATCGTGTAATATACCCATTTTTTAGTTATGCCTTAAACCTTATTTTTACTACTATACGAACCAGCTTCAGCCTAAGATCCAAAATAAAGTTTTAAAACACGATAAGTTTTAAACTTTACTAAGTGGTAGGGTTATTATAAACTCTGTTCCTTTTCCTAATTCAGAATTGCAATATATAGATCCTTCATGATTTGATATAATAGATTTTACTGTATATAAACCCATCCCCATTCCTTTAGAGTTTCTCCCTTTATCACTTTTGTAAAATGGTTCAAAAATATAATTTAAATCATTTTTAGAAATACCAATACCATTATCTTTTATGGATATATTTATGTTATTATCATTTTTATAGCACTTTAAAGATATTGAATCATTACTCTCCGTATATCTCTTTGCGTTCTCCAGTATATTTTCGATTACTCTTATTAAAAGTTTTTTATCACCACGTATAAAAAGTTCTGTAGCTAATGAATTTTCATAAATAAAAAACCTATTATATATTAAACAGTCTTCTTTAAATATTGGAGTAAGTTCAGATAATAATTGGTTAATTTCAATTTTTTCAAACTTGTTTTTCCACTCATTAGTCTCTATTTTAGAATAATCAATAAGTGTATTTATTCTCTCTTCTAATAGGTCTGATTTTTTCCATATAATTTCAATATATTTATCAGTGTTATCGTGCGTTACCATTCCATCTCTAAATGCTTCAATGTAACCTTTCATACTGGTTAATGGTGTTTTTAAATCATGGGAAATTGACATTAATAGGCGTGATTTTTGATCACGGTTATTTTCAAGTTTTTTATTCATTTCATTAAAAGCCTGATAGAAACTAAATAATTCATCTTCGTTATTTCTCTCTAACCTTTGTGAGTAATCGCCAATAGAGACTTGTTTAGCGGCTTTTTCAAGGTTGTTTAAAGAATTTTTAAGATTATACAATAGTTTAAAATTAACTAATGCCGGTATTATAACAAAGATAAAAATAGCAGAAACTAATATTGGAACTATATATATCCTAATATGTGCTACAAAATTCTTTTTATTAATAGTTACAACGAAAACACCGCTGTCATCATTAAAGCTAAAAGGTTCAGTTCTATATTTAAACCTGGAAAATTTAGGGAGATTCTCTGTAATTATTTCTATTTCATGTGGAGGAATATTTTCAAAAGAGTATATCAATCCTCTATTTAGGCTGTAGATCATAACAATTCTTTCATCGCTTTTAAAAGGAGGAATTTCTAAAGTGGTTAACTTCCCGTATAATTCTTTATGAAAAGATGACTGACAGATTAATGATGTATCTTTGTACTCTGTAGGTGTAAAGTATTTTATAGCAAAAAATGGTACAAGTATAATAAATGAAATTACAAAAAGAAGATTTGTAATAAAAATTATTCTGTATTTTTTTTGTATAGTCACTGCATGTCACCTTCAAAATAGTAACCAAATCCATGGGCTGTTTTAAAATATTTGGGATTGGCTGAATCTTCTTCGATTTTTTTTCTGATTCTTCTCATATGGACAGTTACTGTACTAATATCCCCATATGTGTCTCCCCAAACTTTTTGATATATTCTTTCCTGGCTTATTTTTTTCCCAGGATTAGTTGCTAGAAGAACCATAATCTCCATCTCTTTGGGGCTTAAATTAATCTCCCTATCCTGCTTTTTCAGAATATAGTATTCACTATCCAATGTAAAATCACCAAATTGAATTAAATTGTGATTCATTATACTGTTTATTTCATTTCTTCTAAGATGGGCTCTAACTCTAGCTACAAGAACTTTAGGAGAAAATGGTTTAGATACAAAATCATCAGCACCTATACCAAAACCCATTATATGATCGCTATCATCACTTCGCGCAGATACTATCATCACAGGTATTGTTGACTCCAATCTAATTTTTTGTAGAACCTGAAATCCATCCATACCAGGGAGATTTATATCAAGAATTAAAAGATCCATCTTATTCTCTTGAAATTTTTGTAAACCTTCCTCTCCTGTTTTTGCGTAGAAAGTTTTAATCCCTTCTTTTTCAAGGTAGAGAGATATTAATTCGGCAATTTCGACTTCATCTTCTATAATTAATATATTTCCACGCATTTATATCTCCTTTAAATAAATTCTTTACAATTTTCTGTAATAAAACCACTTAAACCAATTATTGGAAACTTCTCTTTTAGTTTGGATAATATATCCTTAATTGATAAAAGATTAATATCTTTAACATAAATAATAAATATCACATTATGTTCAGGCCATACATCATTTCCCAGGGCAAAACCTTTATTCCCTTTTCCTGCACATTCCCTTAGTATTGTATAGTTTTGTTCGTGTAAACTGTTTAATTCTCTCTCAATTATATCACTTAAAGCTTGGTTTGCAAAAATTTCAAGTCTATTCATCTTTTGACTCCTTTTTCTTCATTATTAGGTTATACAGAATTGGGACAAAATATAGAGTAATAATTGTGTTACCTACCAACCCAGCTGTTACTGTAACTCCTAAAGGTTGTATTAATTCTCCACCTTCACCTGGAAAATATGCCATTGGTATCATGGCGCAAACTGTTGTTAAAGTAGTCATTAAAATAGGTCTTAGTCTAGATATAGACGCTTCTATTGATGCTTCTCTTATTTCCATACCTCTTTTAACATATAAATTAATCCTGTCTACAAGAACTATTCCATTATTTACAACAATACCGGATAACATAAGTATTCCTATAAAAGAGAACATACTAAGAGGCATAGACATTAGAGTAAAAGCTAGTACAATTCCAATTAGTAACATAGGCATGGATAGAAAAATTATAAAAGGGGCTTTTATTGATTCAAACTGACTAACCATAACCGCAAATACTAAAAGAAGAGCAAAACCAATTATCATGATTAATGCTTGTCCGTACTCTTTTAACTGTTCCATATCTCCGGATAATTCAATGTTTACACCATCGGGAATTAACATGGTATCCTCAATGATTTCCTCTATTTCTTTTTTTAAAACATTAGATTTAACACCAATAGCAGGGGTGCAGTTTAGTGTAATTATTCTTGATTGATTAAGTCTGTTAATTGTAGCTGGAGAGTCATCTTCTTTTAAAGTGGCTATAGATGATAGAGGTATTCTAGTACCATTTTTATTTAGAATAAAAAGTGAATCAAGATTAATTCTTTTATCCCTATCTTTCTCTTTTAGCCTAAGAACAATACTCATCTCATCTGTTCCATTGTAATATGTCCCAGCTGTTATCCCTGCAATCATAGCCTTTATTTCTTCAGCAACTGTTGCTGTATTTAATCCAAGATCATAGACTTTTGCCCGATCGAACTCTATTACAATTTGTGGTAATCCGCCATCAAAGTCACTACTTATATCTGTTACACTTTGGGATTTATCTTTGATTAAAGATTCTAGTTTTAATGCTGTCTCTTCTACTTTTTCCAAATTACTCCCAGTAATGTTTATATTTAGTCCACTTCCTCCAGTAACCTTTGATGCTTGGTCTGTATTTACAAATTCAAAATTACTTCCAGGATATTTACTAAAATTTGATCGTAATATATTTTTAACATCATTTTCACTAGTAACTCTATTATCCTTATCAGCTAGTATAATTAACATAGATGCTTTAAAACTTGTTTTCACAGCCCCTTGTCCAGTTCCTATTGTCGTGATTATATTCTCAATATCTGGAGCTTCATTTTCCAGCATTGTTTGAAAATCTTTTACAACTCTTTCTGTTGTATCCAGTGAGGAACCAACAGGCAGTTCAATATTCATATTTACACTTACAGCTTCACCTTGAGGCATCATTATAAAGCCCAGATTTTTTATTTGCAGGGCTGATAAAATTAATAGTAATACAAGAATTAAAATTGTTTTTATTTTGTGTTTAATCAGCAATTCAAGGGATACTTTGTAAGTTTTTTCGAGAAATAGCAGAGAGTTTTCAATCCCACTGTCTACAACTTTTAAAATTGGGTTTTTTATTGGTCTCTGCTTAGATGTATATATTTTTATTATTTTCCCGGATAAAACCGGAATAAGAAAAATTGCAACAACCAATGAGGATACTAATGCAATAATTACTGTTAAAGACATTGAACTAAATAGAATCCCAAAAATATCCAGCTGCTTTCCAAAAAGTAATAATGGCAGAAAAACAAAAATAGAAGTTAAGGTGGATCCAGTAATAGGCGAAGCCATTTCAGATGCTCCAAGATAAGCAGACGGCTCTAGTAGTACTCCCTTGTTTCGGTACGCAAATATATTTTCAAGCATAACGATAGAACCATCTACAATCATACCTATTCCGACTAGTAGACCAGTAAGAGTCAGCATATTTATTGTATTCCCAGTTAAAGAAATTCCTGCAATTGTTATTAATAGAGATACAGGGAGGGAAATTGCAACGATTATTGTGGATCTTATCTGCCTTAGAAATATTAATAGTATAAGCACCGCAAATACTAGACCTAACCATGCACTTGATAATACTTCAGAAAGAGAGTTCTTTATCTCGGTAGAACTATCACTTAAAATTTTTATTTCCAAATCACCAGGGAGATCTTTATTTATTTTTTTTATAACTTCTGTAACTTCCTCTGCTGTTTTAACTGCATTTGCTTCTGTACGTTTAACAATCGATATAGTTATTCCGGGATCTCCATTAATAAATATTCTAGAATCTAAATCTTTATAACCTACAGAAATATCTGCAATATCTTTTAATAGAATTTCATATCCTGAATTTCCATTAGTGTCAGGAATTGTTCTTATAGCTGTATTTTTAATCTCTTCAATAGATGTAAAGTCTCCCTGGGTTTTTATTAGATAATTCAAATCTCCCTCTGTAATTGAACCAGAACCTAATTTAACATTTTGACTTTTTAAAATTGATGCTACTTGGGAAATACTAATATTTAAAGCTTCCATTCTGTTTAATAGAAATTCTACTTTTACTATTTCTTTTGTTCCTCCTCCTATTTCTACAGAGGCAACACCGGGCAGTCTTTCAAGATCCAAAGCTATATCTGTTTCAGCTATCTCGTAGAGTTCTGATATATCACGACTACCGTTAAGAGTTAATTCCATTACTGGTTGCGAGTTTGGGTCATATTTTAAAACTATTGGTTTTTCACACTCTTCTGGTAATTGCGAGGATATCCTCTCTAATTTATCCCTGACATCATTAGATTTTTCGACTACAGTTTCTCCCCAGTCAAATTCCATAATTATTAGGGAGTAGTTTTCTCTAGAAGAAGAAGTTACTTCTTTTAATCCTGAGATATCTACAATATTCTCTTCAATAACTCTAGTAACACTCTCTTCTACTTCACCTGGAGTAGCCATTGGATATGTTGTGGAAATTGCAATAATTGGAACCTCGAAGGATGGGAAAAAATCTAATGGAATATCTTTTAATAGGGACAATCCTAAAAGTGATACAACTAAAAAAGATACAACTACTGTTAAAGGTTTTTTTAATAATTTTTTTAACATTATTTATACTCCTCTTCAGATAAAACTTTTACTTCTAATCCATTCTCTAAATTGGTAAAACCTTCTGTTACAATAAAGTCATTAGCTTTAATGCCGGATATAATCTCAACATATTGTTTATTGCTTAAACCAAACTCTATAGGAGTTAGAATTACACGTTTATTTTCATATTTCCAAATATAATTTTCATTGTTTCTTGAAATAACATAATTTTTATCTAAAACTACACTGTTAGATTTCTGAGCAGTTGTTAAATTAATATCTACATACATTCCAGGTTTTAATATTGTTTCATTATTATTTAATTTTAGAACAGCTTTCATTGTTCTTGTCACAGGATTTATAACTGGATTTAATTTTGTAATCGATGCTTTAAAAGTTGTATCTGGATATGAATCTGTTGATATTATAGCATTTAATCCAATTTTAACTCTATTTAGATCTCTTTCCGAAATATTAGTTACTATTTCCAGTTGGTCTATAGTTCCTATTTTAAATAGAGGAACAGATGGTGCAGAAACAGAACCAATTTTTCCAATAACCTGTGTAATTGTTCCTGTAATTGGTGACTCAACTGGGCTTAATTCAAAATTCATCCCTGGTTTGTTTCTGTCTATGTAAGCGACAATATCACCTTTTTTAACATAATCTCCTTCATCTGCAATTAGAGAGTGAATCTTACCCGATACATCGGGGTAAATATCTACACTATTAGACGCAACAACATCTCCAGATAAATTAATAAATTCCTTAATCTCGCTCTCCTTTATCTCCTCTATTTTAACAAATGGAACTTTTAACTCTTTTACAACTTCTATTTTTGTTTCATTAATTTCTTGCTTTTTACATGAAATTAAAAGAAAAATTGCTATTAGTAGTG
>JAFGYD010000241.1 GCA_016936295.1 Spirochaetales bacterium | reverse complement strand
GCAAATAATGGAAAGCATTCCAGATTCCTTGGGGCTGATCAATATATAAATAACTCATCATTAATAAGAATTGAGAAAATAATGGATAGTTTTACAAATGGGATATCTCTATGGCAGGATATGTTTAACGAACAATCCACAGAACTAAAAACTAATAAACACAAAATTGCACTTAATAAATGGAAAGAAACACTTAATTTAATCAAAAAAGCCTATTTGGAAGAGCAAATACCTACTATGGAAAAATATATTTCAAGAATTGTAACAATTAATGAGTTTGAATCCTATAAAACAGATAAGGATTTATGGTTTAAAAAAGATGAACATGAGATTCAGGAACCTTCGGAAGATTGGATTTCTTATGGATATATAGAGATAGAGAAATAGTATGAAAATAAATAGTAATATTCCAATTTTTATAATTCTAACTCTTTTTGTTGCTTCAAATGCCCTTTTATATAGATATTTAAACAATGGATATTTTATAGACAAAACACCAACAGTTCAAAACAGGAATGTGGAAAATATAATTTTTAGTTTAATTAAAGATCACGAAGCTGTTCTAGAAGCAAGAAATGCAGAGATATTAAGACAAGCTGAAGAGTTAAGAAACAGAAGAGCCACAGTAACAGATTCCGAAGAGCTAAGGCTTATTGAAGAGAAATTAAAAGCTTTAGAAGCTGCTTCCAAAGAGGTTCAAGACAGGGTTAAAAGCAGTGAGAACGAGAGAAAAGTCGCTGAAAAACAGGCCGAGAATAATCAACTTCAATTGACAGAACTACTTGCATCAAATAGTAAAATGGGTGCAGAACTAGACTCTATAAATGAAGAATTTAATAGCTATGTAGCCACAATTAAGAAGACTATCATTGATAAAAGTTTAACAGAAACCGATAAAAGTGGTGTAAATGATGAATTTAGAACTAAAAGAGGATTGGATTACGTAAATAATTTAATTGCCAATATCCAGGATGATAAAAATTCTATAGTAAATGATTACAAAAAAATTCTTAATGAGAGATCTGAAATTCTGTCAAAGGGTTTTACGACCCTTGCCTTGCAATTAAATGATAATAATTTTTCTATAACAAAAGATAGCGAAGGATTAATTAAACCTGGGGATTCTTTTACTAAACTTCTAACTTCTGTTAGAAATTATAAACTTCAGAGGAATAGAGAGTTAACAGATAGAGAAGAAGAACTTCTACTAGAGATGGAGAATAAACTGGCAGAACTATCTGAACTTTCAACCCTGGAGAAACTGGAGCTGGAAAATGAAATTGCTCTACTTAAAAAGTCATTAGAAGAATCAGCTATAGCTATGGAGGAGCAGGAAAAATTACTGTCTGAAAAGAAAGCTGAACCTCTGCCTGTCTCTATTGGATTAGTTGAAGCAGATGAAATAGTTGATACAAGCTGGGTATTCTTACCAGGATTTTGGGAATCTGATTACAGAGAGCTAAAGTATAGTGGGAAAAGGGTAGAAACAATAGCATGGAGTAGAAATAATATTGAAGATAACCAAGTCTTAACATTTTATGGTGACTATAATTTAAATTCCGAGCTACTACTAATTCTTTATGGTAATGGAAGATTTAAAAGCTTTAGCGATGGATATATATTATCAATTAAACCAACAAGTAAATCCCAGGCAGTTATAAATATCCTGAAAAATGGTATTGATGAGAATGGTATCTCTGTATATACCCAGGAAGTAAGTGTTGATAATGGTATTTCAGGTGACTACTATATTAAAATTGCAAATGGAGCTCTAACTCTATCTATAAATAATATAACATTAATAGATAGCTTTACCATGGATAGTTCTCTTTCTGGTAGAATTGGCTTTGCAAATAGAGAAACAAATAGAGAAATGTTCAACATATCAAACATAAGACTATTTAAAATTAAGTAGATATAGACATTTATTTTCCTGAGTAATAAACTTTACCCAAGGAGAGATTAAAATATGTCAATAAATTATTCTAATTTAGATAATTCAAAGAGTTTTAAGGGGTTAGTAGATGCTCCTGTACCTTCTATTAAGAAGGAGTTAAACCCAGAAAGAATTGGTAAATACAGTACACCTGCAGGAGCTGGATTAACATATAACTTTGCTGGTAAAAAAGTTAATAGCGAAATTCTTGGATTATTACAAAATCTGGCTGATGAGCAACAATTAACAGAAAAATATACCTCTTTATTAAATGGAGATATTGTTAATACAGGTGAGAAGAGAATGGTTCTTCACCATCACTGTAGAGGTATGAAAATTAATGATTTAGTTGTTGATGGTCAGGATATGACAGAATTTTACAACACTGAAAAGAAAAAAATATATGATTTTGCATCTAAAGTTCATGGTAAAGAGATTGTAGGATCTACTGGAAAGCCTTTTAATACTGTTGTACAGGTTGGTATTGGTGGTTCAGACTTAGGGCCAAGAGCTATTTATTTAGCACTAAAAAATGCTGTTACTCCAAAGATGACTGCAAAATTTATTTCAAACGTAGACCCCGATGATGCAAATAATACATTAGCTGATTTAGATTTTGAAACTACACTATTCGTTTTAGTTTCAAAAAGTGGGACTACTCAAGAGACATTAACTAACCAAAAATTTGTTTTAGAAAAAATGGCTCAATCATCAATTAAAGGATTAAATCCGTTAAAACACTTTGTTTGTGTAACTTCAGCACAAAGTCCATTAGCTGCTGACACAAACTACTTGGCATCTTTTTTTATTGATAATAACATAGGTGGAAGATTCTCCAGTACTAGTGCCGTAGGTGGTTGTGTTCTAACTTTAGCTTTAGGTTCCGACGCTTTTGACAGATTCCTGGAAGGGGCTAAAGAAGCGGACAAACAAGCATTAAACCCAAATATTTATGAAAACGCAGCACTTTTAGATGCACTAATTGGAGTTTACGAAAACAATATTTTAGGCATGAAAAATACTGCGGTTATACCATACTCTGAATCTATGAGCAGATTTCCTGCCCATTTACAACAATTAGATATGGAAAGTAATGGTAAGAGTGTTAATAGAGATGGAAAAGCTATTTCTTATGCAACTGGACCATCTATTTTTGGTGAACCGGGAACTAATTCACAACACTCATTTTTCCAATTTATCCACCAGGCAACATCTATAATCCCACTTCAGTTTATTGGTTTTAGAAAACCGCAAATTGATGCAGATATAGAATTCCAGGGATCTACAAGTGGTAAAAAACTAAATGCAAACTTAGTAGCTCAAATGACAGCTATGGGTCTTGGAAAAGATGATGATAATAAAAACAAATACTTTGCAGGGGAAAGACCAACATCTCTTCTTCATGCAGATAAATTAACACCTGAAATAATGGGTGCAATTTTAGCTCATTTTGAAAATAAAGTAATGTTCCAGGGATTTACATGGAATATTAACTCCTTTGACCAGGAAGGTGTTCAATTAGGGAAACTACTTGCGGATAAAGTTTTAAATAATCAGATGGATGATATTTTAAAAGCATACGCTGGAATAATGATCTAAAAAAAGCCCCTTGTGGGGCTTTTTTAATTATTAGTCATAGATAAAGGCATTCTTGTTGTAGAGAGAACATCTCTCCATAAAGGTCCTTTTGGATCAAGAACTTTTCTTTCAGATATTGCTAACTCTATAGGAACGTGAACAAGATGATAGTTCCACATACTTATTAAAATTTTTGTTTTACCGGCCATTGCTGCATGGACAGCATTAGTTCCTAATCTTGAGCAGTATAAAGAGTCATTTGGTGTTGCTGCTGCTGCTCTAATCATATAACTTGGGTCTATATATTTTAGATTAGCAGGTTTACCAATTTTCTTTCTATGCTCAATTATTTTAGCTGCAAGGAAAGGGCCTATATCCCCTAGCTTTTTATTTCCCGAAGCATCGGTATCTGTTGAACTTTCCAGTAAATCCTGGCCAGCACCTTCTGCAACTAAAATTACTGCATGAAATTTATTTTCAAGTCTGGTATCTATTGCTGCTAAAAGACCATTTGGGCCTTCTAACTCGAATTTAACTTCTGGAACCAGAACAAAGTTTGCGTCATTTGTCGCTAGAGCAGTATGTGCAGCTATAAACCCCGATTCACGCCCCATAACCTTAACTAGACCTATACCATCTATGGCTCCCTTTGCTTCGGTATGTGCTGCATAAACCGCATTTACAGCTTCCGCTACTGCAGTTTCGAATCCAAATGATTTTTGCATATAATTTATATCGTTATCTATGGTTTTTGGCACACCAATAATCGAGATTTTTAATCCTCTCCGCTTTATCTCTTCTGCAATATATAAAGCACCATGCTGTGTACCATCCCCCCCTATAACAAAAAGCATATTTAAATTTAAACGTTCTATTGTATCAACTCTGGTTTCAATTGAAGGACCACCACGGGATGAACCTAAAATAGTTCCACCTTTTGTATGAATTTCATCTACAATTTCAGGATTTAACTCTTTAAAAGGAAGGTTATTATTAGGATCTAACCCCTGGTAACCGTATCTGATCCCTGTAATTCTTCGAACACCATACTCATTCCACAAAGAACGAACAATAGCTCTAATTACATCATTCAATCCTGGACACAATCCTCCGCATGTTATTATACCTGCATGAACATGATTTGGTTGAAAATATATCTGTTTTCTAGGCCCTGCTTTTTCCATTAGATTATTTTTAACATAATCTACTCTATTATCCTTGGAACCTTCGTGATATATAATATCATACAAAACCCTTTCGTTATCATTTACAAATGATGCATGTGCTTCATCCATATTCTTTTTTAAAGGAATTGGCGATTCTATTTTACACGGCCCCAAAGTTTCTACAGTAAAATCAATTTTTTCCATAATTCCTATTGTTATTTTTTTTTTGAGTTTTATCAAGCAATCTTTGAGACTTGTTGCATTGAAGGTCAAATTTTAAGTAGAATAAAAACATGAATAGTATAGTTTCAATTAAGAATATTCTTTTTGGTTACCAAGAAGATAAAGATGTATTTAAAGATTTTTCTTTAGATATACCTTCAGGCGTTACAGCCATTATAGGTCAGAATGGTACTGGGAAATCGACATTAATGCTTCTTGCTGCCGCAAGACTGATACCAGAAGAAGGAGACATTCTTCTTTTAGGGAAAGATACCAAAGAAATTACAGATGAAGAAGAATTAAATAGAACAGCATCTGTTATTTACCAGAATATGGAATTTGATACCGATGAAACAATTGGTAATCTACTAAATTTTGTATATAATAGCGGACATCACTCTAATATGACTGATAAAGTTTTAATAAATGAAATAATTGATGTTATGGAGTTAAAAGATTCATTAGATAAAAAAACTAATGCCGCAAGTAAAGGTGAAATGCAAAGAGTAGTTATTGCATTCTCTCTATTATATGGTTCACCAATTATTTTTATGGATGAACCAGTCTTTGCGTTGGAGAATCACCAAAAGGATAAAGTTTTTAAATATGTAACTGAATATGCAAAAAATCATAACAGAAATATTGTGTATACAATACACGATTTAGATATCTCAAGGAAATTTTGCGATAATGTTATTTTATTTCATAAAAATGGAAAAGCCGAGGTGGGAACAAAGGATATAATGCTTTCTAAAGAAAAACTCGAAGAAGCTTACCAAGTACCACTTCATCTCCTTTACGAAAGAGAAAAACTAAATAGAGATACGCTAGTTAATATTGATAAAGAAAAATCTGGCTTAACTGGAAAAGTTATAGATTAGTATTAATTACCAAATCCTGGGGTAAATGTAATGCCCCTTGTCTAATTATTTTATAGGGAAAAGAAGTTATATCTATTACTGTCGATGGTTCTCTTCCCTCTAAATCTCCACCATCAACTATTAAATCTACTTTAGCTTCAAACTTTTCAATAATTTCGTTAATTTTCCATAAATGTTTTTGTCCACTTAAATTTACACTAGTAGAATATAATGGAGATTCCATATGAGATACAATATCTTGTAAAAATCTATCTGCTGGTAGTCTATAGGCTATTGTTCCACCTTGCTTAACAGTTGTAACAACTGTTAGTGGACCTGGCCAAAATTCTTCAAGATTTTTTGGAAATGGTATTACTGATAGTTTATTAAATTGAATAACCGAAGATATTAAATGTAAAAAGGGTTTTGACTCTCCCCTACCCTTAATTTCTCTTATTTTAAAATCCGTTACAGGAGATTTTCCAAGGATTCCATAAATGGTATCGCATGGAACAATAACAACCTCGTTGTTTGTCAGCTTTTCAATTATTGTTTCAAAACTATTTTCTTTTGAAAGTATCAAGAATTACTCCTATAAAAAGTGATATAACAAAAAGTATAACAGTAAATAGGCTAGAAACAAGTAGTATTGTATTAGAATTTCGTTCAAAGGTTGGTATTTGAAACTGAACATCCTGTTTATACAGTGAATTGTCTATTTCATTATTAAGAATTTTAATCATTTTTTGTCCATGTTCAATAAAGCCTAAAGGTCTTGCGGCGAGAATTAATCGGTCTACATTATTTGTTAACCTGTTTATCTCATCTTCAAGCTTATTACTTTTAATCTCAAGATTTTCAACATGATTTTCTAAATTTGCTTTAAAATTATTTATTCTTTTCATATTTGTAAAACCAACACTTCCAGAAAAAAGTTGAATTAGGGCAAAAAGTATAAATCCTGCATAAATTGACCATATAAATTTTCTTAACATATTGGAAATAACGGTATAAACTTAATTTTCTTTATAAAATATATACATTTTTCTTTAATGTTATTGGAAACTGATTTAAAATTACATAAATAACACTAAATTTTTTACAAAGGTTTACCGAAAAAATAACGAGGTATAATAAATATGGCAGCTGATTTAACAAAAAATCCTGATGATTTTGAGCAATACGGAACATTTACAGATGAAACTGAGCTAAATGACGATCTTGAATTTGAACAGGAAATGAATGACTACGATACCATAGAAGACACCTTTGATGCTATGGATGAAGAGGATGTGTCTCTTCCTATAAACTCAATTCAGGCGATTAAAGCACTTAATCAGGAATTAATTAATTTAAGGAAAGAAATCCATGAATTAAAAAATGAGATTGTAGCTGTTAAAAACACCAATAGTAGCCCAGAAGTTAAAACAGATATTAAAAAAGGTGAATCTGAAAGTTCTGGATTTTTCGATTCCCCAGACGAAGATTCAATTACTTTAACATTTGATGAATTAGATAGTTTAGATAGTTTAGTTGAAGAAGAAACAGATGTTGAAAGCGATAATCCCTTCGATGATATAGATACAAGTGAAATTATAGATACAGAGGATGATGATTTAAATTTAGATGAAATTGAATTGTTACCAGAAAACGAAGTTCAACCCGATGATATTTTAGACGACACTTTACTTGGAGATTCTTCCCTATTTATAGAGGAAGATCCAGCTTTCGAAGCACTATCCTCCAATGAAGATGATGAATATAGCCAGGAAATACCTGGTATAGATACAACAAAAGTTACAGAACTCTCAGAAACAGAAATTACAAAATTAAGAGAAAATAATAAAAACCATAAAGATGAGTTTGAAGAAGATTCTGCAGATGAAGATATTGTTATTTCAAAGGAAGATTTCCCCGGTAGTGATCCATTTGCAAGTGAGTCAGAGTTTGAGATAGAAATAGAAGAAGTACATGTTCCTGAGTCCCATTATGATTTCGATATTGATGATGTATCTGAGGATTTTGGTTTAGAATCAGATGATGATTTTACTATAGAGGAAGAAAAAGCTGTAATAGCAGATGATAATGATCAGATTGAAGTAGATATAAAGTCACCGGAAGAAATCTTTGATAACGAAATGGATATGGTTATTGATGAAAGTATTTCTATGGATGAGGAGTTAAGTGATTTAGAGGATGACACACTGGATGACGATGATTTCTCTGTTGATGAAATATCACTTGAAGATGATGAAATATCACTTGAAGATGATGAGATATCACTAGAAGATAAAATATCACTAGATTCCGAGAACTCTGATGATGAGTTCTCAGTTGATGAAATATCACTAGATTCCGAGAACTCTGATGATGAGTTCT
>JAFGYD010000240.1 GCA_016936295.1 Spirochaetales bacterium | reverse complement strand
CCATCGAATGAGTCTTGTATATTTTTTATTTCAATGTTTAAAGGTTGGGATTCAGACTCTATAATTTTGCTATCCCAGAATAGATTAAAGTTTTCAGGCTTATATATTTCAGGGTTATATTTCTTTAATTCTTCTAGACTTAAGTCAAATAGTTGCATTTCTTCTCCTTAAAAACCGGTTTCTTTATAATATATTTAACTACAACGTAAATTATGTCAAGTTTAATATGTTTCAATAGTAACTTAATTGCATTTTATTCAATTATATACTTTAATAAGCCTAATGAATAACGAGAAATTAACAATAAAAGATATAGCTGAATTAGCTCAGGTTTCCAAGGGGACTGTTTCTAAAGCCTTAAACAACCAGCCAGGTGTTGGAAAAGAGACAAAGGAGAGAATTCTTAAACTTATCAAACAACTCGATTTTCATCCAAACTCAGCTGCTCAAGCACTTGCATCTAATAAAACAGAGAATTTAGGACTATTCATACCCCACCTATCATATAATGAAATAAGTGGATCATACTGGGCTGCAATAATATCTGGAATTGTAGAGCAGGCGAATAAATTTGGATACAATATACTTCTATTCACCATCGAAGAGGGCGCCGATCTATACAGTGCATACAATCTGCTTTTAAAGAAAAAAAGAGTCGATGGATTTATTGTAGGAACAGAACTACTTGATACGAGGTCTATAAGCGCTCTATGTATATCAAAAATTCCATTTATACTACTAGGTAAAAACTCTATGCTAAATCACTTTTACGTAGATATAAACAACTATAAAGCATCCTTTGAAATGACTAAATATATGATTGGATTTGGGTATAAACGTATAGCTCTTTTAGCAAGCCCAGAGAAATTATCCTATAGTAAACCAAGAATTCAGGGGTACCTCGATGCAATAAAAGAGGAAGGCTTAGATTTTAGCTTTCATATCTCCAGTCCATATACAAAAAAAGACTCATACGCAGCAATTGATATAATTATGAAACAGAAGCCCGATGCTCTTTTTGTTGGCTCCGGAGGTGATTCAATTCTCCATACAATAGATAAATTCAACGAGTTAAATATTAAGGTACCGGAATTTGGTTTAGCCGCATTTGATGATTATATTTATATGGATTATATTAGCCCCAAAATTACAACAATTAGACAACCATTTCTGGATCTAGGCTCCAGTTCAGTTGAAATGTTAACTCAAATGATAGAAAAAGGAGAACCAGATTCTCCTCAAATAATTCATTCAGCAACAATAATCCCACGCGAATCCTGTGGAGAAAAACTAAGTCATTCTCTCTAATAACTCTATACAACAACGTAAGTTATGGTAAAAAGACTTCCAATCTTTGGCCTTTAAATCATCTTTAGCTCCCACTGAATCTTTTCCAAAATAGAACCATTCTCCATTTTTAAAATCTACAACAAACTCTTCAATATAGCACCAAATATTCTCAACAACTTCCAAATATTTTCTATCCTTTGTTATTTCATAACCTAAATAAAAGCCAACACACGCCTCTGCTTGTACCCACCACAGCTTTGATTTATCAACAATACCATTATCTATTTCATTAAACATCCCTCTCTCCCCAACTGCCCCATCTAGATAGCTACAGTAACAGTTGTCGATTATTTTCATGATTAGACTATTAAATTTTTCTTTGTAAGAATTATCACCAATTGTATCTAAAGCCCTCCGAAGTAGCCAGGCAGCCTCAATCTCATGTCCGCAAGAGATTGTTGAACTTTCAGGTATCCACTTTTCATTTAAATAAAGGGTAAAGTTTAATCTATTTTCACACATAATTTTCTCAGTCATAATTTCAACCAAATTCTTAAGACTATTCTCTATCTTTTTCTCGTGACATACAGAGTAAAGAAGAGTATACGATTCCATTAAGTGGAGATGGGTATTATTACTCTTGCTATAGCTTAAACCTATAATACTATCTCTTGTCTTACTATCTTTTTCCCAATTATCATTAAAAATCTCAAAATAACCGTTATTGTTTTTATCAAGGGCTTTTTCTTCCAAGTAGCTATAGGTTTTTAAAGCGTAATCCCTGGCTTCGCCAAGGGATTTGGCGATAAAGTATTCACATAAACCATAGATTGCAAAAGATTGCCCATAAACTTCTTTGGACTTATCAAGGACCTCACCATTATTACTTACACACCAGTAAAATCCACCATTTTTTTTATCCCAAAATCTGTCTATTAAATAATTATAAGCTCTGTCTGCCATATCCAAATAGATATTATTTTTATAGTAATTATATGCTTTAGAAAAACTCCAAAGAATACGGCTGTTAAGGATTAAACATTTATCTATATCCAAACCATTCCCTAATTTATCTATTCCACCAAAAAAACCACCATTTTCATGATCCACACTATTACTAACCCAAAAATCGAGTATATTACTTTTAAGAACGTAATTAACCCTCTCATTCAAACTCATTCAAAACTCCTCGCAAAACCGGTTTTTAGAATTATTTTCCACATACAGACATTTGTCAATCAATAAAAACCCTGCAACACACAGCTTCTACTTGATTTATTTGAAAATAATTGTTGACAGATGAGATTTTCGTGCTAAGATTCAATTATTAACGAAACCGGTTACGTAGTTTTGTAAAAAAGGAGAACATTATGAAAATTAAAAGAAAGTTTCTAGCAATTATAACACTGCTAGCATTAGTACAAACTTTTAGTTTTAGTGCAGCAAATAAAGAAGATGCAGCAACTGATACTAAAGAAATTACTGTTATCACACACAGAACAGACCTTGTTGATAATCTATTTCAAGAATACGTAAAAGAATTTAACAAAAAATATCCAGATATTAAGGTTAACTTTGAAGCCATAACAGATTATGAAGGTGAAATTAAAATAAGAATGAACACCGAACAGTATGGAGATGTTCTTTCCATTCCAAAAGAAAACTTCCCCGTTTCGGACTATCCTGACTTTTTTATTCCTCTAGGTAGTAAAACTGAAATGGAAGCTAAATATGAATTTATTTCCGACACAGAATATAATGGGAACATCTATGGAATTTCTACTGTAGGGAATGCACAAGGTGTTTTATATAATAAAGAAGTATTTAAAAAAGCAGGAATAACAAAAATGCCATCTACTCCAGATGAGTTTTTAAATGCTCTTGCTACAATTAAAGAGAAAACTGATGCAATACCATTCTATACAAATTATGCAGCTGGTTGGACTCTTGGTGGTCAATGGGAAGCACAAGCACCCAATTTAGCAGGAGACCCAAAATGGAGTAACTACACAGTACCACACGAGGATACTCCATGGGCTGAAGGAAAACCTTATTATGTAATGGCAAAACTTTTATGGGATATGGTAAGTATGGATTTAATTGAGGATGACCCAACTACAACAGATTGGGAAGCGTGTAAAGGTATGATAGCAAAGGGTGAAATTGCTACAATGCTTTTAGGCTCATGGTCAATTATACAAATGCAACAAGCAGCTGAAACATTAGGTATCGATCCAGGAGTAATTGGTTATATGCCGTTCCCATATACAAATAAAGATGGAAACATGTATGCAAATGTTGGTTCAGACTATCAATTAGGAATTAACATTCACTCCAAAGCTAAGAATTCTGCACGATTGTGGGTTGATTGGTTTACTAATGAATCAGGTTTTGCTCAGCATGAATCTGGAATACCTGCATTAAAAGGTTCTAAATATCCTTCAGCACTAATTGCATTTCAGGATTTAGGAGTAAAATTCTTTCAAAACGAACCTTCCCCTGCAGATGAAGTTGGATTATTAGATGAAATTGATGCAGAAGCAGAAGTTGGGAGATGGTCAGAAAATTATAGAATGAGAATTGTTGAGGCCGCAATTGGAAACAGAAATGAGACATTCCAAGACATAATGACAGACTTAAATACAAAATGGACAAAAGCTAGAAAAACTCTAGGTGTAAAATAACTTAATTAAGGCACTTACATTTGTAAGTGCCTAATAGTAAATAGGAGATCTTTGATTTGAAGAACTTAAATTACTCCGCACAACGGAGAATATTAATAATTTGTTTTCTCTTTGTTCCAATTGTACTTCTTTGTACTTTTTCGTTTTTACCCCTGGGAAACATGATTTATTATAGTACACTAAAATGGAATGGCTTAAGTAAGCATAAAGTTTTTATTGGTTTTGCTAACTATGCCCGTCTGTTTTCAGATTCAGAGTATTTTTCTGTATTTAAAGTTAGTCTATATTACTTAGCAGGTTCAGTAATTCAGTTGGCACTTGCTCTATTCTTTGCAACAATTTTATCCTTTAAAATTAGGGGAAAAAATCTTTTTAAAGGGATACTTTTTTTCCCATATCTTTTAAATGGTGTAGCAATTGCTTTTATTTTTCTATTCTATTTTAAAGGGAATGGAACTCTTGATTCATTTCTAAAGTTTTTTGGTTTAGAAGGTTTAATTCAGTATTGGCTAAAGGATGTAAGATGGGTGAATATTTCAATGGTATTTACATCTATCTGGAGATATATGGGGTTCAATTTCATTGTGTTTTTAGGGGCTATTCAGTCTATAGATTCTCAAATTTTTGAAGCAGCAGACATAGATGGAGCAAATAAATGGCATAAATTTATATATATAATTCTTCCATCAATAAAAAATATATTAGAACTTAATTTAATCCTTTCTGTATCTGGAGCCATTAGTGCATTTGAAATTCCGTATGTAATGATGGGTGGATCAAATGGAACCAGAACATTTGTTATTCAAACTGTTCAAACAGCATTTGTTAATGGAAAGCTAGGTTTAGCTTCAGCAATGGCTGTTGTATTATTAGTAATTGTTCTTTTTGTTACAATTATTCAAAAAATTTATTTTAAACACAATGGGGGCAATGAATTATGAAAATACACTCCAGAATTTTAAGTTTTTTAAAGTACTTATCGGTAATTACTGGTTCATTAATAGCTACAGTTCCTATATTGGTTGTTTTTATTGCTTCATTCAAATCAGATTCTGAGTTTTTAGATACCAATGCATTAAAATTACCGGAAAATTTTCTAAATTTCAAAAATTATATTACAGCATTTATTGATGGTAGAATGATGATTGGTTTTATAAACACAACCCTTATTCTTGTTATATCACTAACCGGGGCAATTCTTATTGGAACAATGGTGGCCTATGTAATTAGTCGTTTTGATTTTAAATTTAAAAAGGTTATTTTAGCTGCTTTTCTTTTAGCTACATTAATTCCTGGTGTTACAACACAGGTTGCAACTTTTCAAATTGTTGAATCTCTTGGTCTTTTTAATACAAGACTCGCAGCAATTATTTTATATTTAGGAACAGATATTATTGCAATATATATATTCATTCAATTTATGGAGGGAATATCTATCTCTTTAGATGAAGCAGCAATGCTTGAAGGTGCATCATATATAAGAATTTATGGAACAATAATTCTTCCCTTGGTTAAACCTGCTATAGTTACAGTTATGATTATTAAAGGGATATCTATATACAACGATTTTTATATCCCATTCTTGTATATGCCTAAAAAATCTCTACAGGTTGTTTCTACTTCACTGTTTAAATTTATAGGGCCTTATGGTTCAAATTGGGAGATAATATCTGCAGCAATAATTATAGCTATAATTCCAACTCTAATTATATTTCTATTTCTTCAAAAATATATTTACAACGGGTTTACAGCAGGTTCTGTTAAATGACAGAAAAATCATCAATACAATAACCCCCTTTTGGGGGATTTAATTTTAAATATTATTGTTTTAAAATAATAGTATGAAAACTGAAAAGCTCCCCCTCTATATGCACGAGAATATTGAACATGGGATACAAATCTTTTTCCACAAAAAAAATACTACATTTTACAAAGCCCATAATCATGAGTTTTTTGAAGTTTTCATTGTTGTGTGCGGTTCTGCAAAACATAAACGAAATAATTTGACAATAGACCTCGTAAGAGGTTCTGTTGTATTAATTAGACCCGATGATATCCATCAGTACTCCAATAGTAGCGATGATTTCTCTTTTTACAATATGGTATTTTCCCTGGATACTGCCAGTAAACTATTCTCACTTTACGATGAATCTTTAATTAAAGAGCATTTTACAAATATTAATATACCGCCAGAGATTAATCTGTCAGAAACGGATACATTACAAATAGAATCTAACCTTGATACTGCAATTGGAATTACAAATATAAAAATACGGTCATTTATAAATTTATCAATATTAACAACTATTCTAAGCAAAATTATATCTTATAAAAGTGGTAAAAAAAAGAACTATCCTAATTGGTTAGCCCAGTTGATCAACACAATGGAGAGTGATAAAAATTACTTAAAAGGTGTTTCTTTCTTATACGAAACAGCAACAAGAAGCAAGGAACATGTAAGCAGAACATTTAGGTTAGAATTAGGC
The DNA here is from genome assembly GCA_016936295.1 of Spirochaetales bacterium. GTDB lineage: Bacteria > Spirochaetota > Spirochaetia > DSM-2461 > DSM-2461 > Thiospirochaeta. The sequence goes on along the minus strand of JAFGYD010000240.1, from coordinate 4,940 downwards.
TTAACCCCAACAGAGTATATTAACGACCAAAAATTACAATATGCTTCAAACCTGCTTATTAACACAAATATAGAGATTATAGAAATTGGAGAAATGGCTGGCTTCAATTCTCATAGTCACTTCTACCATCTTTTTCAAAATAAGTTTAAAATTACTCCTAAACAATTTAGATTAAGTAATACATATTTTACAAAGTAGGGATAAATTATGACAATTCAAATAGTATCTAATAATTATGCTATGGCAGGGTTTGAAGAAGAGCATGGATTTGCACTTTTAATCAAAGAAAACAATGAGATTACTCTATTTGATACAGGAAGGGGTAGAGCTTTTATTAATAATATTGAAAGAATGAAAATAGATATTTTTTCGATACAGAATCTAATACTATCCCATGGTCACTACGATCACTGTGGTAATATTGACTATATTTTTAATAAAAACAATAAAATTAAAATATATACCCACCCTGCTTTTAGTGCAGAAAGATATTCAATTCACCAAAACAGAGACCCTAAATTAACATATATAGGTATTTCTTCAACAATTAGAGAACAACTAAGTAAATATCAGTTAATTAATACAGAGCAACCTACACAAATAAGTGCAAATATGTTTGTAACCGGGGAAATCCCAAGGGAATCATCCGAGGATACAGGTGGTCCTTTCTTTTTTGATAAAGAAGGAGAAAAAGTCGATAAAATTATTGATGATGAAGCTATATATATAACGACACCAAAAGGCTTAATAATCATAACCGGGTGTTGCCATTCTGGAATTATTAATACAGTAGAGCATATAAAAAATATATCTAAAGAGAGTAATATCAGGGCAATAATAGGTGGGTTACACCTAGTAAATGCATCGGATGAGAGAATTAACCAGACTATTAACTACTTGAATTCTTTAAATTTGGAATATCTATATCCAGGACACTGCACCGGGGAACTGGCAACTTTTAAACTGGAAGAGAGTTTAAATTGTAAGGTATCACAATTATTAGTAAATCATATATTGACTTTTTAATATATATAGATTTTAATAGCGCCATGAATAAAATTGATGTTAATTCCCCTGAATTTATGGCGGAAAAAGAGAAAACAGTTAAATTTGTAGAGAAAGTACAAAAATCTACAGGATGGGTATATAACCCGGATAACGAAGTTAATGAATCTGTTATAGTTGGGCTTACTAGAAATCAAATTATCTATGGTAAAAAATACTGCCCATGTTTTGTTGTTCAAGAAAGTGGAAATAACCGGGTTTGTCCATGTACAATTGGTGTAAAAGAGGAAATTCCTACAGATGGAACATGTCATTGCGGTATCTACTGTACTCCAGAATTTGCCCAGAGCCAAAAAATAGAAATAGAAGCAGAAGTTGTAGCTCACACCCACTCCAGAGGATTATCTAAGGCTGAATGTGAAGCTCTTTTAAAAGAGGTATCAATCGATGGCGATGATATAGACTCTTTATTAGAAGCAAGAGAACTTGGCCTTGTTGATTTTAAATTGGTTGATGTTCGGGAATGGAATGAATGGAAGCACAAGAGAATTGAGGGTACAGATTTTCTTGTTCCGACTACTTCTTTTTACCAGTCTGTTGAACAACTTGAAGAGTTTAAAAATTTCCCACTAATAGTTTACTGTTTTAGTGGTAGCCGAAGTAACTATATACAAAGAGTAATGAAAGATATGGGATATAAACACGTTGTAAACTTTAGACGTGGAATAATGTCATACTCAGGAAAAACAATAAGAGGATAAAATAATGAAACATAAATTTTCACCACTACAATTTCTTGCATCATTAGGTGCTGGAGGGATATCTGTAATCCCATTCGCTTTTTTTCAATACACATATTACCAGGGTAAAGGTTTGGTAACATTTGACAAAATTGACTACCTTTCTCTAACTTTTTTAGAGAAAATAGTATTCTATCCAATGGAAATAATTATGATAGTTTTTACATTAATTCATTTCTATTTAACAGTTATTAATTTTGTGAACCTGTATAAATGGTCTAAAACTGACGATTTTACTACATATAAAAATAACCCATTAGAAAATGGAGGATTAATGACTCCCTTTCTATCTCTTGCCATGACTTTAAATGTATTTATTGGTCCAATCAGGTTTTTTATTCCTTTTTTCTCACAAAACTTTCAAGCCATGATGTTCCCTGCATTAATTGTCCTGATAATTATTGCAGTTTTAGCACTTTATTGGGAAATTAAGCTTCTTAAAATATCATTTATTAATAGTTTTGATGTTAGTAAAATCAATTTTGGATGGCTAATTCACCCATTTGCCCTGGGTATGATAACTGTAACAGCTACAGGTTTAGCTGCAATGTCACAAAATGAGAATATTGCCCATACTGGTGCATTTATTGCATTTGTATTAGGTTCAATGTCACTTTTCCTGCTATTAGTTAAGCTAATTTCAATTTTTAAAAGTCACTTTGCAGCCGAAGGTCTTCCGGCAAAACAGTTTATGCCAAGCTATTTAATTGTTCTTCCTATAGTTACGATTTTAGCAATTTCAGGTTTTAGATTAACCCACTATTTTGAACACTTTTTTGGTTTTGAAGTACATGCCGCCGGAGTAGTAATCCTGGTATCATCCTTTGCTTTTGAAACATGGTATCTACTTTTTGGGTTAACACTACTTAAAGACTACTTAACTAAAGATTTTAACATTAAAGAGTATTATGTTTCCCAATGGGGGCTTGTATGTCCGTTTGTTGCATTTAGTGTTCTTGGTTCTATGACATGGAGAGCTTTTGTTCCAAATCCACTACTCTACGGTGTAATTATTGCAAGTATTTTAACAGCTATCTACTTTTTTATCCGTTTATCTAGTAAGATGATAAAATATAACTAAGGAGTTTAAGGGTGTTTGATAATTTATATGCAATTGGAACTTACACAAATTATGTATCCAATGCACCATATGCAAAGGGTAAAGGAATTGTTTTATGTAGTATGGATGTAAATTCAAACACTCTAAAAGTTAAAGATATTTTTTCTAAAACTATAAGTCCTACCTACCTCACTTTTGACTATATAAATAAAATTTTATATGCAATAGAAGAAACTGAGGAAGGTAGAGGATTAGTTTCATCTTACAATATTAAAGATGAAAAAATTATCCAAATCCATTCATTACTATTAGAAACCGACCAGTTTTGTCATATAGACTTAAATGATGATATTCTAGTTCTTTCATCCTATAACTCAGGTTTAATATCTTTAGTTAGTACAAAAAATGGAAAACTCTCATTTAATATGAGTTATAAATATTCGGGCTCTAGTATTAACAAAGATAGACAGGAAGGTTCCCACGCTCACCAGGCAATTATCGATAGTAAGAGTTCGCTTTTTTTTGTTTCTGATTTAGGTACAGATAAAATATGGATTCACGATCTATCTAGTAGTAATTTAGAACCTATAAATCATTTAAATATACCTGAAGGCTATGGTCCTAGGCATTTAGTTATTCATAATAACGACTATGTATATATTTTATGTGAACTTGTTCCTAAAATAGTTATTGCTAAATTAGATAGAGTTAATAAATCTTTACAAATAACAGGTGAAATTGACTCTATTAATAATGCAAATAGTACAATTTCTGCTCCGGCAGCTATAAAAATTCATCCATCGAACAAAACCTTAGCTGTTTCTAACAGGTTTGACGATACTATTGCTGTTTTTTCAATAGAACCCAGGAATAATAGTGGGAAACTAACACTTGTATCTGAATTTAAATGTATGGGGAAAACTCCCAGAGAGATAACATTTACACCAAATGGAGACTCCCTAATAATTGCTAATCAGGATAGTGACGACATACAACTAATGGGTTTTAACACTGCTACTGGGGAACCTAATAATATTTGGGGAAAACCCTTAGCTTTAGGTACTCCTGTTTCTGTGGTTCCTCTTTTCTAAATAATTTAAATATAAAAAAATCTCCCAAATCCCTAGGGAATTTTCCCTATTCAAATTGAGGTTGAATACTTATATTCAATTAAACTTTCCAGGTGTAATATTCAATTATTAGAAAAAGTAAATTAAAAAAAAGTTAATAGTAAAAAGTTAGGAAAGAACATGGATGAAGAGTTTGTAATGGTACAAGCTCTTTTTTTTTATCTATTAGTGAAACAATTTCCTGAACCTTAAAGAACAAACCATCAAAGGATGACTTATTAAATATCTGTAAGCCTAAAATGTTTATAAGATTTAGTTGAGCTGCCCTACGAAGTAGGGTCAGTTCCAACGTCATCTTATGGGAAATTACATTATTTGGATTTTATATATTTAACACCTGCTCTATTTTCATTTTTATTTTCAGGGAAATAATAGAAACCTTCTAAACCATTTTCAGTTATTGTTAAATCGTATGCAATAAGACCATTAGATTCTACATCATTATCTTCACGCCTTCCAGTAAGCCAATAAAATTGTATGTTATTATTATTAATATCTTTAACAAAAGCTCTTTGCCATTCCATCTTTTTTTTCACAATTGAATCCATAACAACAACTTGTTGTATTAAATAATTATTACCAATCACCGAAATTTCGATACCAAGAAATCCATTTTGAGGTAAGTATAAGCCTTCAAGCGTTCTATCTTTACAATATATTTGCGATGATAACATCACAATTATAGATAGCAATAAAAATTTTTTAATCATCAACATTCCTCCTTTATCGTTACATCTATTTTATCTTTTCCATTATACTCAAATCCTAGACCTTCCAACGTATTGGTCATTTTATCAAAATCTTCAATACGAACAACTTGACAACCCGCACTATAAGGATCATTCCAAGGACCTATCGTTTTATTTGCTTCTATTCTTTTTAATACTTTCTCTGGATTTGTAAATTGATCTGGATGAATTAAATAATTTTCAGTAAGATTTATTG
>JAFGYD010000048.1 GCA_016936295.1 Spirochaetales bacterium | reverse complement strand
GAGTAATTATCTCTAAAAATAATTTGATAATATCTCTTCCATGCATTATAAAAATTACTTGGATCCAGACTATAATTTTGCATTATATCTGCTTCACGTTCTATTAAAGATTGACTCGAGGTTAGATCATAATCAGATGCGAGTACAGATATCTTTTGATTAAAAAAATCTACAGTAAATGTTTTAAATTGTCTTTGTGGAGATTCTTCTAAAAAAGAAGATATTGGCCCTGGATTTAGAGGACCTTTTTCTCCATATGAAAAACTATCTAATACAGATTGTATCTCATTAAAAGCATTATCAAAATTTTCTTCCAAGGTGAAAGCGTTTAAATGATAATCAAACTCTTCACCATTTAAAAAGATTACCCAACCTTTAAATTTCTTACCACCAATATCAAAAAGAATCTCCCCAATAGCTCCTTGAAAATTTAAATAGTTAAAATGTACAAAATTACCAGAACCATTATATTCAAGGCTTAAATTATTAAACATATAATCAATATCATCGTATGTTGATCCTGTATACGCAGTGACAGACATTGCAATAGAATTATCATTGGATAACCAGGATAGAGAATCAGTATTTTCGTAAGGTTGAAAAACCCAGCCCTCCAAAGGGAAAACTGAGTAATTATAATCGGGTACACCAACAACTTCACAATCTAACTCAAATAAAATTAAAAGTGAAATTATTAAGCAAATTATCCTATTCATTTTTCTTGCTATATAATCTAAATATAATAAGTAATATAATACCTGTTACAGCCATTCCCAAGGATAAAATCTGACCTGTAGTGATATTTAAAAATGATTTAAATTCATATATTCCAGATGGAGGGCCTAAGGCTATAGGAAAATCTAATCCCTCATCTGGCTGTCTAAAGTATTCAACACAAAATCTAATAAAGCCAAATAATATTAAATACATAGAAAGCATAAAACCTTTAAATTTATGAAATCGTTTTACTACAAACCACATTAAAAACCATAAGAAAACACCTTCAAAAAAAGCTTCATATAATTGTGAAGGATGTCTTGGTAAATTAACTAGAGTTTGCCCAGAAATATCCATATTAATTTTAGTAGCAAAATCTTGAACCCACTGTTTAGAAGCATTAAAACGATGAGTTAATGGAGTAGTCTTAAAAATCATACCCAAAGGAGATGTTGTTATTCTTCCATATAACTCGCCATTAATAAAATTACCTAATCTACCAAAGGTAAAACCTAGTGGTAGTGCTGTACATAGGTAATCACCTAAATCGAGAAAACTTAGCTTTTTTACTTTTGTAAAAATAAGGGCTGCAGTAATCCCACCAATAACACCACCGTGGTACGACATCCCTTGAAACCCTACAAATTGACCATTTCTAAAAGGCCAAAATATTAACCAAGGAGCATTTCTATAATAATCATCTATTTCATATACAAGAGTAGAAAAAATCCTTGCTCCTACAACTAAACCAATCATTATATAAAAAATATAGTCCGAAGCCACATCCTTTTTAATGCTATATTTATCCCTTTTTATCTGTTTAACAAATAATAAATAGGTTATACCAAATGCAACTAAGTACATTACTGCATACCATCTAACAAAAAAACCTGGAATTATCTCAGGTGATATCCAAGACGGATAATTAATATATTGAAAAAATGACACTTAAACTCCTTTTATCTATGTTTTTCAATTTGTCCAGTATTAGGATTGAATACTATTCTACATGGAGGTTCTATATCAAGAATTTCCAGTTTTCTTCCATGGGATTCAAAAACAACACCTGGGTATATTTTATTTCTTATAACAACTTCTGAAGTTGCATGTTCTTCAAATTTTTCTCTTAACAGAAATAATTTCATGTTTTTCTTTTCTAATTTCTTCATAAGAAAAACTTTTTGTTTTCTAATATAGGCAAGCTTCTCCTGGTTAAAACTAACACCAGGCTTTTGTAATATTTGATCAATTTTTAATAAATCCATTTGAATCTTTTCAATATCTTCTTCGTAAACTTTAATTTTATCGGCAACTAGATAATCTTGTCCAAAAGAAACTTGACAATTTCCTCCAGAAGGAGAACCTATTTCGTCAACATATAATCCATATTTACAATAAGTTTCACCGCCTACAATTTTTGAATTACCTTTATCTAGCAAAATTTTTCCATTACTAATTATTTTTGTATGCATAGCAGCTTTTCGAATATGAATATCTTCTACTGCCATCATGTTTCCATTTTCAATAAATTTTACATCTATTTTTTCTTTAGCCCTTAAAACAGCTTTTCCTTCACCCTTAACACCTTGATCAACAATTATATTCTTTTCGGCACTTATTAATGCACCCTGTACAGTACCCATTATTTTTATATTTCCACCAGATACAACGTATAAAGAAGAGTTAACACTCCCTTTAATCACTAATGAACAGAGTGTTTTTATACTACCGGTTTTATTAGAGACATCTCCAGACAGAACTTTTTTATCAACAATTTTAACTGAATTTTCTGTAACCTGAAGTTCTCCATTTATATCTGCAACTAATAATATAGCATCATCTTCCTGCTTCTCTTCGAGTATGAAATCACCAATATCCAAATTTAACGATGCAACTCCTGAAGATTCCATTACAGTACCAAATACATCAAATCCATCTTCGGACTTATCTTTAGAAGGAAATATTTTTGCAACTTTAGTACCTTTTTCAATTTCTAAATTAAAATCAACCTTTCCGTCTTTATTATTGTAAAATTTTATCCTGCTACTCTTTTTGTCTGTTGGTATTTTCCCCTTCGCGAATACAACTTCGGTAATGATTTCACCATTAATAAATTTATTAAAAGATTCTTCAACAATTTGTTGATCTATCCCTTTAACAATACCAGCAGATTCGATTTGGGCTAAAATAAATTCAAGGGAAGCTTTTTCCCCAGATCCTTCCGGTTTATGAAAAGTAAAGCTTGCACTCATTGCATCTTTTGCAACAGATATATCAACAAACATATCTTTATGCTCTCTTACACGTAAATGAATTTCTTTATCAACTTCTCCTAAATCTAATATACCATCTATCTCAGATATATATTTATTCTGCTTAATTGAAATATTTTCAAAGGTTTTTATTATTGGGTCATTCCCAACAATACCTTTTATTTTATTGCCATAAATATCTATACCATCATCTCCTGGTTGAGAATCTGTTAATATGGCAAATTCAAATCCTTTCTTTACAATAATGGCCGAAGATATTTGGTCTTTGGTAAACTCTTTAAATGATGGATAAAAAGCCTCAATATCTTGAGTAATACGTTCAACTATTCCGCCAATTTTATTTACAGAAACAAATTCTTTCTGGTATTTTAATCTCCTTGGTTCACCTCTTGTAGGAGATTTCCCCTCGAGAATTAAGTAATCCAGTTTTAGATCTGAGCTTTTATAAAACTCGAGTATTCTTTTTTTTATGGCATCCAGATTCATGCCTTTAATCTTACTTTCACGAATAAGCTCTCCAATATTTTTTAAGGATAACTTATCGTTTTGACCTGCACCTTTAACTAAAGATAGAACGGCCTTTGTCTTCGACTGATTTATTTCAATTTCATATTTTGCTTTTCTAGGTTTTGTAATTGAAAATTTTATTGGTTTTTGATCACTAATAGATTTCTTTATAAATCCAATAATATTTTTTTCTTCCTTAATATATTCCAAAGGGAAATTAATATTTTCAAATTTTTCTATAATATCTTCATATACAGGGATAGGTGCATTAGAACTGCCAGGAATAAAGTTTAAATAATATTCACCAAAATCATCGCTAGGAAAAACTTCCATTTTATGTCCTTCAAAAGGTACAATATCAGCCCAATTCTTTCCTAATCGTATAAAACCACTCTTTTTTGCTACTATTTTTTTTTCTTTTATTTCTAAATCATTACTAAGATAAAAGACTCCACTCCCACTCTCCGAATTATCTGGTTCAAGTTCTTTACCCTTTACATTGAAACCTTTTTCTGGTTCACAATCTATTATTATCTCTCCCACAAAATCGTTTTTACTTACATAAAAATGATTTAGTACGACATTTTGAACTTGTCCCGGCTCAACTTCAAGTAAAAAGTTTTCAAGCACTTCAAAAACATTAGGTTTACCGGCTTTATCAGCTAATTGGTAGTACAAATCCTCTAAACTAGACTCAAGGGTATTTGTTTTAAATTTGTATATAGTTTTACCACCGGGTGTTGCAGGAACACCATGTGCAATCTCAAAAGTCTTACTATCTTCACAGGTTTTTAATTTTTCATATATCCTTGAAAAATGAAAGTTTTTATAACCTTTAACTACTCCAGATTTTTTTAACAAGTCAAGAATATAATCATCACTCCATTCAACTATTACATGTGATGGCGTAAAATCCAAATATGCAATCATTTCATCTTCTGAGATTCTTATATCTATATTTCCTTGTATACTTTCTTTCATAATTAAACAATAAATCCACTTTTCACAGCATTAACTAATTTTGTTTTTAATAAGTTATTCTCTTTTTTCAACTGACTAATTTCATATTGTTGTGATTTTACAGTTTCAATTAAATCACTAACAGAAAAATTATCAGTATACAAAAGATCATTTAGATACTCCATTCTAGACTCAAAATCTGTTTCTGCTTCTAATTCTGCTTCCTTAAATGAGTTATCTAAATCAATATTTAGAAGAGGATCATCTACCGTATCTTCTTCTTCAATAAGTTTATCTGCAATTCTAAATATTGCCTGACTTATTATCGCTCCTGGTTTATATTTTATAACAGGCAGCCTAGAATTTAAAGCTTTAATTTGTATATCATCTCTATAAATAACCCCAAGATGCTCTAAATCAAGACCTAGATATTCTCTTGAAGAATGCCTAAGTTTTGTTGCTTTAGCAGCATCTTTAGGCTCTTCCATTAAATTTAATATAAGCCTTGGCCTTAAACTTTTTATAATATCATTATATTTATTACTATTTTCCGGATCAATTTTATATAACTGATCTACAAGTTTTGGTATATAAACTTTTTGTAAACTATGTCCATCTTTTTTTAACTTTGTCAAATATTGTCCACCAGGACTTTTTGCTGGAAAACAATTATTAAGGAGTCTAAATGAAATATTTTTTAAAAATAAGTAAGCATTTAAATTTGCTGTTAGAGTAGGACTTGTTACAATTAAACCACGCCCGGACATTAAAAAGAAATCCATAATATCAATAGACGTCCCAGCTCCAAGATCAATAATCAAATAATCTGCATCCAATTTAAGCAGGTTGTTAATTATTTTCTTTTTTTGTGTAACCTTTAAATTAGCCATTCCAGGAACTTCAGCTTCCCCGGCAATGAATCTCAGATTTTTATACGAAGTATCCAGAATTATGTCTTCAAATGAAACATCATCGGCTGTCATATAAGTTCCAATTCCTTTTAAAGAACCCATTTGACCTAAAATTACATGTAAATTTGAACCACCTAAATCTAAATCAACAATAACAACCTTTCTTCCGGTTTGAGCTAAAGCTATAGAAAGATTTGCAGCAACTAACGACTTCCCAACACCACCTTTTCCACTAGCAATGGGTATTATATGCATTTAAACCTCCTAGAATACGATTTTAAGTATATGATATTATATAAAATAAAAATACATATTTTATAATAGTAATTGACAAGAACCCAATCAATTTCGATTATTATACAAAAGGAAGTAAACCATGTACAATAAAAAAACAAATATACTACGAATATCTATAATAACAGCATTAATACTATTTTTCATTATTTTATCTCCTGTTTTTTCAACCACAAATAAAGAAAAAGATGAGAACAGTAAAAATATATCTATATTAGATCAAAACAATCAGTTGACTAGTAGCGAATATGCAGCAATGTTTCAAAGTATTTTTCAGTATGTTTTAAATAATTATGTAGATGAAATATCTCCAGAAGTTCTCTTTGAAGGAGCTATGACAGGGTTATTTAACAGCCTTGAAGACCCACATTCTATGTACTTAAGCAAATCCCAACTACTTGATTTAACCGATACAACAGAGGGTGAGTTCGGTGGGCTTGGAATACATATTCAAAAACAAATTGTAGGATTAAATACGGACACTAAAAGTAAAGAACTTCCTTATGTAAAAATTATTTCACCAATTTTTGGAACACCTGCATATAAAAAAGGTTTAAAATCCGGGGATTATATAACAGAAATAAATGGAGAATCTACAATTGATCTTACATCGGACGATGTACTAGATCTTTTAAGGGGAGAGCCAAATACCGATGTTACAATAAGGATTTTAAGAGATAGAGTAGTTGAATTCGATGTTACAATAACTAGGGCAATTATTGAGATTCCTACAGTAAAAGAGAGTATTATTGATAATATAGGTTATATTCAAATTTCTCAATTTTCAAATCATACTGCAGCTCAAACAGAAGAAGTATTGAAAAAATTTGTAAAAAGTAACGTTAAAGGATTAATTATTGATGTTCGTGGAAATCCTGGAGGACTTTTAAACTCTGTAGTAGAAATTGCAGACTTCATTTTTGATGATGGAGTTATAGTTTCAACGAAATCGAGAATCGAAGATGAAAATACAGAACTATTAGCAACAAAAGGAACACTAATACCAAAAGATCTACCTATAGTTATTTTAATTAACAGTGGATCCGCTTCAGCTTCAGAAATTTTAACTGGTGCATTAAAAGATAGAACAAGAGCCACAGTTATTGGTACCAAATCTTTTGGAAAAGGATCTGTACAGCAGATGAGATATTTTGCAGATTCTGGATTTAAAATGACAGTTGCAAGATTTTATTCCCCAAATGGAGTAACAATAGACAAACTAGGGATTGAACCTGATATTGAAATAAAAGAACCTTCATTTACTGATCTGACAGAGGAAGAAACAATTTCCTATATAAAACTGATACAGGAAAGAATAATTGATAACTACTTAATCGACAATAAAAATATTTCTGAAGAGATGATTGAAGCTTTAGTAAATTCAATTATTGATCAAGGCTATAATCTGCCTAAAACTTTTTTAATGAATGACATAAGAGACAGGGTACAGCGTTTAATGGAAAATCCACCAATTTACGACCTGATAAACGATAAGCCATTAATTAGAAGCATAGAAGAGATAAATAAAAAATGAAGCAATTAATATTACCAGATGACTATAGAGGTGAAGAAATCTTTAATCTTTCCGATTCTGATAGCCACTATCTAATAAATGTAAAGAGGAAGGATATTGGCTTTCAATTTGAACTAATAGACAATAAAGATAATAAATACATTGGAAAAATATTAAATATTGAAGACAATATCTGCACCCTTTCACTAGAGAAAAGAGACTCTATATTAGATGAAAATTATAGAATAATACTTTTTCAAGCTATACCAAAGGGTAAAAAAATAGATTTAATGATTCGTCAAGCTGTTGAAGCAGGAGTATATTCGTTTTATCCAATAAAGGCAGATCACAGTATTCCTCAATTCAACGATAACAACGATAAGGATAAAAAGGGAGATCGTTGGCAAAAAATTGTTAAAGAAGCTTCTCAACAATCTGGAACAAGTCACATAACAACTCTTAAAAAAATTCAGAGCTTAAAAGAAGCGGTTTCAAGTTTAGAAGAAGAGTTTACTGGAATTTTTTTCCATCAAGTACCTCTAAAAAATAAATCACTCCACTCTATTCTTAATAATTGTAAAAAAAATATAGTTTTAGTTATTGGTCCAGAAGGTGGTTTATCTAAAAAAGAGGTTGAATACCTTACGGTAAATGGATTTCAGCCAGCATTGCTTGGAAAAAATATATTAAGGGCAGAAACTGCAACAATCTTTTCTATAGGTGCAACAAAAATGATTATAGAAGAGAAGGATTTTTGGGAGATAAAATAGATTCTTATTGCTGATAATTACTCTTTCTGATATTTTGTATATATGTTTAATACTGAATTTCTTTTAAAGCTAATAAATAAAAATAATATAAGCAAGTATGTATATACGGTATTACTATTCTCTATAGTAACAGTTTTTGACTTTTTAACTCTGTATATTTTTGGAAGTTTAATTGGTATATATTTATACCTATCAATAATCACTTTATTAAGTTTTACAGGGGTTATAATTGTGATTAGCCTCTACAAAAAAAACTTAATTCAACTGCAAAAAAAACATGATGCTGGGATATATCCAGAAAAAGAGTTTCACTGTCTTACTGGATTACTATTTGTGACCTTTTTAGTTATTTTTCCAGGTATAATAAGTTCAGCACTTGGTTATATATTCTTAATTCCATATTTTAAAAATTTAATTGGACGAGTTTTATCTAAACGGTTAAACTTAGACTGGAATGCGGTATATGAATATATGGAAATTTGCTCCTAAAAGCATACAACTACTAGTTCTCATTTTCTTTTTATCATCTTGTGTTACATTAACAAATGATCCAGCATATAAAAATGAAAGTTTTAAAGAAAGTTCAAATTCCAAGCAAGATTTAATTGTAAAAATTGCAATTGAATCTACACAAAAGGGTTACCCTTCTACTTTAAAATTTAACAATAAAAATTTTACCAATGATTGTTCTGGATTAATATATGGTATTTTCTGGGAAGCAGGAATTGATCTTATTCAACTATCAAGTTTAGAAACAGGAAATGGTGTTTCCAGAATATATAAAACTCTATATAAAAAAGGCTTTATTCATTACAAAAAACTTCCAAACCCAGGAGATTTAATATTTTGGAATAACACTTACGGTTCTTGGGGGAATAATCCATTATCTCATATAGGAATAGTGGTATCAGTAGATGCGGCAACAGGTCAGGTTGATTATGTACATAATAATACATATTTAGGACAAATTAGACGAGAATCAATGAATTTATATAGACCACACGAAACAAGACCTATTAATAACTATATGAGATATGATAGTAAATATAAAAAAACATCAGCAGAACTCTTTGACTCATTTGGTATGGCTTGGAAATTATGAATATATTTACTCCAGAAGAGATAAGGTTAATTGAAAATAAAATTGTGGAAGATTTAAATATTAATACCGATCTTCTTATGGAGCATGCAGCCTATTCCGTGTTTAATTTCATAGAAAAAAATTTTTGTAAAAAAAAAATATCTATTCTTTGTGGACCTGGAAATAATGGAGAAGATGGATTTGCTTTAGGAAGAATACTTAATGCGAACAATTACGAAGTCGAAATTTATACAGATTTAGAGTTAGTGAGTAAAAAGTCAAATAACAATTTTTTAAGAGCAAAACATTTAAAAATTTTAAATCTTGAAAATTTTTACCCTTTAGAGAACTCTGTCATAATTGATGCATTATTTGGTATTGGATTAAGCAGAAGATTAGACAACAAATATGTAGAAATCATTAAATTAGTTAATAGTATAAATGCTAATATTATTTCTATTGATATACCCTCTGGATTAAACCCGTTAACAGGAGAAATATTAACAGAAGCTATAAAAGCAAACTATACAATTACTTTTTTTGGATATAAATTGGGCATGATAAAATTTCCAGCTTCTAGCTACTTAGGAGAAGTAATTGTTTCGACATTAACAGTAAATAGTAAATTTCTTGAAAAAAACAGTAGCATATTTATAAATACTCCTATAGCTATGGCAACAAAATCCAGACTAATGCATAAAACAACTTATGGAAGGACTATTAGTATAGCAGGATCAAATAATTACTATGGAGCACCATTTTTTACTGCTAAAAGCGCTCTTCTCTCAGGCTCAGGCTATTCGATTCTAATAACCTCGAATGATATTAAGCAAACATGTGCAGTATTGGCTCCTGAAGTAATTTATAAAGAGTTTGAAGAGATTGAAAAAACTATTTCAGAAAGGGATATTATAGCTATTGGCCCAGGTTTAGGTCTTTCCCAAGAGAGTAAGGAATTATTCCAAAAAACATTAAATTTGCAACCTAAACTCTTTATTATCGATGCTGATGGATTAAACATACTATCCGAAGACATAACAATGTTATCAAAAATCAATAAACCTGTAATACTAACTCCACACGTAGGAGAAATGGCCAGATTACTAAATACAACAGTAAAAGATATTGAAGTAGATCCTATTAAGAACTCAAAGATTTTAAGTTCAAAAACCAATAGTTATGTAATTCTTAAAGGAGTGCATACTATTATTTCAACCCCTAAACAAGAAATTTACGTAAATTTGGAATCGTCTAACACTTTAGCAACAGCAGGAAGTGGCGATGTTTTAACAGGTATTCTAGTTGGTGTTTTAACAAATGAAGAAGTAATAAATGGTTGCAGAATTGCTGTTCATGTACATGGGACTATAGGTAAAATTCTTGAAGATAGAGTAGGAAGCAGAGGAAATACAGCCTTAGATATTATGAATACAATACCTAAGGCCTTGAATGCTTATAATTTACTCTTTTAAAAGTTCTATTATCCTTGGGATCTCTACGCTATATCTTTCAAGCAAACCCAATTCAATATGCATATCTACTATATTTCTACCAGAATTAACACCTTCCATAACCGAAATAATTTCTGAATTAGACATAAAATTAGTTAGCTGATAAAAGAACTCCAACTGAACTTCTTTACTTTGTAACCTTACCCACTCTTCCATTTTATTTATCTGAATCATCCATAAATTTAGATATTATAGAGTGATATGTCTCCTCTATCTGTTTTCTTTTAATTTTTAAAGTTTGAGTTAACTCGTGTCCAATTTTAAAAGTATTTTTTACTAAAATTACCTGGGTAATCTTTTCAAATGGTTTAAACCCTGATTCTTTTGTTATTTTAGAGTCTATCTCCTCTTTTACTTTTTTTTCCAAAATCTTGTATTCTTCTGTTTTATTTTTACTATTACCAAAAGAAAAAATATCTGTTATTTTAATTTTAACCTCATTAGCAAAATTGGAAAGAGCTTCTTCATTTAAAGCAATAAAGGCAGTTAGACCCTTTTTATCCTGACCTAAAAGCATTACATGATCAACAAATTCACTTTCCTGAATTTTATCTTCAATGACTAACGGGTCTACATTCTCTCCACCTAATAAAACTATGGTGTCTTTACTTCTACCAACAAGCACTATATCGCCAAAAATAGTTTCACGTGCTAAATCACCGGTACATAGCCACCCATCAGATGAAAGAACTTCATCCGTTGCTGTTTTATTTTTATAATATCCGGACATAACTTGTGGACCTTTAACATAAAGAAGTCCCTTTTCCCCTTGTTTTACCGGGATATTTTCCTCATTTGTTATTTTAATTAAAGTATCGATAAAAGGGCTTCCTACAGAACCTAAAGTATTTTTCTGAACAGATCTACTCGCAATACCAGGAGAACACTCTGTCATTCCATAAGCATTTAATATGTTAATGCCTACAGACTGATAAAATTTATCAATTGATACTGGTAGTGATCCTCCCCCGGATATTGCGCATCTTAATCGACCGCCAACCTTATCTCTTACACCTTTAAATATCTTTTCAGCAAAAATATGCAAAGGGAATAGCAAAATAATTCTAAATATAGAAATTATGTTAATTAATACTTTTTTTATAAATAATTGCTTGTCATAACAAATATAACAATTTTTCAGATAACTCAAAGATTTTTTATAAGAGTAATTAATATTAACCATATTGAAGAATAATTTTCTTTTAAATTTAGATTGGGATTTCATAAATGTATTTAGTTTTAAATAAATTGAATCCCATAATCTTGGAACAGATGCTAAAATATGAGGTTTCTCTCTTAAAATATCTTCTGAAAAAAATCTTAATGATGAATAGACAAAAGAAAGTCCTCTACTCATACCGGAATATTCAAAAGTTCTTTCAAAGGCATGCCATGCAGGTAGTACTGTAACTGTTACCTCTCCTATCTCTTCATCAATAGCCATACGAGGAGCTGTCATTTTAACATTTTCAATAAAATTTCTCTGGGTTAGTACAACACCTTTTGGGTTTCCAGTGGTACCAGAAGTATATATTATAGAAACTACTGTTTCCGGCATTATTTGTTTAAGTAAATCTGTAAATCTATTAGGATTGAATTCCTTAATAATGGCACCTTTTATTAATAAATCCTTAAAGAAAAATATTTTATCTTTTAAATGTTCAAAATCCTTTGGTATAGGTTTTTCATCAATTATAAATACTTTTCTAGCACTATTTACAATGTTACTGTTTTCTGACAACTGCTGAATATTCTCTATTATTAAATACTCCGATTCTGAGTGTTTATATATAAATTCAGCTTCTATAGAAGTAGTATCAGATCCTCTAGGAACAGAAACAGCTGATAGTGTTTGTAAAGAATAATCTATAACACTCCATTCATATCGGTTATTAACAAAAAAAGAAACATGTGATTCCTTTTTAATACCAAAAAAATCAAAGCCTAATGCAACAATTTCTATATCATTTACAAAATCGGTATAAGATTTATCAATAAATGATTTTCCCGATCTAAACCTATGAGATACCCTATCTGGATACTTTCGTTGTACAGACATAGGTATATCAACTAAACTAGCAAACACTATAAACTCCTTAATAAAAGCTATACTTTTTCTTATTTTTTTTTTAAATAAAGAAACTAACTGTTTGCTAAAATTTCATATGCTTTTACTTTTTCATCCGGCATTAAATCATCAGGTACTTTTGATGCTTCCGCACCCTGATAAACCATAAATCTAGCACATCTTAATGGATTACTATCGCAATAAGACTCTTTTAACCCAGCATCACTTACATTTTTTGCAAAATAACAAGTTTCTAAAAATTCACACTGATCCATTTGTATATCCTTATATTTATATTATAGTTATTCTCCAATAATAATTCTATTTCTATTATATTTTTTAAAATCTACCTGGGAACCATCCCTAAGGAATCTTTGCCTTAAAAGAGCTGTTCCTTCACGATTTTCCACAAGTTTTTCATCAATACCTAAGTATCTTTCTTCAATAAGATTACCCATAGTATCATACTTTCTTTGATATATGGCAACATAATCAAGATCAGCTTTAAGCTGATTAAATGTTCCAAACTGTCTTATTTCTATTAAAACATTATCACTATTATAAGTATATATATATTTAGCAATACCGTTAGTGTCATTAACTAAATTGTTTTTTTCATTTTTATTTACTTTCATTGTTAAATTTCCACGATTGTCATAGCTATATTCAACAATTGAAACACCATTGCTATTTGGTATAATATTGTCATAGTTTCCAAAATGTGTAACCTTTGATTTTCTTCCTGAACCATCAAATTCCCATACATATTTTGCAATACCCCATGGGTTTGCCTTTAGCTTATCATGTTCGTCGTAATACATAGCTTCAAGAATATTCCCTCTATCATCATATATCCAACGATATGACGCAAAACCATCTTCATCTAATGTAAGTTCACCAAGAGTATTGTAATTTCTTTGCTCTAACTCATTTCCTTGTTCATAGTGAGTCCATTCATAAATTGAAACATTCATTATATCTACAATTGGTTCTAAATCCTCGTTAAAATGAGACTCTTTGACTTTATTACCTTTTTTATCATACTCCCATTTAATAACAGCACTTGTTTCTATATTTGAAACTAGATTATTTTTAGTATCATAATTTCTTTTTTCTATAAGATTTCCATCTAAATCCCACTCTTTTAATATTACAGCAACACCTTTGCTATTTAAACACGATTTCCCTTGAGAATTAAAAAAAGACTCGCTTATTTGATTTCCCCAATTATCGTATTCATATTTAGCCGTACTATAAAGATCATTAGGACAATTTATTTTTTCACCACTTTCATTTAAAAATTCTAAAGAGATTAAATCTCCCCCTTCGCTATATGTAGATTTTTTACCAATAACACCATCTTCAAATGAAACAGGATTCCCTTTTTGATTAAAAGCATAATCTATTCTGGTACTATTATTATATGTGAAATGAACAACAGCAATTCTATTTTGACCTACTATTAACTGATCCATATTGTCGTAATAAAATACAGAAAGAGGGGTATTATCTGAAGAGTATTTTATTCTATACGCAAATACAGATTCATCATTACTAACTTTTAATCCCTTTCCATCGGTAAATTCCCACTTAATATATTCATCTTCGTAATAAATATTAACTTTAGTAACCCCAAAAAACGGATCGCTTATTGAGTATCCACTCCTTAGAAATTCAATTGAAACAATTCTGTTCTCCACATAAGTAAATTCGTAACAATTAACTTTACTTACAATTGATTCATCTATTTCATAACGCCCTATTAAATTATAGTTTTGATCTATTTCAATTTTTCTAAAATATCTTGTTTCTGAAAACAGATTAAAAGATGTTATTAGTATTATAAATAATAAAAAATTTCTTCTTCTCATTTAGTTAACTCCTGATAGTATTTTGTATAATCTAAAAATTCTTCCTGTCTTTCAATTTTTTTAATTGATTCTTCTTTAATTAAATTTGCTTTTTTTAAAAGATACAAATTATCTATAACAATATCTGGTTTATGTATTGATGGATAAATAATATTCTCCCCCAGTGTAGTAATTTCTATATCTCCATAATTAAATAGTATTTGAAAAAAATGCTTTTGTGTTTTTTTAATGCTTTGAATTGTTCCTAAATCTGCTTCCTTACGAATTTCCTGTCCAAGAAATGGTTTTCTTTCTATATCAATTACTTTATTTCCAGAAAAAGCATAAAAATCATTTCTCCAATCGATAAAAACCCATAAAATATAAAAAAGCGGGATTACATCCAATAAAAAAATACCATAAGATTTGAATAAAAAAAACATAATAATTGAAGAAAATGAAAATACAATAACTACAGGAAATATCTTTGAAATAAAATAAATCAAACTTTTTTTAAATGTAAATTGTTTAATGCTCTCCTCTTCAAAAGTGTTGTCCAAAAGTAATAAATTCATTTTATTGCAGAAGGTTTTTTTAAAGGACGCAACTTCCATTGCTTTATACAAAGTATTTCTTTTATCCCTTATACCATTTATTATTGAGAGTATTCTTTCTGGATTCCGAACACCATGAAGGATAAGAATTTCCGTTGATGCCTTTAAAGTTACACTTCCCAAGCCTAATTTTTTCATAAACCAGTTTTTATACACAAATGTTGTTACGTCCAATTTTTCGAGGGGAAAGGATTTATTACTTAATATAAATTTTTTAATATTAAACTCCTTCATTGAAATAATATTGTTTCCTACTTCAATAAAAGAAAATTGACTATGAATATAGACCAAGAAGAAGAGTATGATCCAAATATATAAGAGAGTAAGAGATAAAAATGGAACCAATAGACCTATAATAATAAAAATTAGCGCAATGGATAGGGAATATAGTAAAACATTTATAAAACTCTCTTTTAATTTAATTACAGTTTTTTTCTCTTTACTGCTGTAATTTATAATATGTTCATTCCATAATTCTGTAAGACCCTGAGAAAATGAAAAATTAATATTTGCAACTAAATCTGGATTTTTTTTTGAAATTTTCTTTAGTGAGTAGAGATCAAAAGTCAGGATTAAACTATCTCCAATAGCTTCAAGGGATGTTGTTGTAACCGAATCTTTAATTATTGAATCAAAATCAAAGGACTCACCTTCAAGTAAAATTGTTTCTTTATTACTATTATCATCCTGTTTTTTACATAAAAAATTTCCTTCTAAAGCTATTATCCATTTCTGACAAAATTCTCCTTGTAGCATAACAATATCACCACTTTTGCAGGATATAATACTTCCAAATCCACCTAATTCATGCTTTTGCGAATCTCTTAACTCAAAGAAATAGGGTAAAGAATATTCAAATAAATTAACCATATTTTACTTATCGGCTAAAAGATAAGAAACTCCCCATCATCTTTTATTTCTAATCTAATTTTTTTATTTGAAGATAAATCATAAAAATTTTGTATAGATGGATACCAATAATAAAACAGTGAATTTTCTGGTTCGAAACTATATAAAAACTCCAAAGAAGGTATACTGAAACTTTTTTTAAGGGAAATATTACTTATTGAAACATCTTCTGTAAGATAAAAATAAATTTCTGAATAATTATATTGCCAAGGGTCATCACAAGAATTAAACATCTCTTTTAAATCTTCAATTTTATCCTGTTCTATTGACCCATCAAGAGAGTGTAAATGATTTATTGCAGATGTTATACATCCTAAATGTAGAGAGAATGTGTACGTATAATCGATATCATTTGTTACTATGCCTTTTGGGTAACGTGTAAGTTCATTAAAAAAATATGAATATAATGATATTGTATAGATTTCTCCCTTAGGTAAATCTAGAATTAAATTACTATAATTATCTGTTTCAAACTCTTTATAATAATTATTGGATGATATAACAATTTTTCCCGGTACTATACCACAAATTTTATACTCTTTATTAAAATTATATGCATCACAAGATATGACTAAAGGCAAAAATAGTAAAATATATTTCATATATCAACTATAGACATAATTTTTCTTATGAATCAAAATTACACTATGATATATAGTGAAAAATATTTGGAAAATATGGAAAATGCCCTTGATAAGGCAAAATCTGAAGTTTTAGAAAAACATTTAATTAAATTAGTAGGAACATTTAATAAATTTACGAGTAGTGTAAATAAGTTTTTTCTTACACTCATATCAGAAAAAATAATTGTAGAAGATCTCTACAAAGATGAATATAATTTTACAAAATTAGATAGCCCGGATAAAGATGAGATAGTAAATAACGAAGATGAATATATTATCTCCATGAGAATGACATATTACAATTCATTACTGAACTATATAAAAGATAATAATATTCTAAACCTTGAAACTTTAACGCCTAAAAAAATAGGTAAAATTGAATTATTAATATCATTTCTGGATTGGGATAGAATCTTTGACCCACAACCTGTAGAAATTAATACAGAAGCATTAAATAAAGCAATTTTTGTGTATCAGAAAAACAGAGGTCAAAATTATATATTATCAAGCTTAAAAGCCTCGACATCCGATATTTTTAACTGTTCAAAAGATTTTTTTGAGGATATTCAACCTATTAAATTATTAATAAATGAATCATATAAACTCCTGATAAGAAAAAACATAATTCCTGGATTAAAACTTCCACCAGAGCTCCAAGGCCCAAATTTTAAAACTGCCCATGATTTGGTTACAACAAATATTAAAGAAAATGGACTGCCTGTTTACATCGAATTAATAGGAGAACTCCTAAAAGAAGATTTTACTTCAGAAGGAGATAATATAAAAAAAATAATCAATCAAAGACTTGAAGATATATATATTCATAAAATAAAAAAAGAAAAAGTTAAAAAAAATCTTACTCTTAAAGAAATTCTTCTTAATTCTATAGGTGAATTATATGTAATTCCTACTCAGATAGATTCAATATTGGAAAAACAACTAAGTAATTCGGAATTATTTAGAGTTGAAAATTTTTCAATAATTGAAAAACTTATAGATTATTTAAAATATAGCCTTTTTGGAAATCAAAGAAATACATTATATAAAATTTCAATTACTGAAGTTGATAGCTCAATAAAAACTAAAACTCTAGATTTTGAGAAGTTTATTTCATCAATAATTTATTTAAAAAGAAATCTTACTCAAATGAGTAATCCCGAAAGCTCGGATTTTAAGGAGTTAAAAGATAAAGAAATAGAACTAATTGTAAAAGAGGTTCACTCTATAATTTCCAAATGCAGATATTCTCACAAGATTCTATCTTCCCTCGATGATTTTTTTAAAAAAGAAACAACAAGCCCTAAAGGAATACAAGTTGAGTTAAAAGTTTTCCTTCAGGGTATTGATAAAGCCCAGAATCTCTATTTTGAGTATATGAAACAAAAAGAAGATTCTGAGTCTAAATCTACTTACAAGCCTGATATAAACCCAATAATCTAAAATCTACAGCCTGAGAAATTAATTCTTCTTCAATTTTAGAAAAATCATTTTCATTTCCATTAAACAGAACATCTACATAAAAGGTATAACTCCATGGTTTACCATGAACAGGTCTAGACTCTATTTTAGTCATATTTAATGAATATTTGTTAAATATTGAAAGATATTTAGATAAAGCTCCTTGTTCATCTTTAATAGTAAAAACCATTGAAGCTTTATTCCAATTTTTATTACTTGCTTTATCTTTACACTCTATAACTGCAAAACGAGTGTAATTCCCGGGATGTGTCTCGATAGCTTCTTGTAATATTTCCATTCCATATATATCAGCAGCAGCACTACTACCTATTGCAGCCTTTGATTTATCTTTTTTTTGAGAAATATCTTGAACAGCTCCTGCGGTATCATAATGAGATACAGGTTTTAAATTATTTTTTTCTAAAAAAACACTACATTGAGCTAAAGCCTGTGGATGGGAGTAGACTTCTTTTATATCTGAAATTTTTACTCCTTTAAAGCCGATTAATGAGTGAGAAACCCTTACTTTTACTTCACCGGTTATTGATAAATCAGGATAATTTTTTAATAAATCATAATTTTCATTTATTGAACCTGCCAAAGAATTTTCAAGTGGAATTAGACCTGATTGTACACTACCATCAAGAACAGCATCAAAAACATCTCTAAAACTCTTCTTTGGAATAGGATACCCTATTTCTTTTCCATAATAATTATATACTGCCATTTCACTATATGCTCCATGAACACCTTGAAATGCTGCAGCTATATGATCATCTCTTTTAACAGTCTCTTTAATCTCATAAGATTTTTTTGGTAATAT
>JAFGYD010000239.1 GCA_016936295.1 Spirochaetales bacterium | reverse complement strand
TCTGAAAAATTAATAATTATATTCATCATATTAATCATATATTGGTGGTAATTTGTAATAGATCTGCTATCCCTTAATGCAGATAATTTAAGTGAATCTATAACATTCCTTATTTCCTGTTCATTCCCAAATTTTACACAATACTCAATGTTTTTAATATCAGTTTCTGATAGATTAATTACCTTTGGCTTTTTATCCTCTAGCTGATCGATATATATAATACGCCCAGCATTTAAAAACTTACTATATTCAATTGCTTTTTCAGCCTCTTCGTAGGCTATTGTAAGGGCTGCAAATTTCCTATGTAATTTACTAACTCCAATATCAATTTTAGCACTAAGAAATTTTTCTGAAATTTTTACCATTTCATATAAAACGCTATCCACTTCTTTTAAAAAGTTGTACCCCTTGTCTTTAATAATTAAGACAATACCACCATTAAACAGAAAGCTGTAAAAACTATACTTATATCTTTCAAGAATAGAAATTATTGCGGATCTTACAGAGTATTTTATCTTCTCGAACTCCATAATATCCCAGGATTTCTCACTCTTTTCAATCTTTACAAAACATAGTAAGTAGTCTTTATCATCCAGGGATATTCCATAGTTTTTAAGGTTTTCAATTTCATCACCCTTTTCACTCCGAGATGATATAAGAAACGAGCTAAAATAGTTGTCTATTACTAAGGGAATTGTTTTTTCATATCTTTTTCTTAATATATCCAGGTTATACTTCTCTTTAAATTCATCATCCAACTCAATTTTTAGTTTTTTTAGGAATTTAGAAATTTCTTCCTGAGTAATAGGTTTTGTTAAATAACTAATAACGTTGTGTTCAATGGCCTCTCTGGCATAATCAAATTCGTCATATCCCGTAATAAACGCAACCCTTGTAGTTGGAAAATCTCTCTTAATTGTGGCGGCTAATTCTATTCCATCAATAAAAGGCATTTTAATATCTGTTAAAACAACATGTGGAGAGTGTTTTTCTATAAGGTCAAGGGCATCGTACCCATTCCCTGCAGCACCTACAACTACAAAACCACTTTCTGCAGATATTTTAGATGAAATACGTCCTCTAACTTCATCTTCATCATCCACTAATATCATTTTGTAATATTCCTGCAATTTAATACCTCCACTATGTTATTATTATAGATTAGGATTAAGTTTAGAATCAGTCAATCTTTAATTTTAATGTTCTAATTGAATTAAGAACAGCAAGTATACTCACTCCAACATCGGCAAATATTGCTAACCAAAGCCCTGCTAAGCCAGTTAAGCCCAGTACCATAATTAGGATTTTGAAGCCTAAAGCTATAAAAATGTTTCCAAGAATAATTCCTTTTGTAAATTTTGCTATTTTAATTGCACTAATTATTTTGGATGGTTCATCACTCATTATTACTATATCCGATGCTTCAATAGCCGCATCTGAACCAAGTCCTCCCATTGATACTCCTACAGAAGAAGCGGCTAAAACAGGTGAATCGTTTATTCCATCTCCAACAAATAAAACATTACTTGTTAGATTTAACTCTTTAATAATATTCGCTTTATCAAGAGGGAGTAGAGAGTGGTTAATATTAACAATTCCAGCCTCTTTTCCTATTTTATGTGCTGTTTCCTCTTTATCTCCTGTAAGCATATAAACGTTTTCAGGACCTAAAGTTCTTATCATCTTAGGTACATCCGGTTTAATTTTATCATCCAGTGTTATTTTCCCAATATATTCTTGGTTTTTACCAAAGTAAACAGTTGTTAATTCTTCATCTCCCAGTGATTCCTCAATTTTGATGCCGTTTTCAATAAGCAGATTTTTTCTTCCTGCAATATAAATATCTGAATTGTACCAAGAGAATGTCCCTTTTCCCGGAATTTCTTCAAATTTATCGGGTTCATAGTTCATGCTACTTAAAAGCCCTTTGTTTATTGCTTTTGCTAATAGATGATTGGATTTTGATTCACTTTTTTTAGCTACATCATTTAATTCTTGGGTAGTAAAAAACTTTGATGGGATAATATCTACAATTGTAAATTTACCTTGTGTAAGTGTTCCTGTTTTATCAAACGCATATTTATTTATTAACGATAGTGCTTCGAGATGATTGCTTCCCTTAATAAGTATTCCTTCTTTACTGGCTCTTCCTATTCCGCTGAAATAACCTAATGGGACTGAAATTACCAAAGCACAAGGACAAGATATAACAAGGAAAATTAAAGATTTGTATATAGAATCTGAAAAAGTCCACTCTTTAAAAATAAATGGTGTAGTAACTGCTACTAAAACAGCACTAATTACTACAATTGGAGTATAAACTTTTGCAAATTTTGTAATAAAAGTCTCTGTTTCACTCTTTTTAGAGCTTTCATTTTGTACCATTTCTAAAATTTTAGATACTGTTGATTCAGATAACTCTTTTTGAATTCTAACTTTTATGGTATGTGAGATATTTATATAACCACTTAAAATTTCATCTCCCTGACTTAAGGTTGTTGGCTGTGATTCTCCTGTTATTGTTTTAGTATCTACACTTGTAGAACCATTAATTATAATTCCATCAAGAGGAACTTTTTCCCCTGGCCGTATCTCTATTTCGTCTCCAATTTTAACTAATTCTGGTGAAATAGTCTCGCCTGAAAGCAGTCTTACAAATTCAGGTTTTAAATTCATTAGGCTTTGAATAGATTTTTTTGATTTATCAACTGCTAGATCCTGTAAGAATTCACCTATTTGGAAAAATATCATTACTCCAACACCTTCGGAGATTTCACCAATTATAAATGCTCCAATTGTGGCAAGACTCATTAAAAAAAACTCGTCGAAGACATCTCCTTTTAGTATGTTTTTTATAGATCTTAATAGTACTTCGTAGGCTGAAACAAAATAAGCAATAAGGAGTAATGCTGTTTTAAGTGTAAAATTATCATTTATTAGTAGTCCAATAATAAAAAGGGGTAAGGAGATTATTATTTTTATTAAACTTACGTTTTTAAATATAGACGATTTATTCTTTGATACTGACTCATCGGATAAGAATACTCCATCTTCTATGTCATCAATAATATTTTGTATTTTGGGGATAGAATAATCATTTCCATTATTTATTTTTACAAATAAATTACCCATTGTAATATTTAGATCTACATCGTCTATCCACGGAATCGATTTTAATTTTATTTCTATTTTATCTGCACATGTAGCGCAATTTAACCCTTCAATTTTAAGTTTTTTTATCATTTTAACTCTCCTTTCTTTTAGTATAAATGTAGTTGCTTAATTAAGCAACTACTTAATCGTGTAGTTTAAATAAAACCCATGAAATCATGGGCTTTAATACTACTTCTCTTGGGATAGTAGTGATAATAGTGTTTTATACTTGAATTCAGATTTTTCCATTGCTTCAATTATTTTTTTTGTATTGAAACTTTTTTTTGGTAAATAGTTTTTCAGGATTTCAACAGTATTTAAAAAATCTTCTTTATTGAACCAAAGAATCTCTTCAAATTCATGCACTCCAACAAAAGGTAGAAATTCTTCTACTTCCATTAATTCTGGAAAAGTTAATTTTTTGTTCTCTTTAATAAAAATAATCAAATTCATCAATTTGAAATCATCAATTAAGTACTTAAATAACCACTCATCCAATATATTGATTTCAAGATATTGAGATATTTCATGAATTATCAAGGCTTTAAAATCAATTAAACTCTCTTTTAATAATTTTGGTTCCAGTTTTTTTAACAATTTAAGGCAATCTATATCCTTTAAGTAAATTTCAAGAATATCTAATGTTATCTCCTCTTGTTCAAAGAACCATTTACTACTTGAATAATTTTTTCCTAAACTTAGTTTTCTTATTTCTAGGTTTATATCATCAACACCACAGCCTGCTAAATCATGATTTAACTTTGCATATAACCCCTCTTTAACATCTTTAATTTCTTGTATGTCAAGAAAAACCTGTGACTCATAGCCTTTTAAGCTAAAATACATACCTTCTTCAAATAGCTGTTTACTACTTCTTATATATGTTTTCCCATCTCTCTGGTTAGAGAAAATTGTAAAATAATCCCCCATATTATGTAGTCCAAACTCTTTGGATAGCTCCGTTGTTGTCATATATCTATTTTCGCAATTTTTTACCAACTTTTCTTCAGAGTATTTAACCCAACCGCTAGCAGATTCAAAACAGTTGTTATAAACAACAAGTGATTTATCTCCATTGTAGTTATTTGAATAGGCAAAAACATTATTATTGGTATGTCCATGGTAGTCTTTAAATGGATAAAAGTTGAAGTTTTCAACCTCTGAAAAAAGCTCTCTTTTTCGCATTAGTGGAAATATTAAATGTTCATGACCTTTGACTAATCCATAATCAATTTCTTCATCCCAATATGCTTTTGCATACTCCATGCCGTACTTTTCTTTATAACCTTCGATCTGTCCGTGACCAAACATTGGTAACCCAGGTAGTGTAACCATTAATGTACAAACACCAAAATATTTATCTGATGAACCGAATTGAGCGTAAGCTGTATCCTCGTCCGGGTTATTCATAAAGTTAACATATCTTTTTAAAATATCAGGATCAAAATTAATAGTGTTGATTATGGAATATCTATACTTTTCATTCTCCTCATTTTTAAGCATATTCATAAAGGCTGAATTATAAACTCTATGCATTCCCAAAGTTCGTACAAAGTATCCTTCAAGCATCCAAAAAGCCTCGGCTAATAATAGTGTATCTGGAGCTTCTACAGCAATTCGGTCTACAACTTCCCGCCAGAATTCTACAGGTATGGCTTTATCAAAATCTTCCTGACTTAAAGCATAATCAGATCTACTTGCAATATCTCCACCTTGGCCAGGTTTTGGAAACCATAACCTTTGAATATGTTTTTTTGCCAAGGTCATTGCTGCATCAAAACGTATTATAGGGAAGTTCTTTGCTACATGAAGTATATCTTGTATAACAGCCTCTCTAACATCGGCTCTTAAAAAGTTTATTTGTGCAGTATCATTCCATGGCATCATTGTTCCATCGTTTCCATGGTAGATATATCTTGTATCTCCACTATTAAAATCTACTCTTTTAAAAACTACAGATGCATCTTCCTTTGAATAGTAATGATCCTCCAGGTAGATACCAATATTAGGGTCATCGGAAAGATTTTCACTATTAAATTTATATGTTGGGAAAGGAGGGTAGGGTGCTTGTATAAAATAATCGGGTTTAGTTCTAACCCATTCACTATCAATACCTGTATGATTTGGAACCATATCACTAGCTAACCGAATACCCCTTTTGGCACATCTAGTTCTTAGATGATCTATTCCTTCCCAGCCACCAAGACCCATATTAATGTCATAGTTATATAGAGAATAAGCAGAAGCTTCAGCTTCTGGGTTACCACATCTCTGTTTTATTTTTTTAGATGCTTCACTTCTATTCCATAACCCTATAAGCCACAATCCATTAAAACCTCTGGATGCTAAAAGATCTAACTCTTCATCTGGAATTTGATCCAGTGTTTTTATCTCTTTTTTATATTTTTTAGTTAACTGATCCAGCCAAACCATTGTGCTTTTTGCCATTAACATAACATTAGGCATCCAGTGTCTATCCATTGTGAAATTCTCAATATCTTCCACAGCCTCATCGTATGTTTGAACAAATGTTTCCGGCGGTCCCCACTCAAAAAAGCCAGGTTTATTATCTTCTTTTATGGAATCCAGTGCCGTAAGAAGTTTAATATTGAATTCGGATATTAATATTCCCCAATGACCTAGAATAAAATTTAATTGATCAGCAATTGAATTAGGGTGTTTTAATGCTGGAGCTCTTAGTAGATCGTATAGAGTTGAACCTGAATCAATAGAACTTCCTTCAAGTGCAGGTACATTTGATACTCCTTTTTTACATTGCTCAATAACTTTATCGTACCTACTTGTTTTTCTAAGATTTGTTTCATCGAATAATTCATGAAACTCTTTTAGAGCAGGGTTAAGGTTTGATATGTGTAATAATAAAATTTCCTCTAATATTATCTCTCTATAACTTATATTATGTTCATTACTCTTTAAAATAAATTCTTCTGGTGTATCTTGTCCCGATATAACAGTAGATCCAGGAAATTCTTTAACAAATGTCAGTAAAGCTCTATCAACTTCATCTCTACCTATTAAAGATTCCAAGGTTAAAAGTATGTTTTTAAAAAGATCGGAGGCTAGTTTTTTTCTATGTTCAGCAACAACAAAATGCAGTATTTCGTCCATTAGTCCCATTGCAAAAATATCGGAAGCATTAACCCCTTTATTCGAGACAGAATTTATCTTATTTGCAAATACTCTTGCAGCATAAATGTTTGCAAACACAACATTTCCAGTTATTGAAAATAAATTTTCATCAAACTGATATTTTTCTCTGGCCTGTTTAGATATATGGAATTCCATTTTTCTATCGGCTATTGGATTCTCTTGGTGCGTTAATTTAAATTCTGTCATTAATCTATCCTCTATTTTTAATTAATTCTTTTAATTTTGTATTAAAGTCTGCTTTTGTTAATAACTGTTCAATTGTAAAATCTATTCTGTAACTCCAATTTTCGGAGTTATGTGTACCAGGGACATTAATTCGCTCGCTATTCATATCTTCCCTGCACATAGATGGATCCAATGCTAATAAATCCTGAAATTGAAACATTGCTATTTGTGATGTTGTTTTTAAAAGTTGTTGATACATAGCTTTTACAGCATCTGGATTTGGATCGCTACCTATCCATTCAAGATTTAATGCATTAGGTATTTCGTTTGAGCCAGAAAATTCAGACCACCACTGCCTAACTGTAGTAGAGTCATGAACTGCCGGTGTTGATACAGAGAGATAGTTATATTCCGAAGGCTTCATATATGGTTCACCATACTCTTTATATTTTTTAGACCATCGGGTTACATGAAGACCCAGGATTCCTAGTTGTTCAAGAACTTCCGGCACACAATCCGGAATTGTTCCTAAATCTTCTGCACAAACAAGCATATCCTCACTCTCTTTCATAAATTTTAATAACTTTAGACCTTGATCTCTCCATAGCTCCATAGAGTGATTTGCTTTATTAGAGAGTAGTTCATTTAGCAAATACTTCTCATGGTCCGATAGAGAATGAAATGCCCGGGAATTATAATAAAACCATGCCGTTGTATATTGATTTTCATCAACTTTTATTAAAGCAACATTCTGATAGAAATTTATCATCATCTCTTTAGAAGATTCAGATATTTCTAAACAGTTTTCAATATCGGTTACACTTTGAATAGACTCTTTAAAAAGGTAAAGATCTTCATTGCCAATTTGATCCAGTAGATATTTTGTACACTCATTTGCTTCAATTCCAACAGCCGATCTAAGTTCGTGTCCTGGAACATGGGGTTTACACATCCAAGCTAAACGACCTTCCGAAATTCCAATATTTTCAAGTTCTTCCTCTGTTATAAAATTATTAGGGCTGTAATAACCCATACTTCCACTCTTATATTGTGGAGGAATTGTCCATATCCTGAAAAAACCTAATACATGGTCAATTCTATAAGCATGATAAAATTTTGCAGCCTGTTTTAATCTGGACTTCCACCATTTAAAGTTGTTTTTTTCCATTTCTTCCCAGTCGTAGGTAGGGAATCCCCAGTTTTGACCATCAGCTGCAAACATATCAGGTGGAGCACCAGCTCTATTCATAACCTTGAAAATATCCCTGGACTCCCAAACATCTGCACTATCCACATTCATTAATATTGGGATATCACCTTTAATGTTTATGCCGATGGAATCTAAATATTTTGTTACTTCGGTTAACTGTTTTTCCAGGTTGAATTGTACCCAGGAGTAGAATTGGACTGTATCTCTATTTTTTTCGTATAAATTTATAATTTCTTTTGCTGATGGATCACTGTCTTTTTTCCAATCCTGCCATTTAATATCCTTATTTTTATCTTTTAGCATAGAAAATACTGAATATGTTACTATCCATGGATTTTTCTTTTCCCAGGAAATTATATTTTTATTAGTACTAATTGTTTCTTGATTTTCTTTATAGATTTTTTTTAAAAGTGTTAATTTAGCTTTTAATACATCGGTATAAAATACTTTCTCTTTTCCATCCCATTTCTTTTTTATTTTGTCTATATCGGCCTTGTAATTTTTTGATTCCTTTAAATTAAACAAATTAATGTAAATGGGGTGTAGGGCAAATGCACTTAATGCACTATATGGTGAACTCTCAGTCCCTGTGTCATTAACCGGTAGTAATTGAATAAGGTCTATTCCGCACTCTTTACACCAATCTCCAAAATATTTTAGATCTGTAAACTCTCCAATTCCACAACTATTTTCAGTTCTTAATGCTGATACTGGTATTGCTGTTCCCGTTATAAACTCTTTTTTTAGGGAGTATTTCATATTTGTCTCCTGATTTTTTTCATATATATACAGCTTTTAAGCTGTTGTTATTCTGTTTTTTCCATTCTTTTTGGATTTGTAAAGTGAATTATCTGCTCTGCTAATTACATCTACCGGTGTCTTATCAATATCGTTATCAAATTCTGCAACCCCAATAGATATAGTAATTTTTACTTCACTATCTTTGTGTTTAATAACCATGTTTTCAACACCCATTCTAATTCTCTCGGCTACATGTAGTGCATCTTCTAAATCTGTCTCCCTTAACATAACCACAAATTCTTCACCTCCAAACCTGGAAGCTACATCGTGACTTCTAATTGCATTTTTAATTACATTTGCAACACCTTTTATTGTGTCATCCCCCGTCTGGTGTCCATATGTATCGTTTACACTTTTAAAATCATCTATATCCATCATAAAAATTACAAATTGATGATCTCCAATTTTAATACATTCATCAATAAATTTTACTATGTAGTGTCTAACTTTAAGTTCTGTCATCATGTCCATTGTTGCCATATCAAATAGAATAGAATTTTGTACAGCTATAGATGCATAAATACCAATTTGAGCTAAAAAATCTTTTTCGTCTTTTGTTATCTCTTCCGAGTCGATACGTCCACCAAGAAAAACAATTCCAACCAGTTTTTCATTAATTACAAGGGGAACTACAAGTTCAACCTGCTCTTTAACGTCATCGTGGAGATCGGAAGGAACATAATCCATATATTTATGAAAATCTAAATATGATAAGCACTCTCTAGTTTGTGCCATTTTTGTCATTATTGGGCTGTTACAATTAAATTTAACAGGGATGTTGGGGGTTATATCAAAACCCATATAGTTTCTTTGAAGTGTTATAAATTCTGGATCAATCTCTTTTCCAATATATAGTGCTGCTTTAACACATCTGGCCTGAGCCATAAATGTAAATAGTATTGAGTCTACAAGCTTCTTGAAGTGTAGTGTTGAGTTTAACACTTTAGTTACTTCAAGAAGTTGTTTTAACTCGTAAATTGTTCTCTCGTACTTTTCTATAATCATCTTATAATAAAGATACCCTCACGTTCTCTAGTTTACAAGAAGATATTTAGATTTTTTATCCTATTTGAAGTAATTTACCCCACTTCGGAAAAGTTGTTGATCTTTCTCACCATAAATATTCTTGCAAACATTGGTTCCTACCCTTTCGGAGTGTCCCATTTTTCCAAGAACTCGTCCATCTGGGCTAGTTATACCCTCTATTGCCATTATTGAACCATTAGGGTTATGACCTAAATATTGTGTTGCAATCTGACCATTTGCAGCAAGTTTTTTTGCATACTCTAAATCTGCAATAAATCGTCCTTCCCCATGGGAAAGTGCTATTTGGTGAGTATCTCCTACAGAACAATTTTGAAGCCAAGGAGAGAGGTTAGAGACAACTTTAGTCTCTACCATTTGAGATATATGTCTACCAATTGTGTTGTATGTTAATGTTGGAGAATTTGCATCTATATCCCTAATCTCCCCATAAGGAACCAACCCTAATTTAATTAGGGCTTGAAAACCGTTACAAATACCTAGCATTAAACCATCTCGTTGATTTAAAAGCCTTGAAACGGCATCTTTAATCTCTGGGTTTCTAAAGAATGCTGCAATGAATTTAGCAGAACCTTCGGGCTCATCTCCTGCACTAAACCCACCAGGGATCATTATAATCTGGGAGTTATCAATCCTTTTAACCATCTCGTTTATTGATGATTTTATATGTCCCTCAGTTAAGTTTTTAATTACAAATGTATCTGCAATAGCTCCTGCATTAGTGAAGGCTTTTGCAGAGTCATATTCACAGTTAGTTCCAGGGAATACAGGTATAATAACCCTTGGTTTTGCAATAGATACTTTTGGCTTTACTATTTGAGTTGCTTTATACTCAATTTTGTATTGGGGTTGGTCATCTTTTTCCCTTATAGGGTATACGTCTTCCAGTGTTTTTTCCCAGTTTTCAAGGGCTTCTGTTAAGTTAATTGTAGTTCCGGAAATAATAATTTCCTGTTGAGGTAGTGTCTTACCCAGTTCTATAAAATCCAAGCCTTCTAAAGATTTACTATCTTTCATCTCTACTACAAATGATGATATTTTATTCTTATATAATTCCTGAGGCTCTATATTTTTATTAAATTCTACACCTATCTGATTACCAAAAGACATTTTACTAACTGCTGCAGCAATTCCACCTTTTCTTACTACTTGAGCGGACAAAATTTCTCTGTTTCGAATAAGAGTTGTTACTCTATTAAACAGGGCTTCAATTTTACTATAAGCTGGCAGATTGTATTCGTCTGTTGGTAGAGGAAGATGATAAACTTTATTTCCAGGTTCTTTAAATTCAGGACTTATTACATAGTTGACATTTACAGGTGCCACTGCAAAAGATACAAGTGTTGGAGGTACATGAATATCTTCAAAAGTTCCACTCATGGAGTCTTTACCTCCAATTGCACCAATTTTTAGCTCTGTTTGTGCTTGGTAGGCTCCAAGTAAGGCATTAAATGGTTTTCCCCATTTTTTAGGGTCTGTTCCAAGTTTTTCAAAATACTCTTGAAAAGTAAGTCTTATTTCAGAAAGCTCACCACCTGCAGCCACTACTTTAGCTGCAGATTCAACAACTGCATAAGCAGCACCATGGTAGGGTGACCATGTAGACAGATCCGGATCAAAACCCCAACTCATTAGAGAACCAGCATTTGTATCTCCATTTAAAACAGGTATTTTAGCACACATAGCGTCTGTAGGTGTCTGTTGTGTTTTCCCTCCAAAAGGAAGTAAAACAGAGGATGCACCAATAGTACTATCAAAGGTTTCTATTAAACCCTTTTGAGAACATACATTTAAGTCCGCAAGGTTTTTAAGCCAATCCTGTTTAATGTTATTTGTTGGAGTGATTACCGAATTACTATTAAACCAGTTATCTGTTTCTGTTGGGGATATAGATTGAATATCAATATCCTGAAGTACTCCATTTGTATTAATAAAAGGTCTCTTCAATGATACTATCTCTTTACCTCTCCAGGTAATTTTTACAGTAGGATCTTCTGTTACAACAGCTACTTCCACAGCTTCAAGATTCTCTTCATCTGCTAATTCAATAAATCTTTTAACATCTTTAGGATTTAGAACTACGGCCATTCTCTCTTGAGATTCAGAAATTGTTAGTTCGGTTCCATCAAGGCCATTATATTTTTTAGGAACAACATCAAGATTTATAATTAATCCATCTGCTAATTCTGCAATTGCAACAGATACACCACCTGCACCAAAATCATTACAAATTTTAATCATTTTAGATGCTTCTGGATTTCTAAAAAGTCTTTGGATTTTTCTTTCAACAGGAGCATTCCCCTTTTGAACTTCAGCTCCACTGGTTTCTATAGATTCCTCTGTATGTTCTTTAGATGATCCAGTTGCTCCACCGCAACCATCTCTACCTGTTTTCCCACCTGTTAAAACAATAATATCACCAGGTTCAGCAGAGGCTCTTGTTACATTTTCCCTTGGTGCTGCCGCAATAACAGCCCCAATTTCCATTCTTTTTGCTTTGTATCCACTATGATAAATTTCAGAAACATTACCAGTAGCTAAACCAATTTGGTTACCGTAGGAACTATATCCATGGGCTGCTTCTGTACAAATCTTTCTTTGTGGTAGTTTTCCTGGAATAGTATCTTCAATTGATTCTAGTGGTGACCCTGCTCCAGTAACACGCATTGCCTGGTAAACGTAAGATCTACCAGAGAGAGGATCTCTAATACATCCTCCCAAACAGGTTGCCGCACCACCAAATGGTTCAATCTCTGTAGGGTGGTTATGAGTCTCATTTTTAAATTGAAGTAACCACTCTTCCTCTTTCCCATTAATATCAACCGGTACTATTATAGAACAGGCATTAACCTCTTCAGACTCTTCAAGATTACCCATTAATCCACGAGATCTTAAATCTTTGGCTGCTAATACAGCCATATCCATTAGGCTTATATCCTTGTTTTTACCAACATAGAGTTTTTCTCTTGTTTTTAAATATAAATTATAACTCTCTTTAATTGGTTTTGAGTACTTTCCATCATCAAAAGTAATATTTTTAAGTCTTGTTAAAAATGTTGTATGTCTGCAATGGTCTGACCAATATGTATCTAACATTTTAATCTCTGTAATGCTTGGATCTCTATTTTCATCATCTTTAAAATATTTTTGACAATGAAGTAGGTCTGCATCACTCATTGCAAGACCTAACTCTTTTCTTAATTGCTTAATATCATTTTCTGATTTATTTATAAATCCTATTAAATATTTAACATCTTCCGGAATAATTTCTTTCTCAAGAAGTGTTTCCGGTTTAATTAATTTTGCTTCTCTGGAATCTACAGGGTTTATTAGATATTTTTTAATTTTTCCCAAGTCATTATTGGTTATATTACCTGAAAATATATATTGAATAGCAGTTTTAATAGAAGGGTTTTCCCCAGGAGCCATAATTTGTATACATTGAACTGCAGAATCTGCTCTTTGATCGTATTGACCAGGTAGATATTCTACTGCAAAAGTCATCTCTTTGTTTAATGGAAGTTCGTTTTCGTAAAAGTTATCAACCGGCGGTTCTGAAAATACAGTTGTAACTGCATTTGTGTAAACACTTTCGGAGATATCTTCAATATCATATCTAATAATAACTCTTACACCTGTTAATCCTGTGAGGCTCAGGTGGCTTTTTAAATCCTGCAGAAGATGGTCTGCAACAACACTAAATTCTCTTTTTTTCTCTACGTATAGTCGTTTAATTATAGCCATATCATTTTTTATCAGATTTAGGCCTATTAATCTATATTTTTACCCAATTGACTTAATTATATTTAAAATATATACCTGTTTCAAATGAAAGCGTTATTAACAATTGGTTTATTAGTTTTATCCAATACCTTTATGACTTTTGCATGGTATGGACACTTGAAATTTGCTCAAATGAAGTGGTTTGGGAAGTTAGGTTTAGTTGGTGTTGTTCTTATTAGTTGGGGAATAGCATTGTTTGAGTATTGTTTCCAAGTTCCGGCTAACAGGATTGGATTTGTTGGAAATTCTGGACCTTTTACTCTTTTTCAATTAAAAGTGATTCAGGAGGCAATTACACTTATTGTTTTTACAATATTCACTTTAACTATTTTTAGAACAGAATCATTTAGAATGAATCATTTAATTGGATTTGGTTTTTTAATATTAGCGGTATATTTTATTTTTAAAAAATAGTTAAGCTTCAAATAATGATTTGCCCCTTTTTGAATAATTAAGTAACATAATACTTATATAAAGTGTTATATAAAAAAGGATTGTCATTTATGAAAGTTAAAAAACTCACTCTTATATTCTTTTCTCTACTCTATGTATCTGTCTATTCTGCAGATTTTAAAATTACTGTTGTTGACAGAGATTTAGATATGCCCCTTGAAGGAGTTCGGATTCGAGAAGCGGATTCTGGTTT
>JAFGYD010000047.1 GCA_016936295.1 Spirochaetales bacterium | reverse complement strand
GGAATAACTTCTGAAACAGGAAGAGTTCCTGTAGCAACTTTTATATCCTTCATAACAACTTTTTTATTATTACAGTAATCAATTGTAGAATTTACAATATCCCAATCTATTCCGTTTTTTAAACCTGCTTCTGCAAATTTGCTTTTTACATAAAGAAGGGTTAATGGTGAGCCTTCTCCTTTAGGTGGAATAAAGTCTGCATAGGCTTTAAATTCATCATCTGAAAATTTAATATTAACATCGCTATTATTCATCTTTAATTTATCGGCATAACTGAGTTAAATAAAAAGATATTTTTTTTCATTAGCCCTCTTGTCTTTGAGTGAAAACATATTCATAATATATGTATAAATATACAAAGGAGTAAATATTGACCTCTAGACCTGACAGATTAAAAATCATTCAAAAAATAATTGAGGAAGAAGTAATAACAAGCCAAGAGCAACTTTTACATATCCTAACCGAAGATGGTGTTTCTGTAACACAGGCAACTCTCTCAAGGGATCTGAAAATGCTTAAAGTTGGAAAAGTTTCAGATGGTTCCAATGGCTATATATACTCTTTACCATCGGTATTAAATTTAAAAGAATCGGAACAGCAATATATAAATGATTTTAAAAGAGGTTTTTTAACAATAGGTTTCTCTGGAAATATTTGCGTTGTTAAAACTTTACCCGGTCATGCAAACAGTACTGCAGCGGCAATTGATAATTTATCCTTCGATGAAGTTTTAGGTTCCATAGCTGGAGATGACACTATAATGATTATTTTAAATGAAGACTATACAAGGGATCATTTTATAGAAAGCTTACAAGAAAAAATAACAGATATGGAGATTTAAATGAAAGCAGCAATTTTAGGGGCGACTGGTTATACAGGTTTAGTTCTACTAAGATACTTAATGAATCACCCAAAAATAGATGAAATTTTCCCTGTATCTTCATCTTCTGTTGGGGAGTCGATATCAAATTACGATTCTGGAATTTTTGAAAAAGAGTTATTAAAAAAGGTTCCATCAGGGAAAATGGTCTCTATTGATGATGCTAAGGCTGGAAATCCGCAAGTGGTTTTCGCTGCACTACCGCACTTAAAATCTGCAGAACTATGTTCTGATTTTTATGGTAAATCCGTTATAATAGACCTTTCTGCTGATTTTAGAATTGAGGATGAAGAACTATTTATTAAGGCTTATGGGGTAAAACATCCAAATCCTACTCTGCAAAAAGTAGCAGTTTATGGTTTGAGTGAGTGGTACAAAGATAGAATAAAAAATGCTAATTTAATAGCTAAT
Source organism: Spirochaetales bacterium (assembly GCA_016936295.1). Taxonomy (GTDB): domain Bacteria; phylum Spirochaetota; class Spirochaetia; order DSM-2461; family DSM-2461; genus Thiospirochaeta. The sequence goes on along the minus strand of JAFGYD010000047.1, from coordinate 3,329 downwards.
CCAGGTTGTTACCCCACAGCATCTCTCCTCCCTATTCTTCCTTTAATTAAAGAGGATATAATTGGGGATGATATTATAATAAATGCACTATCCGGTATTTCAGGAGCTGGTAGAAATCCTAGCCCTAATTCTCTATTTGTAAAAAGATCTGAAAACGCAAATGCTTACAATCCCGGAACAAAACATAGACACCATTTAGAGATTAAAAAAGAGATAAATTTTGAAAACAATAAACTTAAAAATATTATTTTCAATCCCCATTTAATTCCTATTAGAAGAGGAATGGTTGTAACTACTGTTTGTAAACTTACTAAAAGTATATCAAATGCAGATATCTCAAGAATTTATAATAAATATTATGGGAACTCAAGTTTTATTAATATATTAAAAAACTCACTACCGGAAACTGCGGCTGTAATTAGCTCTAACAGATGCGATATTAGTTGGCAGTTAGAGGGAGATTCAATAATTCTTTTTTCTACTATAGATAACCTGGTTAAAGGTGCATCCGGTCAAGCTATACAAAATATGAATATAAGATTTGGCTTTGAAGAAACAGCTGGTCTTTCTGTAAACGGAGAGTTGTAATGAAACAGATTGTCTTAATAAAAACTGGAGGCAAAGTCGCAGTAGAAGGCCCGGAATTAAACTCTTTAATAGATGAGATTAAGAGTCTTTCTACAAATTTCAGTTTTATTTTAGTCCATGGTGGTGGAGCCGAAGTTACTGCAGAATCAAAAATTCATGGTTTGGAAGCCCAGTTTGTTAATGGGATTAGAATGACTACAAGTGATGAGATGGAGATTGTTGATTCAATTTTAGCTGGTAAAATTAATAAAAGACTGGTTAGACTCTTTAATGCTAAAGGAGTAACTGCTGTAGGGATTTCGGGAAATGATGGATTAATTTTTACTGGAGAATCTATTGATGCTAATGGAGATAACAGGACAGGAAAAGTAACAGATGGAAATCCTAAACTACTTTCTTTACTTTTGAATAATGAATTTATTCCAATAATCTCATCGGTATCAATGGATAGCAAAGGGTATCCGTTAAATATAAATGCAGATGAAGTAGCACTTGCTGTTGCTAAAGAACTAAAGGCTGACATGGTAATATTTATCTCCGATATTCCGGGGATACTAAAAGATAATCAGGTTATCCCTAAAATTGACCGCCGTAATTTAGATAAAGAGATTGAGAGCGGTGTAATTTCCGGGGGAATGATCCCAAAGGTAAATTCGTCGGTAGAGGCTTTAAATAGCGGAGTAAAAAAGGTTGTTATTAGCAATTATATAGAAGATGGTGATTTATTAAAGCTAATAAATTCCCAAAAAGGTTCATTGATAACCGAGTAAGGAGAGGAAAATGAGTCCATTTATAAATAACCCACCCTACCCAAACAATTATGGTAGTGAATTTTTAGTAATAGATAGAGGAGAGGGCTGTTACCTCTTTGATAAAAAAGGTAATAAATATTTAGATTTTGGGTCTGGTATTGCTGTTAATGCACTGGGATATGGCAGAGAGGATTTAGCAAAAACAACTTACGATCAAATGCTAAAACTTGTTCATATATCAAATTTATATGCAACAGAACCTGCAGTTGAATTAGCAAAAAAACTTGTTTCAACAGGGGATTTTGCTGCAGTTCACTTTGGGAACAGTGGGACAGAAGCGAATGAAGCGGCTTTCAAATATGCAAGAGCATATAGTCAAAGAGTTAAAGGTGAGGGAAATTATAAAATCTTATCCTTTTCAAATGCATTTCATGGAAGAACATTTGGGACTATGTCAGCTACTCCTAAAGAAAAATATAAAGCACCATTTTATCCATTAGTTCCAGGTTTTGAGACAACAACTTTTAATAATGTTGATGAGCTAAAAAAAGTGCTTAATGGTTCATTTGCAGCAGTAATAATTGAACCTCTTCAGGGAGAGGGGGGATTAGAATCTGTTACTAAAGAGTTTTGCGAGACACTTCAAAATATATGTGTGGCTGAAAATATATTAATTATTTCAGATGAAGTTCAAACTGGTCTTGGAAGAACAGGAGAGCTTTATGGATATCAAACTTTTGGGCTTAAGCCAGATATTATTACTTTATCAAAACCTTTAGCAGGAGGATTGCCATTAAGTGCAACTTTAATACCATCTAAAGTAAATGATGTAATACATGTGGGAGAGCATGGAACAACATTTGGTGGTGGGCCTGTAACAACAGCTGTGGCTTTAAAGGTTTTAGATATTATAAATAACCGGGATTTCCTTAATAATGTAAAAGCTCTAAGTAAATATTTTAAAAATGGGCTACAACAGATAGTAAACAGTTGTGACAATGCTATTGGAGTAAAGGGAGAAGGATTACTTCTTGGTCTTCAATTAAAGAGTGAGGATTTGGTTCCTCAAATAATGACAAAATGCAGAGAAAATGGTCTACTTGTTCTTAGAACAGGTACTGATACATTAAGATTTGCACCACCATTAAATATAACAACACAAGATATACAAGTGGGACTTGATATACTGAAAAAGGTACTGTAGGAGAGTAAAATGAAAAAGAAAGGTAGAGAGATTAAAAAAATAGCTTTGGCATATTCAGGTGGTTTAGACACATCAATAATTATTCCATGGTTAAAAGAGCAGTACAAAGGGGCTGAGATAATTGGTATTTGTACTAATGTTGGTCAAGATGAAGACTGGGCAAATATGGAAGCCAAAGCTATAAAATCCGGAGCGTCAAAACTCTATATTTTAGACATAAAAGAGGAGCTAGCTTCTAATCATATCTTCCCTATGGTTAGAGCAGGTGCTATTTATGAGGGTAAATACCTTCTTGGTACTTCTATTGCAAGACCACTACAATCAAAGCACCAGGTAGAAATTGCCTTAAAAGAGGGATGTGATGCGTTATGTCACGGTTGTACAGGTAAGGGTAACGATCAGGTTAGATTCGAATTAACATATAAAGCTTTAGCACCGGAACTTGAAGTTATAGCTCCATGGAGAGTTTGGGATATTCAATCAAGGGAAGATGCAATAGACTATGCTAAAGCCCATGGAATTGAAATAACAGTAACAAAAGAAAAAATATATTCAAGAGATTGGAATATATGGCACATGAGTCACGAAGGTGGAGATTTGGAAGATCTATGGAATAGACCTAAAGAGGATATGTTCCTATTAACAAAATCACCTAAAGATGCACCAGATAAAGAGACAGAAATTGTTATAGACTTTGAAAAAGGTATTCCTGTTGGTCTAAATGGTGAAAAAATGTCTGCTTACTCTATTTTACAAACCTTAAACAAATTAGGAAATGAAAATGG
>JAFGYD010000046.1 GCA_016936295.1 Spirochaetales bacterium | reverse complement strand
TATATCTATGAATGGATATAAAAATGGGGGCTTTGCAACGTTAGACCTCTTTTCATATGGAATAACAGAGGCTGTATCCGGTATAGGTGTTACAACATATATCTACCCCATTTGCTATATAGATGACATAGAAAACAGTGATCCTGTTTTTAACTCTACAGATTTATTTGCTATGGAATTCAGTTGGAGTCCATTCTTTGATCCAACCAGTATTTGGGATGCTGCACTCTTTTTCCGAGGTGATAATTACCTTCCTCTAACCCACGAATTTGATTTTAGAACAGGTGCCAGAATCGATTTAAAATTTCCAATAGAAAGATTTTATTATCCAACTGTTTCTGTAGAAGTTGGCTATTGGCTAGAAAAAGATTTCTACTGGGCATTAAAAATGGATCCGGTGCTCCTTTTAGCAGCAATAGTTTGGGCAGTTGGAGAGAATGTAAAAAATAGTGTATACGAAGATTTGGGTATTGAAGAAGAATATGACCCATGGGATTCTCAGGTACAACCTCCTGTAGAGACAGAACAGCCAGAAATATTTTGGTAATATACAACTTTAGTAGTATTGACTTATATAATAAAAAATATAAAAGTAAATGTATATAAAAATAACGGAGGCATAATAAATGTACATATTTCGAATCACTACCAGACTCCACCTAGAGAGTTTATCTTTTAGATAACTATTCATTTTTATTTAAAAAATTAGTTATCTCTGTTTGTCGGGACAAATTTTTGTCATTATTTAAAATTATTAATTATTAAGGAACCACAATGAAAAGGTTTAAATTGTTATTTTCCTTCCTTAAAGGATCGGCGGGAATTTATACTCTTGCAATTGTACTATGTCTAATATCTGTATGGATATCTCTATTTGTACCACTTGTTGTTAGGGTTGTTATCGATTCTGTTATAGGTAAAGAGGATTTTACTAATACAGGATTATTAGGTTATATATTTAGCTTTAGAACCGGAAATATTAAGAAAGATATTTTTACATTTAGTTTTTTAGGAGTAGCATTTATTCTTGTCTCCTCACTTATGGAGTTTTTGTATACAGCTTTAATAACTGTTGCAACCCAAGACGCAGGGCAAAAAATGAAAAACAGAATGTATGAACATATCCAGAGACTGGATTATGAGTATCATGCAAAGGCAGAAGCCGGGGATTTAATCCAACGTTGTACTACAGATATTGAAAACTCTATGATTTTTCTTTCTGAGCATTTTATAAACATTTTAAGAACAGCTTTTATTATGTTTGTAACAATATCTATGATGCTTAGTTTAAGTATTCCAATGTCTGTTATATCAATGTCTCTTGTTCCATTTATTTTTGTCTATTCTTTCTATTTTTTTAGTAGGGCACAAAAACTTTTTGAAGCTCAAGAAGAGGTTGAAGCACGGTTAAGTAGTGTAATACAGGAGAATTTAACAGGTGTAAGAGTTGTTAAAGCATTTGCGAGACAAGAGTACGAAATAAAAAAATTTGACGAAGTGAATTCATTAAATCAGAAAAAAGTTATGAAAATTATTGGTGCTATGTCTCAGTTCTGGTCTGCATCTAATGGATTATCATTTTTACAAATTGGTGTTGTTTTAGGTGTAGGTAGTTATTTTGTGGTTAAAGGTGTCTTTGGTGTTGGTATGGTCATTGCTTTTTTTACCTATGTAGAAAGAATAATGTGGCCTGTTAAACAACTTGGACGATTATTAGCAGAATCGGGTAAAACAGCTGTTTCTTTAAAAAGACTTACAGAAGTTCTGGTTAATGAACAGGAAGATTTAAACGATACAGATTTTAAACCTGAAATTAATGGTGATATAGAGTTTATTGGTGTTAGTTTTTCCTATCCTAATGGAACCCATGTGTTGAAAAATATCAGTTTTAAAATAAAAAAAGGTGAATCTGCAGCATTAATTGGTCCAACAGGAGCTGGAAAAACAACTCTAATTCATCTTTTACACAGGTTATATGATGATTATACAGGAACAATTTTACTTGACGGGATTGATATTAAAAAAATTAATAAACGTCATTTAAGAGAAAATTTAGGGTTGATACTTCAAGAACCATTTTTATTTAACAAGTCTGTAAAAGAGAATATTAGGTATGCAAAAAAAGAGTCTTTAGATGAAGAAGTTTTTAATGCAGCAAAAATTGCATCTGTAGATAAATCAATTAAGGATTTTGAAGAGGGTTATGATACAACAGTAGGAGAAGGTGGAGTTACTCTGTCTGGAGGACAGAAACAGAGGTTAGCAATTGCAAGAACCCTAATTCTGGAAAATCCAATTGTTATTTTTGACGACTCTTTAAGTGCTGTAGATACCGAAACTGATAGGATTATTAGAAAAAATTTAAAAGAAGGAAAGGTTAATCCTACTTCAATTATAATTTCACACAGGGTTTCAACAGTAAGAGATGCAGACAGAATTTTAGTTTTGGAAGAAGGAAGATTAACAGCTAATGGAACCCATAATGAAATTAAGGATAAGGATAATTTATATAGAAGAATCCTTGATATACAGAGTGAAATAGAGAGAGAGTTTCACACTACATTTGCGTAAGGAATTGCTATGAAACAGAATATATGGTTGAGGTTACTATCCTTTTCCAAAAACTACAGAAAGAATCTTGTTGGAATGTTGGTTCTTATATTTATGGTAGGGGTTATAGAGGGATCCCTTCCATTTTTAAGTGGTTGGATTATTGATAATGTAATAGAGACAGGAAATTTAAATATGTTAAAAAAAGTAAGTGTTATCTACTTACTTTTTGTAACTTCAAATATTTTAACGGTTTATTGGTTTATATATCATGCAGGTAAAGTTGAAACAGGAATGGCCTATGAAATAAGAAAAAAAGGCTTTTTAAAATTGCAAAGACTTTCCCTTTCATTTTTTGATAAAAACTCCGCAGGGAAAACCCTTTCAAGATTAACAAGTGATGTTGGTCGAGTCTGTGGGACAATTGCATGGGGGATGATAGATTATAGCTGGGGAATAGTTGTAATGGTAACAATGACAATTTTAATGTTTATTAGAAGCTGGCAGTTGGCTCTAATTACCCTTGCTGTTATGCCCTTATTATTTGGTGGAGGTTTCCTTTTTCAAAAAATTATTATAGGTAAATACAGGGCTGTAAGAAAAATAAATGGAATTATTACTGGTGCATACAATGAAGGTATAATGGGTGCCAGAACAGTAAAAACACTTAGCCAGGAAGATAGATCTATAAGTGAATTTGGTTTAAAAAGCCTTGAAATGAGAAATAAAGCTATAAAAGCTGGAATTATTGGTGGAATTTTCTTTCCCTATGTTGGAATTATGGCAAGTATTGGTACTGCTTTAGCTCTCTATTCTGGTGGTCTAGCTGTAACTAACTCTGTAATTACATACGGTATGTTTGCTTCATTTATTTTTACTTCCATGCAGTTTTTTTACCCGGTATTTGAAATGTCCAGAACATTTGCAAATTTACAGTACGCGAAAGCTGCAGGAGAGAGGATTTTGAAACTTCTGGATACAGAAGAAGAAATTATTGATTCCAAGGATAATGACGAGGTTCACAAGGTAAACGGTGAAATTGAATTTAAGAATGTATCTTTCTCTTATGTTGAAGGAGAGCAGGTTCTAAAAAACTTTTCTTTAAAAATAGAAAAGGGCCAGAGTGTGGCATTAGTAGGCGAAACTGGTTCTGGGAAAAGTACAATTGTAAATTTAGCATGCCGTTTTTATGAACCAACCCAAGGTCAAATCCTAATTGATGGAAAAGATTATAGGGAGATTAAACAAAAAGATTTACATAGTAGTTTAGGTTATGTTCTTCAGACTCCTTACCTATTTAACGATACAATAATGGAAAATGTCCGTTTTGGAAGATTGGATGCTACAGAGGATGAGATTATTGCTGCGTGTAAAGAGATTAATGCCCATGATTTTATTATGGATTTGGAATTTGGGTATAAAACAAAGGCTGGAGAGAGTGGAAAATTACTATCTACAGGCCAAAAGCAGTTAATTTCAATGGCAAGAGCAGTGCTTGCAGATCCATCAATTTTTGTTCTTGATGAAGCTACATCTTCTGTAGATGCTGAGAGTGAAGTTGCAATACAGGCAGCAACAAATAGATTGTTAGAGGGTAGAACAAGTTTTATAATAGCCCATAGACTTTCTACAGTTGTACATGCAGATAGAATTTTGGTAATAAGTAAGGGCGAAATACTTGAACAGGGTAGTCACTCTGAGTTAATTGCTTTAAACGGCCATTATCACAAGCTTTATACAAACCAGTTCTTCGAAGAAAAAGAGGCAGAACTTCTTAAAGAAAAAAAGTAGATTTTTTTCAATGAGGGTTTATACTTTAAAGTAGGTTTGGGAGTTTTATAACAAAACTCCCATGTATTATTTCAAAGTATTAAACAGGAGTTCAAAAATGGTAAAAGAAGAACTAAACCAAAAAAGTCCCCTCCGAAAGTTAGAAGCAATAAACAACGGCGGAGTGGGAGCTGGGAACATCGGAGTTATTGCTTCTAAACAAGGTATAGGAAAAACAGCTTATCTAGTCCACTTATCTGTGGATTCACTTTTAAGAAATAAACATGTTATACATGTCTCGTTTGATAAGAAAACCGATTATATTTCAGCTTGGTACGAGGATATTTTTACAGAGATTTCAAGAAAAAGACATTTAGAATCAGCAATGGAAGTACACGATGAAATGATACATAACCGAATTATAATGAATTTTCACCATAACTATCCAATTGATAAATGCATAGAAGCTATTAGTGCCATGATAGATAGTGGTCAAAATGGAACAGATTTAGTAATTATAGATGGCTACGATTTTAATAGAGGTTCTATAAAAGAAATTGATAAAATAAAAGCTTTTGCAGTAGATAAAAAGGTTGAGGTTTGGTTTAGTGATACATACTATGCAAATAGTCTAGATGATGATGGTGTACCCAAAAATTTAAATCCATTTATATACAATTTTAAAACAATATTAACACTTGCCTACGAGGGCGATGTATTAAAACTATCAGTTGCAATGCATAATTCTGAAATAAAGGATACTGGGCTCTGTTTAGATCCTAAAACACTACTTATATGTTAAATAAAGGGGGTAACTATGTTACCTCCTTAAAATTTATAAGAGTAAGAAAAAGCCACTCTATGGAAATCCCAGTATGTTGAGCTATCTGTATCTACTAGTCTATTGAAAAAATAGATGTTTTTTGCTGTATCATCTGTATAATGGAGTTTGTTCCTAATTTGTGGAAGGATTACAATTGATTGATTTTCTGTAATTGAGAAATTGAATAACCATCCTAGAGTTAGTTGTATGTAATCTGAACCCCATCCACCATCTTCTATTAGTGATCGATCTGCATTATCAAACAGGTATTGTTCTGTTTCTATTAATAATCCTGTAGTGTTTAATAGAGTTGGCATTTTATACCCAATAAAGGACGAGTGGTTATATCTAAACCCGTTTAATTGAGGGTCTGCTCCTTGGTAAATCCAGGGTGTGTCGTTATCTGCTGCAGTAAAATAACTAAAGTTTAGGGTATGGTTAGAAAGAACAACGATATGTTTCCATGTAATATCTCCCTTTAGGATTGCAGCAAAGTCGAATTGAAATGTTCCAGCAAGCCATGTTTTTGATAGTACTCCTTGAAACGGGTCTGGTTCCGGACCATTAATTGGATCTGAGTATAGAGCTAAACCGTTAACGCCAATTGCTTTCCAGCCTGTTGCTATAGATGAACCTAAAGAGAATTCTAAAAAAGCTATAGGGGAAAAGATATTATTTATAGAAAAGTTTATATCAACAGGTGTTAAACCAAATTTAAGACTGTTTTTTAGATAGTTGTTTTGTGTCAAAACCCCACTCCCGGTTAAAAAAGGACGGATTAATGTGTAATTATAATTTCCTTGTAATTCCAAGGCTCCCCAAGTTGATCCAATATTTCTTTCTGTATCGTCTACAGCCTCTATCGGGGTATAAGTGATAGGTGCAAATGAACTCTCCAGATTGTACCCTCCATGATCTGGAAAATAGTATGCCGATGCTACAGAAAAAGAACTTTCAGTTCTATTAGTTTCTGAATATAGATAAGTAGAAGAAATTACAATTAGTAATAATACTACACTTCTAGCCACGTTCATTTTTAATAATCCCATCTAAAAATCTCCTAAGTACCTGGTCTCCACAAGGAACATAATTCCTCTGTCCCTGTTTTCTAAAAAAAGCATTTATTTCAGTTTTGCTTAAATTCATATCAGCTTTTGCAAGAGTAGATTGTACATCATCATCTTTCATAGCAAAGGCAATTCTAAGTTTTTTTAATATTTCATTATTATCCATTGATTTAGTATATATATTTTGATTTAAATTGTAAAAGGATTAAATTCCCTTTAAGATGTTATTATGCTAAATTGCCAAATTGAGTTTGAGATAAACCAGGGTCAGATAAATAGATTTCTCATTGGATCCAAGTCTTTTTTTTCTCTTATTGAAAAAATTGTAGACTCTTTAGCTCTATCAATAAATGTTGAAGTTGAAATTAAAAGTAGTTTAGCAGAACTAGAAAGTAAAAAAATAATATATAACCTCGAATTCTATATTAACTATCCTATACAAAGAAATTTAGGTGTTAATATAGATAATAGGGATATTGAAACTTGGTTTTTTACTGGTTTGTCCCTTTTCTTTGAGTCGGACTCTACAAATATCTTAATTTATGAATTAGATAATTTAGCTGAAAAATTAAAAATTTCATCAACAATTTTATATATAAAAATAAGTGAAAAAAAAATGAAAAATTTACTTGATGATTTAAAAAATTTGTCTATATTATTATTTAACAAGTTAGTTTTTTCGAGGAAAGAAGGATAGGGGTTGTATGAGTGATTTTGATGATTATGAATATGATGAAGAGGACAACATATCATTGGATGATGTGATTGAAGACGAAATGTATGATGAAAATGAAGACGATGTTGACTGGAGCGATGACTACGATGATATGGATTCGGGTGAGTGGGACAGTCAGTATGGTATAGATGATGAGGAATTAGATGTTGAGGACGATGATCCTTGGGGTCTTAATTAAATAGTTTCAGGGTCTGGTTTAAAACTAGACCCTTTTTTTTATATTATCTGTTTAATAAATTCTTTATCCAATAATTTTTCCAGTTCCTGTTTCGATGGACCGTATTCATCGATCTCTTTAATTCCTTTGGATTTTAAAGTCTCGCTAAAGGTTTTCCATTTTTGGTATGCTGGATGTGTTTCTAGCACATATTTATCTTTAAAATAGAGTAATTGCTGATTATTTTTTGATTTATGATTGTAAAAATTCATCTGCTGTTTTGCTAAATCTATTTTAATTCTGCTATGAAGTTCTGGTAACAACTTGTTATTAAAATCATCGTAATTATAAAAAGATATTTTTATAGAGTTTTTATGAATCTTAATAATATCAGAGTTATTTATATCTCCATAAAAAATACCTGCCATGCCAATAAATACCCTAAGAGTAGGATCCAGGTCTGGTACAGCACTAGAGTGGATATAGAATGATTCTGTATCGTTAACCCCGGCAGGTGCACTTTTGCACAGATCGATAATATTTTTTTTATCACCTGTAGAGAAAAGAAGTTTTTTACTTAATGATACAGCTTTTAAAAAATTACCATGATAAAGCTTGATATTTTCCTGTATAGCCTCTGGAAGATTACTTGTTACATTTTCGCTTCTAAATCTGGCTAATGCCAGGTATACAAGCAAATCTTCTTTTTCCATTGCTACATTTCCATTTACAGATCTTCTTTGAATGCTGTAAAGGTAATTTTCTCTTTGATCGCTATTTTTAAAAATATAAAACATTCCTGGTGCTACAGGAGTTACTGTTGTGCTGAATATGTTTTCGAGGAACTGCTGAATTTCTCTCTGTTTTATTCCAGGAGAACTTATAGCTAGGATATCTTTAGAATCTTTCCATGCCTCTTTAACCTCATTTAAAAGTGCTTGCGGGTTTCCTGTCTCTATATCTACATTGTAGTGAACAATATTAGCACTACCATTTTCTACTATTAAATAACCATCTTCCCTTAGGTTATCAAGTAGTGTGTTTTCACCTTCTCTATTAAAATCTTTAAAACTACTTTTTTTTGACATGATATTATTTTTAATTAAGCTTGTTATAACAGAATTTGTAGTGTTCAGATGAAACTCCTTATATTTTAAGTTGAATTGCCATTCTATAGGAGAGTCCTATGGATATTCAAGGTGGTTTACGGTTATTTTTTAATCAAACTTTAAAATTTAAATTCAAAAAAAAACTGGAAAATCTATTGACTAATTAGTTATCCACAACCTGTTCAGAAAAATTCTGCTGGCTTGTGGATAACTTGTGGGAAGTGTCCAAAAGTGCAAAATTTTGCGGTTTCATAAGAATTTAAAAAATCAAGTAAAAAATTCAAAATTTGGAAAAAAAGTAAAAATAATAGAAAAAATATAGGTATTTTTCCTATGTTGAGCCTCTAAATAGTAAAATAAATGGGTTTTAAAGCATATTTCAGAAGATAATGTAAATTTAAAAACATAAATGTAGCTTGTGGATAACTTATGGATAAGTTCTGAAAAACCTGTCTATTTAGACTTTTTACATATAACATTTGGGATATATATTCTAAATTCTGTACCACTGGTTGTGGATGAATTACATTGAATATTACCGTTATATAATCGCCCTAAGATATTGTAAGCAATTGCTAAACCAAGGCCATTGTGATCGTCCCCTCTCCTGGTTGTGTAAAAGGGATCGTAGATATTTCTTAACTCGTTGGATTTAATTCCGCAACCATTATCCTGTACTGTTATTAATAAGTTTTCATCTTGTTTTGTTGCTGTAACTTTTACAAAACCTTGCTTGTCTGCGTTGTTAAATGCATAATCTACTGCGTTATCTAAAATATTCTTAAGAACTATTGATAAACCATATTGTGAGATCTTTATCCATACATTATCGTCTACATCAAACTCTATATCGTGATAGTTATCCCTATAGCAGGCAAAGTTAATAAACTCGGTTAATTTTACGGGTTTAGGGACTTCCTGAATCCCTCCTGCAGATATTTCTGCAAGGTTATCAACTACAGATATAGACTTTTGGAGATTTCTCATGGTCATTTCAACCAT
>JAFGYD010000238.1 GCA_016936295.1 Spirochaetales bacterium | reverse complement strand
TTTTTCGCCTGGATTATATGCTATCCCTGCTTCTGTTGTATTTGAAATAATAAACCTCAATTCGGGAATTTTTGCAGATTCAATATAATTATTGTAGTCAGTGTATGGGTTAACTCCCTTTTCTATGCAACTTATTATCTCTTTCTCTCTAACCACTTCTCCTTTTTGAAGTCCTTGGCTAATAAGCGTATATAATCCATCCTGATTATTGAGTAAATTAACCAATCCATTTTCAAGTGGTTGAACGATTCTAACACTACCTTTAAATTGGTCTTTGTTATTGGCCTTATTTATCATCCAATCAACAAACCCTCTTAAAAAATTACCTTCACCAAATTGTAATACCTTTACGGGATATTCTATTTTATTAACTAATTTACTATTAAGTAGTTCCATGATTTTCTCCTTAGTTAAATGTAACCGCTTACATTGTTATTTGTCAATAAAATTAGTTTAAAATAGAAATAATTATGATTTTATTAAGGATTTTTTGTATCCGCTTACATATATAATGATATAAAAATATGAAATGGAAATTCAAAATCAATCATTATTATTGCTGAGGTTATGATGATAAAATAAACCTTACATTAAAAGTCATTTATATTTATTATTCAGGAGATGGATATTCAAGAACCACAGTTAGGGCATAAGTTTATTAAGACAGATTTTGATTATTTAAATGAATTAGAAGTGCTTGAAAAGGCTATATTTAAACTAAAAAAGTGAATTTGTATGTTTGAAAATTGACATGGTATATATCGAGGTATATATTGAAATTAAGGAGAGAAAGAAATGCAAACAGCGAAATTATTTGTCAATGGAAGAAGTCAGGCAGTAAGGCTTCCTAAAGAATATCAGTTTCAGGGAGAAGATGTATTTATTCAAAAACATGGAGATGCAGTTATTCTAATACCACATGATAAAGCCTGGGAAACATTTATGCGTGGTTTGAACTCTTTTACTGATGATTTTATGGAAGATGGAAGAGAGCAAGGGCAGAATCAAGAGAGAGAATCCTTTTAATGTATTTACTTGATACTAATATCTGCATTTATGCCATAAAAAATAAACCTAAGAGTGTATTGAAGAAGATTTCAGAAAATTTTAATAATGGAATTTATATTTCTTCTCTCACTATTGCAGAGTTGGAATTTGGAGTTTCTAATAGTCAAAATCCTGAGAAGAACAGGATTTCTCTACTGGAGTTTCTATCAATATTTACGGTTCTACCATTTGATGAGAAGGATGCAATCCCATATGGTAAGATAAAGACTTATCTAAGAAAATCCGGGAATATAATTGGTCCAATAGATATGCTTTTATCTGCTCAGGCTATTTCTAACGATTTAATATTTGTTACCAATAATACTAAAGAGTTTGTGCGAGTTCCAAATATTAAGGTTGAAGACTGGTCTATTATGTAATTATTTTTATTTGCTACTGCATTGTTAATGTGTTAGTATTTTTTATCTAAACATCATTGTAGGGGGCATTTTATTTCAGTAGATAGTGACTATTCATTAAGTAATTATGATTTAGAGAGCCCGGGCTTATATTACTTCAATGCAAGATGGTATGACCCTAACCTTGGTAGATTCATTACAGAAGATCCTATAAAGGCAAATAATAACTGGTATATCTATGCTTTAAACAATCCACTTTTATTCACAGATCCAACAGGTTTGTATTAAATTAAACAATATTATTCAGATGATCATTATAGTTTTAGTACCGATACAAGTGATTTTGATAATTATACAACTGGTGTTACATCCTTGTTATCGTTTGTTCCAGGAGATTCACTATTAATAAAAAGTGCTAGAAAGTTAACTGATAAGTTAATGCCTTCAAGTTATTATAGAACAGTTTATGATTCCAAAGATTCTTCCGCTAAAGATGTCGTGGCAGATACAGTAATCGATGGAGCTTTTCAAGGTATAGGGAAATTAAAAAATCTTGGAAAAGGTATTAAAAAAGGACTCTCTACACTTGGAAATCTCTTAAGTGCTAAGGATGCTGGTATTAATATCTTTGAAGATTCGCAAGAATCAATATTAGAAGATTTTATGAAACTATCTGATTATACTGAAGATTCTTTACTAAACGGTGTTGATAATGATGATGATGCAATGTCCCTTGCAAATACCTTCATTGAAGGTGTAAAAGCATATAATTCATCTGATTACAGTTCTACTGGGGATAAAGCTGGATATGCATCTGAGATCTTAGTTCCAATGGTTGAAGAACAAAGAGATAATCTTTTAGAAGATGAGAAGTAGGACGTCGGTGATGGGAAAAAATCTTCAAAATATTTTAGCATTATTCTTTATACTTATTGTATCAATTTATATTATATTTGAGGTTTATACTTTACTCTCAAACTCAGCAATAACAGTAGAAGAAAGAATTCCTATTATTATATCAGCAGCTTTTATAGGTATCTTTTTAGGTAATTTTAAGTCCCTTATTGCAGGTTTTTCAATTAGTATTTTTCAGTGGGTTTTTACTTCAATATTACTTGTTTTAGGAATGATAGGACTTGTTGTTTTTTTATAGTTTAATATTTTTTATATTGAATCCATAACATGGACATTGGAGTAGACCTAATAAATTGGGCAACTCAATTTTTTCATTATGGTCATTTGTAATATTTCTATGTTAAAACACATATTATATGATTCTTAGATTAAATATTATACTCCTTTGGAGTTGCATGAAATAATTTAAGGGGTTTAAGAATAAAAAAAGAGTCTGCACAGTTACAGACTCTTGATTTAGTAATTCATTTTTACATTTTTAAATAGAAAAACATTTGGTAATTAACTTTTTAA
>JAFGYD010000045.1 GCA_016936295.1 Spirochaetales bacterium | reverse complement strand
ATAGTTGGTGATATGAAAAACTTAATAAATCCACACTTTAATGACTGTTATTTTTCCAATGAAAATGGATATTTGGAATCTAGATATGTTTTTATAGAGGGGAATGAAATAGAACTTCGGGATTTAAATAATATATGCATTGGTGAAACCGGATTTGGTACGGGGCTGAATTTATTAGTTTTAGAAGATGTATTAAGAGAAAAAAAATCTCAGTTGCATATAACTTTTACTACAATAGAAAAGTATCCATTAGCACCGGAAGCAGTAAGAAATTCAATAAATCTGTTAGAACAGGTTTCAGAAAAATCCTTAAAATATCATATGGTTTTATACAATTTTATTTATGAAAATTTGATTGATGGATGGAATTCACATACCATAAAAAGAGAGTGGGGCATTCTTAATTTTAATCTGTTTATTGGTGACGTAATGGACGCTTTTACAACCTATCCAGTTAAAAATATGGTTTGGTTTTTAGATGGGCATAGCCCTGATAAAAATCCTGAAATGTGGACAGTTGAACTGTTTAAAAAGATAGGAGAAAACAGTGCTCAAAATACATCCTTTTCAACTTTTACAGCAGCAGGAATTGTTAAGCAAGGTTTAAGAAAAGCAGGTTTTTTTGTTAAAAGACACAAAGGTTTTGGAAGCAAAAGACATATGATAAAAGGAACATATTTGTACCATTAAAAGATTTAAAAACTTGACAATTCTAGTTATGATTATATAATGAGGGTACTAAATAACTTAGTATAAATTAATATGGAGGGAATCTATGCCTTATTGGGTTGTGATTATATGTTGTTCCCTCGCAGGTTTGTTAATTGGTTGGCTATTAAGATTAGCCTATGCAAAATATCAATTGTCTTCTTCGGAGCAAAGAGCTTTAAGGTTAAAGCAAGATGCAATTAAAGAAGCGGAGAGACAAAAAAACGAGTATTTACTAGAGGGTAAAGACCAACTTCATCGCGAACGGAAACAACAAGATAAAGAGATTAGAGAACGTAGAGTAGAGTTACAAAAGTTTGAAAAGAGAATTTTAACCAAGGAGGATTCTTTAGACCAGAAACTCCAGCAAATTGAGAAACAGCAGAAAAACATACAAACTCATGAAGAACTTCTTGAATCGAAAACCGCAGAATTGAAAGAACTTGAGGATAGTCTAAAAATGGAGCTTGAAAAAGTTTCTGGACTTTCCAGGGAAGATGCAAAGAAGATTATTATTGACAGAGTAGAAAATGAAGCTAAACATGATGCCCAGGCCTTGGTAAATAAAATTGAACAGGAAGCTAAAGATACGTCTGAAAAGAAAGCTAGAGAAATTTTAGTTTCTACAATTCAACGAATTGCTACAGATGTAACAAGTGATGTTACTGTAACTTCGGTTAGCCTGCCTAGTGATGAGATGAAGGGTCGAATTATTGGTAGGGAAGGTAGAAACATAAGGACTTTAGAGACCCTTACAGGTGTTGATATTATAATTGACGATACTCCGGAAGCGGTTGTTATTTCATGTTTTGACCCTATAAGAAAAGTTATTGCTAAAAGATCTTTAGAGAGACTTATTTCCGATGGAAGAATACATCCGGCAAGAATTGAGGAAGTAGTTCAAAAAGTAGCTGCTGAAATTAGCCAGATAATTCTTGACGAAGGTGAAAAGCTTTTATTTGATTTAGGTGTACATAATATACCTAGAGAGGGTGTTAAAGCCTTGGGTCGACTATATTTTAGAACAAGTTATGGTCAAAATATTTTAGATCACTCCAAAGAAGTTGCTGTTCTTGCAGGAATGATAGCTGCAGAAGTTGGTGCTGATAGAGAGCTTGCTAAGCGTGGAGCATTACTGCACGATATTGGTAAGGGGCTTGAAACTGATGGAGAAGGTAACCATGCTGAGTTAGGAGCTGAATTCTGTAAACGAATGGGTGAGAAGCCTTTGGTTGTTAATGCAGTTGCTGCCCACCATAACGATGTGGAATTTGGTTCACTAGAAGCGATTATTGTTCAAGTAGCCGATGCTATATCTGCATCTAGACCTGGAGCACGAAGAGAGAGCTTGGATAACTATATTAAACGGTTAGAGAACCTGGAAAAAATTGCTGAAAGTTTTAATGGTGTAGAAAAGTGTTTTGCTATTCAAGCCGGTAGAGAGTTAAGAATTATTGTGAATAGTGATACTGTTTCTGATAAAGATGCTCTTCCTTTAGCAAAAGATATAGCTAAACAGATTGAATCTGAATTAACATATCCTGGTAGAATCAGGGTTGCAATAATAAGAGAGACTAGAGCTGTAGAGTATGCTAGATAGTTCTTCTATAAGAGTTCTCATGCTAGGTGATGTAATTGGTCACCCGGGCATGAGAGCCCTTTTTTCTTCATTAAAAATCCTTAAAAAAGAGTACAAAAGCGATTTTGTAATAGTTAACGCTGAAAATGCAGCTGATGGTTATGGTCTACTTCCTCATCAGGTAGATGAACTTTTTAACTACGGTGTAGATGCTATAACAAGTGGAAATCATATTTGGCAAAAAGAAGAGTTATATCCTTTTTTAGATAGGGAAGACAAACTTTTAAGACCATCGAACTACCCCAAAGGTGTACCAGGACATGGAGACTGTATTTTAGAGAGCAAAGGTGTAAAACTTGCAGTTCTTAATTTACAGGGTCGAGTAAGAATGTCTGTTAATTGTGAATGCCCTTTTGTTAACGGTTTAAAGGATATTAAACGTTTAAAATCCTTAGCGAAGTGCATTGTTGTTGATTTCCATGCCGAAGATGTTACAGAAAAAGAGGCTCTTGCCTGTTATTTCGATGGAAAAGTAAGTGCTGTTGTTGGAACACATACACATATTCAGACTGCGGATGAAAAAATTCTTGCAAATGGAACTGCTTATATCTCAGATATTGGAATGACTGGACCAATTAATGGTGTTATAGGTTCCGAACCTGAAGCAGCTATAAAAAGAGTTTTTACTTCAATCCCATACAAAACCCAGGTTTTAGATGAAGATGCTGTTATAAACGGTGTGGTTATAGAGATTGATACAAGTAATGGACATGCACTTTCCATTGAAAGAGTAACTTACAAAACAGGCCTTTAATGTCACAACGTAATTTACTCCATCTTTTGAAAGAACGTTACCCGGAAATAGAAGAAAAAAAACTCTTTGCATATATTATGTGCGGTGATGTTGTATGTAATGGCGGAAGAATTCGAAACCCTAAAGAGAAGGTAAAATCCAATAGTGTTGTCTATATAGAGGGTATGAAATACGTATCCAGAGGTGGTTACAAGCTTGAGAGCGGTTTGGATAAATTTAATTACAGTGTTAAAGATTTAACTGTAATTGATGCAGGGTGCTCTACCGGTGGTTTTACCGATTGTCTGTTACAGAGGGGCGCAAAAAAAGTATTTGCAATCGATGTAGGCAGTAATCAGCTTGCCTGGTCTTTAGTTAACGATGCCAGGGTTGTTCCTATGGAAAAAACAAACATTATGTCTATTGATAGTTTAGATCCAAGACCTGATTTTGCAGTAGCCGATCTCTCTTTTAGGTCGGTGTTAAGTCCAGCGAAGAAACTATTTGAACTTATATCCGGTGATGAAATTATTGTATTGGTTAAACCTCAATTTGAATGGGAAAATCCAGATCAGGATTTTAACGGTGTAATTAAGGAGGGTGAAACCATCCTCTCCATCTGTATTAATTTAATAGAAAAGTTAGAAGATATTGGGATCTATGTAAAAGATATTACCCTCTCTAAAACTAAGGGGCGAAAGGGTAATCAGGAGCTTCTTTTCCTTTTAACAACAGAAAGTAGCAAAAGTCATTTAAACTCTACGGAATTATTATTAGAAGTATTTGTGGAATAAATTTTTGTTTCGTCTTATATTTTACTTAGTAAAAAAAGAGGAATTATGAAAGCTTTTGTTTGGAGCAAGTATTTTGTTACAGGTATAACGCAAATAGATGATCAGCATAAAAAGCTGGTAGAACTGGTAAACGAGCTAGGTGAGATAACTGTTGATGGTGTATCAAGTAGTGTAAATTGGAATGATATTCTAGATAGGTTGATAAACTATACTAAGTATCATTTTAAAGATGAAGAAAAATTGATGATAGAATATAAAATCGCGAAAAGACACTTTACCGAACATGTGAAGCGACATTAGGAGTTTATAAATGAAGTCAATTTTTTAGTCTCAACAATTCACTCTGGAGATGAAATCGATTTGTACGATCTATTCGATTACCTTATGCATTGGTTAGCTTATCATATTCTTGGATTAGATCAAGAACTTTCAAGGCAGATAGAAACAATTAGCAGTGGAATGTCTCCTGATGAAGCATTCGATATAGAAGATGAAAAAATCACTAATTCAGCCGAGCCACTTTTATTAGCATTAAAGGGTTTGTTTAAGCAAATATCTAATAAAAATAAAAAATTAATAGATCTGAATAGAACTCTAGAAGAAAAAGTACAGCAAAGGACTGAAGAACTTAGCAATTTAAATAGACATTTAGAACAACTTTCATTTACAGATCCTTTAACAGGTTTAGGAAATAGGCGTTATATTATGACAGAGCTAGCCAAGCAGTGGAATAAATCCATTTTGCAAAAAAAATCTCTATCTTGTGTAATGATAGATGCTGACAATTTTAAAATTATTAATGATAAATTTGGTCATGATGCTGGAGATGTTGTTTTAACTGCATTGTCGAAAATCATTAAAGAAAGCTTTACTTATCCCGATTGTGTTGGGCGTTTGGGTGGTGATGAATTTTTTGTTGTGCTTCCAAACACTACACGTGAAAATGCGTTAGAAAAAGCAGAAATTTTGTTAAATAATGTTCGGAAAATTGAAGTCAAAGTAAAAAATGGAGAGTGGAAGGGAAGTGTCAGTTTAGGTGTATCCACAAAAACTGATATGTGTCCCGATTATGAATCATTAATTAAAAAAGCTGACATAAATGTATACGAAGCTAAAAGAGCAGGAAAGAATTGTATAAAGGGTTCTTGACTTGTATTTATAGTTTACCTATCATTTAAAAATGAAAAATTTATATTTAATACTTAAAGGTATGACTATTGGTTTAGCAAATGTAATCCCGGGTGTATCGGGTGGTACTTTAGCTTTAATTATGGGGATCTATGACCATTTGACCGAGGCTATTGGAAACTTTTTTATTAATGGGAAAAAAAGAAAAGAGTATTTCTTTTTTCTACTATTTGTTGTTGGTGGTGCTTTATTAGGTATATTAATATTCTCCAGGGTTTTTACATTTCTACTAGAGTATAACCAGATTTCAAAACAGATAACTTATGCCTTTTTTATAGGTTTAATTGGTGGTTCTGTTCCATTTATTGTAAAGTCCCATAATGATATGTCTCCTAAGCCTCTTAGGCTAATTATTGGAATTATTGGAATTATTCTGGTTTTATTAACACTTTTCTTTAACCAGGGTCAAGGTGATGTAACTGTAGAAACAAGCAGTCCATTAAGGCTTCTTTGGTTGTTTATATGTGGTACTTTATCTGGTGGTTCAATGGTAATTCCTGGATTTTCAGGGTCTGCACTTCTAGTTTCTTTAGGTGAATACGAAACTGTTGTTGGTGTTTATTTAGGCGATATTAAAACATATCTTTTACCTATTATTGTTTTTAGTTTAGGTGCCGCAACTGGTATTGTTATTTTTGCTAAACTGGTTGAAATATGTTTTAAAAAGTTTAAATCTGGAACTCTATACTTTATTTTAGGACTTATTGTTGCTTCATTGGTTCAAATAAGTTTAAAAATTGGATCAGGATTCGATTTTTCTCTACTTCCTTTAGTTGGATTTTGTTTAGCTTTAGCAGGTGGGTTCTTTTTGGCATACCTAACTAGTAAAATTAAGAAGCAGTAGATTTATTGTACCAGGAATTAAGCTCTGTTTTAAAAAAATATACCCCTGCAGAAGAAGCTCTAGACTTAATAAATAGTGGTTATTCTAATCATAAATTTATGCATAAAGGTGAAAATCTATTTGGCGAGCAGTATGAGACATGGGTTTATGAATATTTAAAACAGTGGGCTTTACAATGTAATGATGTAACAAAATATGTTCTTAAAAACTGTAAAGCAAAGTGTTTGAAAACAGATGGTTTGACATATGATAAGAATGGACAGATAGTCTTTATTAAAAACTCTGTAAAATTGGCTGAGTTTGATGGTCTATTTTTTTACAAAGACAAAATAGTTTTTATTGAATCCTCGGTAAGTGAATTAAGAAGTTATTTTAGGACCTTAGAGGACAGAGTTGTAAGTAAAAGAGAACTTTTAGTTGAATATTTTAAAACAGAAGAGGTCTATTATTTAGTAGTTACTAGACCACGAAAGAAAACTTTGGTGTATCGAAGTTTACCCCATTTAATACTTTATAAAATTAAAAACCCGGATTTCAGTAAAATAGACAGAATTGACCGGGTTTCTACAAATAAATCTGATAAATTAGTTATGCTAGATTCTATTTTTTCTTAGATTTATCTTCCTTGGTTTTTTTTGCTTCTTTGGATGGTTTTTTCTTCTTTTTAACAGCATTAGGGTCAATTGTACCTAATTTTTTAAAAGTCCATGCAGAGAATTTTAATCTAATAATTGTAAATGGATTTTTTGTATGCTTTCTCATGATTTCCAAATTTTTAAGATTCATTTTTAAAACGATACCTTGAACAATTTTAGGTAGAGCATTGTATTCTTTTGATCCTGGAGCCTTCTGGGATTGTAAAAATTCTGCAAGAATATTTTTATCTTTACCTGAAAGTCTTTTAATTAGTTGTTTAATCATCTGCTCTTGAACTTTTTGTAGTTCATTCATCATTGCCTGTTTTTTTGGAGAGAGCGGTTTATTTTTCTTTGCCATGATTGATCCTTATTCTTATTTGTTTGTTCACTAGAATAACATTCTTGTTGATTTAGTGGAATAGATGAAATTGAATCTTTTAAAACTATAATATATTATCCTATTAAGTGTTTAAAGATTTGGAGGAAAATATGAATTCAGTAGTTACTGTTGTTGGTAAAGACAGTGTAGGGATAATTTCTACTATTAGTGGGGTTATGGCAGATAACAGTATAAACATTCTAGATATTAGCCAAACAATTATGGATGGTTACTTTACTATGATTATGCTTGTGGATATTTCTATTGCGACTAAAGAGATTAAAGAGATTAGAGCTATTTTAGATGAAGCAGGTGTTAAGTTAGGCGTTAGTGTAACTATTCAGCATGAGCAAGTTTTCCAAGCAATGCATAGGATTTAGGTGATATTATGATATTTACTCCATTTGAAGTTGCTGAAACAGTTAATATGTTTACAAACCAGCATTTAGATATAAGAACAATTACAATGGGTATATCTTTACTTGATTGTATAAGTCACGATAGTAAAATTGCCAGAGACAGAATCTACGATAAAATTATGTTAAAAGCTGGTAATTTAGTTGCTACTGCTGAAAAAATTGAAGCAGAGTATGGTGTTCCCATTATTAATAAACGAATATCTGTTACACCAATATCCTTGGTTGGAGGAGCTACAGACGATAAGGATTATGTTAATTTTGCCCGTACTTTAGATAGAGCTGCAAAAGAGACCGGTGTTGATTTTCTTGGTGGATTTTCTGCATTAGTTGATAAAGGTATAACTAAGGGTGAACGAATTCTAATGGATTCAATTCCAGAAGCATTAAGTGTAACCGATAGAGTATGTTCATCTATTAATTTAGGATCAACTAAGTACGGTATAAATATGGATGCTGTCCGGGATATGGGACATATTATTAAAAAAACAGCTGAACTTACAAAACATGCAGATGGTATTGGATGTGCAAAATTAGTTGTTTTTTGTAATGCACCTGGGGACAACCCATTTATGGCTGGAGCATTTCACGGAGTTAACGAAGGTGATTCTGTAATTAGTGTTGGTGTTAGTGGTCCTGGTGTTGTTAAGTGTGCATTAGAAGGGTCAAAAGGTGAACCTTTTGATGTTATTGCAGATAAAATCAAGAAAACGTCTTTTAAAATTACCAGACTTGGGCATATGGTCGCAACTGTAGCATCTGAGAGATTGGGTGTTCCATTTGGTATTTTAGACCTGTCTTTAGCACCTACACCTGCTGTTGGTGATAGTATTGCAAGAATATTTCAAGAGATGGGACTTGAATATGCAGGAGCTCATGGTACAACTGCAGCCCTTTGTATGTTAAATGACGCTGTAAAAAAAGGTGGTATTATGGCATCTACCCATGTTGGTGGTTTATCAGGTGCTTTTATACCTCTAACAGAGGACGAAGGGATGGTTGAGGCTTTAAATGTTGGTAGCTTGACTATTGAGAAACTTGAAGCAATGACATCTGTTTGTTCTGTTGGTTTAGACATGATTCCAGTTCCGGGTGATACGCCAGCAGAAACACTTTCTGCAATGATTGCAGATGAAGCAGCTATTGGTATGGCAAATAATAAAACAACAGCAGTTAGAGTTATTCCTGTTCCAGGCAAAACAGTTGGAGAATGGGCTGAATTTGGTGGTCTTTTGGGTGGTTCACCGATTATTGGTGTTAATAAATTTTCATCGGCAGATTTTATTAATAGGGGTGGTAGAATCCCGGCACCAGTACATAGCTTTAAAAACTAATAAGGAGAGGATATGGACTTACAAAAACTTTTTGATTTACAAAATGATATTGAGAGTAATATTGCTAATATATCAAACATTCCAGAGGATGAAATGGGTTCTCACAATGTTGAAGAGTTAAGGTTTTTAGCTTTACATATTAAGATTTCAGAGTTGGCAAATTTAACTAAATGTTATAAGTATGTTCATATTCGTCCTAATATACCTAAAGAGAAATTAACATTGAGGTTTGTTGATGCATTTCAATATCTTCTATCCATTGGTAACAGGACCGGATATCATGTCTTAAGATATGATGCTCTCCCATCTATTTTTGAAGATGATGTTATTAAACTTTTTTCAATGTTAATTGATCAAACTTCCCAGGTTAAGAAATATTTTTTTAACGATAATTATATTCAGGGTATACATGAATATACCCTTTTATTTGCAATAATGTTACAACTTGCAAAAACATTGGGAATTGATATGAAGGATGTTGAAGAGTATCTACATAGTAGTAGACTTTCATTCTTAACATTGAATCCTGAATAATTACATTAAGCTCTCTTCCACTGTTTTATAATATTCAATTTTATAATCAATTGTGGAAAGAGCTTGTTTTAATGTTTCCATCTCTTTTAAAATAATCTTTTTCTGATTAACTAGAAGTTCTTTTCTATCACTAGCTGTTGCATCCCCCTTGTTCATTAGCTCTTTGTACTTTTTTATTGTACCAAGTGGCATACCTGTTGATCTTAAACATAAAACAAATTTTAACCACTCAAGGTCGTGATTTGTATACTGTCTATGCCCATTTGATAATCGTCCAATATCTGTTAGTAGCCCATCTTTCTCGTAATATCTGAGTGTGTCACTCGATAAGTCTGTTATTTCCGAAATTTCTTTCATTGTGTATCGCTTCATACTATTATTATATTTAGTTATTGACTTAGAGTAAACTCCATGGGTTAGGATAAGTTGAAAGGAGAAACTATGAACAATTTTATATTCAAAAATGGGACAAAGGTTATTTTTGGGAAATCAACCGAAGAATTGGTAGGTATTGAGGTTAAAAAATACACTGATAAAGTTTTATTACACTACGGCGGGGGTAGTATAAAAAGAACAGGTCTGTATGACACTATTATTAAGTCGTTAGATGAACATAATATAGAAGTGTTTGAACTTGGTGGTGTTAAACCAAATCCAAGACTTACATTGGTACAGGAAGGAATTGATTTATGTCGAAGTAAAAACATTGATTTTATTCTTGCTGTTGGTGGAGGAAGTGTTATAGATTCTGCAAAAGCTATAGGGGTAGGTGTTAATTACGAAGGTAATGTATGGGATTTTTACGACTATAAAACTAGCCCTGAAAAATCTATTAACCTTGGTGTTATTTTAACAATTCCTGCTGCAGGTAGTGAAACAAGCCCTAGTTCTGTTATTACAAACGAAAAAGAGAGACTTAAAAGAGGTGTAACTGCAGATTGTATGAGACCTGAGTTTGCAATTTTAAATCCTGAATTGACATATACTCTACCTGATTATCAGACTGCATGCGGTGCAGCGGATATGTTAGCACATGTAATGGAGAGATATTTTGTTCAGACAGAAGATGTACGGTTTACAGATAGATTATGCGAAGCAACTATGAAAACAATAATTGAACAGGCAGAGAAGTTAATTTATGACACCGAGAGTTACGCTGCAAGATCGGAGCTTATGTGGTGTGGAACTGTGGCACATAATGACATTTTAGATACAGGTAGAGGTGGTGATTGGGCTTCTCATAGCATGGAACATGAAATAAGTGCAATGAATGATATTGCCCATGGTGCTGGTTTAGCTATTGTGTTCCCTGCATGGATGAAATATGTGTACAGAGAGAATAAAGGTAAATTTTTACAATTTACTACAAGGGTATTTAATATAGACCAGAACTTTGACGACCCAGATGAGACGATTCTAAAGGGAATTAAAGCATTAGAAACTTTTTTTACAAATATAGGTCTTCCTACCAGATTGTCTGATATTGAGTTTGACGAGTCGTTAATACCTGAAATGGCACAGAAAGCAACATTGAACGGACCTATTGGAAGCTTTAAAAGTCTTTTAAAAGATGATGTTGAAAAAATATATAATTTAGCACTGTAGGAATATTAAATGGAAAACATAAAAGGCAAATGGGCTCTAGTCACTGGAGCTAGTAGAGGTATTGGTTTAAGGGTCTCTAGAGCTCTTGCAGAAAAAGGGTGTAATTTGATTTTACATTCAAGAAAATTATCAGGAACTGAAGCTATTGTTAAAGAATTTAAGGCTATGGGTTTGGAAGCTTATGGAGTAGCCGCAGAGTTAAATGATTTTCCCCAGGTAGAAGAGTTGATAGATAGGGTAAATGAGATAACAAAAGGAAATCTTGGAATCTTGTATAATAATGCAGCTATTATGACAACTTATAGAGAGAAATTTAAACCAACTGTAGTAGAGTATCTCGATAGTTTTATGGTTAATTCTATTGTTCCTGCTAAAATATGCGATGCATTTATTCCAGGAATGATAGAAAGAGGTTGGGGAAGAGTTGTAAATGTTACATCTGGAATAGAGAATCAGCCTGAACTTATGGCATATAGCTGTTCAAAAGCTGCATTGGATAGATATGTAAGAGATATGATTCCAACTTTAGAGGGTACAGGAGTTTTAATGAACTTAATGGATCCTGGTTGGCTTAGAACAGATTTGGGTGGGGAAGAAGCTCCGAACAGTCCAGATTCTGTTCTCCCGGGAGCGTTGGTTCCTGTTTTATTAGAAGATAAAGATGGTTCTGGTAAATTGTATTGTGCGCAGGATTATAGGGTAGATTAAAAAACCGGTTAGTGAGATGAACCCCTAACTTGAAACTTGTTCAACTTAAGGGTTTCATCTCTTATAGACTGGCTTTTTCTATTTTACTATAATAGTCTCTTTGTTTTTTGTAATTTCACCAACAATAAAAGCTTCAATTCCCTGGGATAACATGTGATTTAATATTTTTTCACTATCATTTTTTGAAATAGAAAATAGCAATCCTCCCGATGTTTGAGGATCAAATAATATATATTTTTTATAATCTTCTAAATCCATGAAATTTTCTATGAATCTACTTCTAAATTCCATGTTTTTTCTTGTTCCTCCGGGAATTGCTCCCTTTTCTATGCAATCAAGAGCTCCTGGGAGTAGTTTTAAAGAGTCAAAATTTATGGTTAGTCCAAAACCTGAACCAATTATCATTTCGCAACTATGACCTGCAAGTCCAAAACCTGTAACATCGGTGCAACAATTTACCTTGTAATCTTTAATCACCTCTGCTCCATATTTATTTAATTTTCTCATAGACTCCATAGAGGCATCGATTGATTCCTGGGTTGCTAAATCTTTTTTTAAGGCTGTATTTATTGTACCTGTTCCCAGAGGTTTTGTAAGAATGACTATATCTCCTAATTGTGGAGTATTATTCAGGAGAATTTTATCAGGGTGGGCTAACCCTGAAACAGATAGACCAAATTTCAATTCAGGATCTTGTATACTATGTCCACCTATAAGTGGAACATTAGCCTCTTTAAGTTTGTCTAATGAACCCTCTGTAATTTTTCTAAGTACAGATATATCAACTTTATCTAGTGGAAAACCTACAATACTCATTGCTGTTATTGGTGTCCCTCCCATAGCATAAACGTCGGAAAGTGCATTTGCTGTAGCAATTTGTCCAAAAGCAAAAGGGTCATCTACAATTGGAGGAAAGAAATCCAAAGTATTTATTAATGCTATATCTTCTGAAATTTTATAAACTCCGGCATCGTCACTTGTAGAAAAATCCACCATTAATTGTGGAAATTCAGGTTGGCTTAAACCACACAGAGCTTTATCTAATAATCCTGGCCCTAATTTTGCTCCGCATCCTGAAAATTTTGTTAATGTTGTTAGTCTAATATCATCCATTTACTATCTCCTTTATCTTTTTTGCTGTTATAGAAGGTTCATCTTTAATCACTTTAATAGTTGTACAGTTTTCTGGTGGTCTTCTCTGTATTCCCTTTGTATAGGATTTATCATAATAGGGGAGAATTAGTAACGCTGCTTCTTTATATTTTCTTTCATTAATAAATTGCACTATTTGGGGGTACCTTTCAGACAATCTTTTTTGAATAATATTAAGGGATTCAAGGATTGTTTCATTACCATAACCGGTGTAATCCTTGGCTAATCTTTCTGCTCTTACTTCTATAGGTACTTCCACTATTATTCTAAATGATGTTTCCATTTTCTTAAAAATGGATGGTGGAACTAATACCTTACCAACATTACGACTTTCGTCCTCTATCCATATAGGTTTGTTTAAATCGAAGCTAAAAAGTTTTGAAAATATTTTATTCTCATAGGCTTCTGTTGATGCTTCCGGCTCTTTTCCTATTCCACCAAAAGCTGATCCTCTATGATTTGCAAAACCTTCCAAATCAAGAACCTGCTCACCCTGCTTTTCCATTTCAAGTAAAATATCTGTTTTTCCACTACCGGTCATTCCAGATATCACTTTTAAGTTAAACTCTTTTTCAAAATAATCTAGAGCATAGTTTCTAAATGCTTTATATCCTTTTTCCAGTCTATAAACATTTTTAAAACCAGCTGTATCCATTAGCCAGCAAAAACTGGAACTTCTCATACCACCTCTGGCACAGTAGACTTTTACACTTTCAGAGCCTAATTTTTTTACATCTTTAACAAATTGAGAAAGTTTTGGACCAACAATTTCTAAACCCAACTCTACAGCCCTGTCTTTTCCCTCTTTTTTGTAGCATATACCTACATCGGCTCGCTCTCTGTTGGAAAAAAGTGGTATATTTATAGCCCCGGGGATATGTCCTTTTTTGTATTCTAATGGAGAACGAACATCAATTATAGGGAGTGATTTATCTTCATTTAAAAAAATATCTATTGGAATTACCTTGCTCATTTAACCACCTTACTATTATTCTATGATATATGAAATTCCGGTTTGAACCAATAAATTATTCAGAAGTTCTTGAAATAGAATCCTGGAGATATAATGGCTTTGAAAAAGCTATCTATATGGATAGGTATCACGAAAGTAGAGAGCGTGGAGACAACCCTTTAAAAGGTCCTATGGGCTGTGTCGGTTATTCTGTCTATAACGATAGTAATATTTTATTTGGTTTAATGGAGTACTATTTTCAAGATGATGGAGTCTATTTAGGTTTAGCTATTAACCCGATATATATTGGAAGAGGATTATCCACAGCATTCATAACTAGTGGAATTGATTTTCTAAATGAAGAATACAAAGGACATAAAAAAGTAAAAATTGAAGTACATAGAAAAAATATTCAAGGTATAAAAGCCTATGAAAAATGTGGATTTAAGTTTAAACAGAGGGAGGATGATATTCTGCTTTATATGGAGGAATAGATGTTATGTCAAAAAAAGATGCAATTATTGAGAGATCTACAAAAATATTTTATAAATTTGGTTTAAACAAAATTTCCATGGATGAATTAGCAGACCAAATTGGAATATCTAAAAAAACAATATATAACAATTTTGGATCCAAGGAAAATTTAATAGAGCAGATAATCTTTTCAAGTATGCAAGGTATTTTAGAGGAAATATCAAGGGTATTTTTAAACGATACAGTAACAATTATAGAAAAGATACATCTAGCTATAAAAAAACTTTACGAACACTACACTAATTTAGAGATTCCAACAAGAGTTGACCCAAATGCCGCTAGAATTATTTTCTCCCCAGAGTGTGTCTTTATAAATGGTCAAATTAAACAGATTATTCAGAATTTAGCAGTTAAAGCCCAAGACACAGGAATAATAAAAAAAACAATAAATGTCGAGTTGATACCCTTTGTTTTTTTAAATAGTATCCGTGGTCTTGCTACCTGGGATACCCCCGATAACTTAACATTTACAAAAGTAGAGCTTCTAAAATACTCTATAGATATAATATTGGATGGTATTTTAACCCCTGATGCAATGAAAGAATATTTAAATTCTAATTAATAATTTCTTAACAATTTCAATATTGACTATACTTATTAGTAAGAGTTAATATTGAATCATATTACACTATTTACACTATTTACACTAATATAGTGTAAATTTAAGGAATTAATAATGAAGAAATTATTTAAATATCCTAAAGCAATAGTAGGAATAATTACTTTAGTTACACTTTTTTTAGGGTATAATCTAAAGAATGTAGAGATTGATAACGATACATTTAACTTCTTGCCAAAAACCAACCCAGAAAGAGTAGCAATGAACGAAGCAAAAGAGATATTTGGTTCCTCATTAATGATGTCGGTAGGTATAGAAGTTGAAAATGGAACAATTTTTACACCTGAAGCTTTGGGGATAATTAATACCCTTACCAATGAATTTAAAGAGCTAAGAGGTGTGGAAAAAGTTCAATCTCTAACGAATAGTGATTTTATTGATGGCGTAGATGGTGCATTAGTTGTCGCTCCACTAATAGAAGATTTTCGGGGAACACAGGAAGATGTGGCCATATTAAAGAGTAAAATATTTTCTTGGGATGTTTATAAGAAAGTCTTTATATCCAAGGATTATAGCGCCTCCCAAATTATGGTTACTATTGAGGGAGATTTAGGCCCAGATGTTGAAAGAGAGATATATTTTAAACTTCAGGAACTTACAGAAAAGGTAGAAACCCCAGGTATAAAATTTTACATTGCAGGGCTTCCTGCTATGACTGTCTTGTTAACAGAGAATATGAAGGGGGATTTACTTCTATTAATTCCATTTGTTATTATCGTTCTTCTTTTAGCTCTGTTTTTATCCTTTAGAAGGGTTAGTGGAATTGTTCTTCCAATGATTACTGTAATTGTTAGTACCATTTGGACAGTAGGTTTAATGGGACTTCTCCATGTTCCACTCTCTATGCTGGGAATAATTATTCCTGTTTTAATGATGGCAGTAGGGAGTGCTTATGGTATTCATGTAATTAGTCATTATTATGATGATGTTAGGGATTTTAAGGGAGACTTAACCAGGGATGCCCATAATGAAATTATCTTTAACTCCTTAGCTTATGTTAAGAAGCCTGTACTTCTTGCCGGGTTAACCACAGTTGCTGGTTTTGGTTCATTGGCTTTCAGCTTAATTGTTCCAATAAAAAACTTTGGTATTTTTACATCGGTAGGTATTGTTTTTGCAATAATTGTAGCCCTGACACTAATACCTGCATTTTTAGTCTTTAATTATAATAGTGCATCTAAAAAAAGAACTTCTATTAACAAAGAGGACAAGGGAACAATGGAAAAAGCATTAGGCTTTTATTATGAATCCTTTGGTAATAGAAAGTATTTAATATTAACCCTTTCTGTTGTTATTATTTTAATATCTGTAATTGGAACTAAGAGGTTAATTATAGACAACTCGGTTGTTGAATACTTTAAAGAGACTACTAGTATTAGGATATCTGATAAGTTTTTAAAGGATAAATTTACCGGTGTTAGTTCCTTTGATATCATAGTGAGTGGTGAGGGAGCGGGTGTAGATCCTGAACTTCTTTTAGCAATGGAGAATCTTAGTAAATATTTAACAAAAAATTATAAAGAGGTCCCAAAGGTTATCTCATTTACAGATACTGTTAAAAGAATGAATCAGGTAATGCATGTTGATGGTGATGATGGATTGGATGATTTCGAATCAAGCTCAGCTATTGAAGATTCTGGGTATAGTGACGATAGTTTCTATAGTGACGATAGTTTCTATAGTGACGATAGTTTCTATAGTGACGATAGTTTCTATAGCGATAATGAAGTTACAGTTCCTGTTGCAAGTGAACATAGTGGTAAAAACAGCAGCTTAACAACACAGGAGCTTATGAACATAATGACACAAGCCTATGCTCGTGCTGATAACCCTGATATATCTGCTGTTGAACTTTTAGATCTGTTAAAAAAAGAGACAAACTATAATGGATACGATTTCTTTGAAGTCCCATCAGATCCTGCAAAATATGGTCACGAAGATCTAATTGGGTTATCAAATTTATTAAGTCAGTACTTTGCAATGACAGGAAAACTAGAAGGGTTTATTGGAAAAAATGACGATCCACTTGAACCAGAAAATATTAAAATGACCATTATGTTAAATAGTAATGGTAACCAATTTACTCGAAAATTGGTCCCAGTTGTTAAGGATTATATAGATCGTAACTTTCCAAAAGGGTACAAAATATCCCTTGCTGGAGCAGCTTTAGCTGAGGATAGTGTTACACAGTTAATAACATCATCCGCAATTAACAGCATTTTAATCTCCCTTATTATGGTTTTTATTATACTTTCTGTTGCCTATAAGTCTGTAATTGCAGGACTTTTTGGAATGATCCCACTTGGTTTTACAGTTTTGTTTAACTACGGATTAATGGGATTTATGGGGATAAAACTGGATATTATTACAGCGATGCTTGGAAGCATCGCTATAGGTATTGGGATTGATTATACAATTCATTTTATGGCTTCATATCATAAATATTCCAAGGAATTGTCTAATGAAAATGATATAACAAAAAAATCTTTAATGTCTTCGGGTAAAGCAATAATTTTTAATGCACTATCTGTAGCTGCAGGTTTTGCTGTTCTTTTAAAATCAAATTTTTATCCTTTAATGTACTTAGGTGCTTTAATAGCACTCACCATGTTAGTAGCATCTGTGGCTTCTATGACAATAATGCCCGGATTGTTTAATATTTTTAAACCAAAATTCATAAGAAAATAGGAGATTATATGAAGAAAATAGTTTTATCAATGTTTTTTTTAGTAGTAGCAAATACTGCTTTTTCCGTTACAGGATTAGATGTAATGAATATGATGGATAAGAAGGCAACACCTGATTATACCCACATGTTAGTAGAATTAATTATTGTTGAAGAAAATGGTAGCGAAAAAAATAGGATTATAGAGATGTGGGGGGATTCCGCGTCTGAACTTTCAAGTGAAATAATGGTTTTCAGATCACCAGCTTCTGTTAAAGATACAAGATTCTTAATTAAAGAGACTCCAGATGGGGATGATAAGTGGATTTTTATGCCAGCATTGGGAAAGGTTCGAAGAATTGCTGCATCGGATAATGGATCCTCCTTTATGGGTACAGAGTTTACATATGCTGATATGTCTGGAACAGATATTGACGATGACAACCACACTCTTTTAAAAGAAGAGGAACTAAATGGGTATAACTGCTATGTTGTAGAATCTATTCCTAAAGATGATACAGATTCCCAATACAGTAGAAGAGTTCAATGGATTGTTAAGGATAACGATATTCTAATTCCTATTAAAGTAGAACTATATAATAAAGATGCCAAGCTGAATAAAGTACTTACAATTAGCGATTTGGTAAATATCGATGGTTTTTGGATTCCAAATGCAACTAAAATGGAAAACCTTTTAAATAACAGATCTTCAATTATTAATAACCAAAAAGTTGAATTAAATAAGAAAATTAATCCAGCTTTATTTGAAAAAAGATTTTTAACAACTGGAAAGGTTCAATAATATGAAGCATTTTCAGTTATTATTTATATTTCTAATATCATCGGTAATATTATTTGCCCAAGAGGATTCATTTTTCTTTGAGGATGACTTTAGTTCCAATGAGGAAGTTCCATCTTCTTTTATCTCTTTTGATTCTGGAGGTTCTGTAGGTGGTTTTACCGACTACTACAATGAGGTCTGGAGTAGTAATCTATTTTTAAATTTAGATTTTACTGCCCAGACTTCGGTTGTTGATCTTGTTTCTAATATAGATGTAAAAATTAACAATCTGGATAATTTTAGTAATTTCCCTCTACAGAATAATCAATATAATTCTTCATTTTATGTAGATTCTCTCTTTGCCAGATTTTATCATAAAATGTTTGACTTGGAAGTAGGTCTTTTAAAACCAATTTGGGGTAATGCCGATGGGATTCATGCAGTCGATGTATTAAATCCTATAGACTATTCAAACCTTTTTGGAACCTCTTATTTAGAGAGTAAAATTGCGCAACAGATGGTTAAATTAAATATTCCTATTGCTAGAAGTTCATTATTAGAAGTTGCGTATCTTCCTACTTTCAAAGGGGATTATATCCCTCTTTCAGGGAAATGGGCTCCACTATATATTAAAAACATGGAGAATACAATTAGAGAGATGGCTTATGCTCAGGCAGTAGCCCAAGCAGCCCAACAAGATCCAACACTCTCCTATGAACAGTTAGTTCAAGCAGTATCTCCAAGTGTTGAAGCACAATTAAAAAGTTTTGATTATACTATTCATTTTGAGGAGTCAGAATACTTTGTAGATAGCCAAATTGGAGCAAGATTTACTACTACTCTATCTTCAATGGATTTAGGGTTAACATATTATTATGGGTTTTTAAAACAACCAACTATTGATCCCCAGGATATAATTGCCACATCAAGTCTGAATTTAGTTTATAACAGAGTTCAGACAATAGGATTTGACGTGGCGGCTCAAGTTGGATCTTTTAATTTAAAGGGTGAAGTTGGATATAACTTAACAGAGGATTTCGAAGGTAACGATCCATCTATTAATAATAACTCTTTAAAATATATTTTAGGTTTTGATATTAACTTACCAATAAATAATATGAATTTATTAATTCAGGGTATAGGTAATACTATTATTAATAGTTCTGAAATAGGTATGTTAGATTCTGAGTATAGTAGTGATGATGAATATACCACAATTACCTTAATGGGAAGAGTCTCAGATACCTATTTAAACGACACCCTTTCCGGTGAGATTACTGGTTCATTCAATGTGCTGGATCAAGATTTTATGGTAAAACCCAAGGTTTCATACTCTATAACAGATAATAGTAAATGCTATGTAGAATACCTTCTTTTGGAGGGTAATGAAGATACAACATTTGGACAATACAGGGATAATGATACATTTAAAATAGGTGTTGAAATTAACTTCTAGGACATAACTTTTTCGGGTCTGGAGTGGATTATTGTATTCCTTCCAGACTCTTTTGCAACATATAGAGCCTTATCGGATTTATCTAAAAGTTCAAGGAAGGTGCACTCCTTATCAGAAATAGTAGCAATACCCATGCTTACAGTTATATACTGATTTATTGGAGATTTACAGTGAGGGAGTTTAGCTTCATGAAGTGCCTTATTAATTCTACTTGCAACAATATTGGCTCCTAAAGAGTCGGTAAACCCAAGCATTAGTAAAAATTCTTCACCGCCGTATCTAAATGCATAATCTGTCTCCCTATTAATCTGTTTCTGCAATATAGAACTTATT
>JAFGYD010000044.1 GCA_016936295.1 Spirochaetales bacterium | reverse complement strand
GCTATAGCCCACATTATAGAAAATAGTGATAAATATGGGGTTGATTCAAACAGAATTGCATTAACAGGTGATAGTGCTGGTGGTCATTTATCCGCTTCCGCTGCAACTATGGTTGAAAGAATTGGCTCCAATGGTTTTAATACAAAAACTAATAAATATGAATATAACCCAACTTATCTTCCAAAAAATATGAATGTTAAACAGTTTAGGGAAAAGCTAATTGCTTCTATTAAAGCAGTTGCTCCCAGTTATGGTGTTTTTGCAACAACAGCTTTAAAGATGTCTCCTGCTGGCTCTGAAGAAATTTCAACAAATAATAATGCTTTAAATGCTATTTCCCCAATAACTAACATTCCGGAATCCAGTTCCAGAAAAATTCCTCATTTTATGGTTCGAGGGACAAAAGATCCATTAATTTCTAACCAGGAAGTTCAGAGTTATGTTGATGCCTTACAAGAAAAAGGACAAGAAGTTGTTTATATTCAAATAGAAGGTGCAAGTCATGCATTTTACGATTGGAAACCAGATGATATAACAAAGAAAACCTTTAACCAGACAGGTAAGACTAATATTGATGAAATGTTAGAATTTTTTAACAAATACTTGAATATTCAATAATTGGAGGAGGACTTAAATGAAATTGCTATCTGTAATTATACCTTGTTATAACTCGGAAGAATATATGAGAAATTGTATAGATTCCTTACTTGTACTAAACCGTAATGATATTGAAATTATAATTGTTAACGATGGATCAAGGGATGGAACCTACGAATATGCAGAACTATATAAGAAGCAGTATCCAGGAATTATTAAAACAATTCATCAGGAAAATGGTGGACATGGAGAAGCAATAAATAGTGGGTTGAAGCTAGCATCCGGAAGGTATTTTAAAGTTGTAGATAGCGATGACTGGGTAGATAGAGAGGCTTTTGAAAAAGTAGTGAAAACCCTTAAATATTTTGACCGTAAAAACAACGAAATAGATATGCTTATTAGTAATTTTGTCTATGAAAAAGAGGGTGCATCCCAAAAAAAAGTAATGAATTACAATAAGATGCTACCTGAAAATAGAGTTTTTGAATGGGATGATGTTAAATCGATTAAAGTTGGGAAATATATATTAATGCACTCTGTAATATATAGAACTTCGTTACTAAAAGAGATAAATCTTTCCCTTCCTAAGCATACATTTTATGTGGATAACCTGTTTGTCTATATTCCATTAATTTATGTAAAGAAAATGTACTATTTAAGTGTAGATTTTTACAGATATTTTATAGGTAGAGATGACCAGTCTGTTAATGAGCAAGTAATGATAAGACGTATAGATCAGCAAATTAGAGTCAACACTTTAATGCTGGAACATTATAGTTCTTTCGTAGACAAAATTAAAACAATTAAGTTAAAGAGGTACATGTATCACTACCTGGAAATAATGACATCTATTTCAAGTATTCTTTTAATTAACTCGGGAACCACTCAAGATCTTGCAAAAAAGAAAGCTCTCTGGGAAATAATAAAAGAGTTCGATGAACTACTTTACTACAAGCTAAGAACAAGATTTTTAGGGATGCTTGTAAATATTCCTGGCAAATTGGGAGCTAGGATTTCTGTTGGTGTTTATAAATTATCCCAAAAAGTAATTGGTTTTAACTAGGAGATTTGAATGAAATATAAAGAATTAATAGATCAGATGACCCTGGACGAAAAAGTTTCGCTTTTGTCTGGTAAAGATTTTTGGCAGACAAAATCTATTGAAAGATTGGGGATTCCTTCTATTTGTTTAGCCGATGGGCCTCATGGGTTACGTAAGCAAGCTGCCAATGCAGATCATTTAGGTCTCAATGCAGGAATCCCTGCAACTTGCTTTCCTACAGCAGCAACAATTGCAAATAGTTGGGATACCGCACTAGGGTTTGAAATTGGATCAGCCCTTGGAAAAGAAGCTGTAGAAGAGGGAGTTAATATACTTCTTGGACCGGCATTAAATATAAAAAGAAGCCCGCTTTGTGGTAGAAATTTTGAATATTTTAGCGAAGATCCATACCTTTCCGGGAAAATGGCAGCAAGTTATATAAAAGGAATTCAGGGCGAGGGTGTATCCGCCTGTCCTAAACATTTTGCTGCAAATAATCAGGAGAGATTCCGGTTACTAAACGATTCTGTTGTTGATAAAAGATCCTTTAATGAAATATATTTAACAGGCTTTGAAATTGCTGTAAAAGAGGGAAATCCCAAAGCAATTATGTCTGCTTATAATAAAATAAATGGAGTTTATGCCAACGAAAATCCCGAGTTATTACTCGATATTCTTGTTGGGAAATGGGGTTTTGATGGAATAGTAGTTTCGGATTGGGGTGGCAGTAATGATCATGTAGAAGGCGTTCGAAATGGTAGCCATTTAGAGATGCCATCACCCGGGGGACAAACAGACAGGGAACTTAAATCTGCAATTTTACAAGGAACTATACCAGAAGCCTTGGTAGATAAAAGAGTAGATAAGTTTTTGCAAGTTATATTCAGTGTAGATATCTCGAGTAAGAAATCTAACCTTGATTTTGGTAAACAACATGAACTAGCGTTAAAAGCAGCAGAAGCCTCAATTGTATTATTAAAAAACGATGAAAAAATACTCCCTTTACAAGAAGGAGTAAAAATATCAGTAATTGGAAAATTTGTAGCCAAGCCCAGATATCAGGGTGCAGGATCAAGTCTTGTAAATCCATATAAACTTGTAAGCACACTAGATGTTTTAGGTGATTACCCCTTAGCACTAACTGGTTATTGTTCAGGAGAAGATATAGAAGAGGCTTGCGAAATTGCAGAAAAATCTGAAGTTGTTCTTCTTTTTATGGGCCTTGATGAAGCGAGTGAAACAGAAGGACTGGATCGACTCAATATGTCATTACGACAGAATCAAATCGAATTACTAGATAACTTAATGAGGGTTAATCCTAATATTATTGCGGTACTTTCTGGTGGATCATCTATTGAAATGCCCTGGGTTAATAATTGCAAAGCAGTAGTTCATGGATATTTATCTGGAGAAGCTGGAGCTAGTGCAATGCTAAACATAATTACAGGTAGAGCTATCCCATGCGGGAAATTAGCAGAATCCTACCCCTATGTTTTAAGTGAAACATCCTCATATCATTACTACCCAGGACGTGAGGCCACAAGTGAGTACAGAGAGGGACTTTTTGTGGGATATAGATATTATGATAGTGCAGATATTGAAGTTTTATACCCATTTGGATTTGGACTTTCTTATACTACATTTGAATATTCAAATATTAAATGTACCCCGGATAGTGTCACATTTTTAATAAAAAATACAGGTGAATTTCATGGATATGAGATTCCTCAATTATACATTTCTAAAGAATCTAAATTAATCTTCAGACCTAAAAAAGAGTTGAAAGGTTTTTCCAAAGTTTTTATAAAAGCAGGAGAAACAGAAGAAGTTACAATTTTATTCAATGAGTATACTTTTAGATATTTTGATATTAATACTAATAAATTTGAGATAGAAGGTGGATTATACACTATTTACGTAGGTTCATCGTCCAGGAATATTAAACTAACTTGTACTATGGATAAAAATGGTACTATTGATCCTGTTGGATATAACACTGATAAATTCAGAAAATACTTTTCAGGTAAGGTTAATCATATAACAGATAGTGAATTTGAAAATCTGTTAGGTCATAAAATCCCTCAAACATTGTGGGATAGAAGTAAACCATTAGGCCGAAATGATGCCATAGCACAGATGAAATATGCAAAAAGCAGGTTTGCCAGATTAATTCATAAACTCTTAAAATATATGAAGGATAAATCCCTTGTTAAAGGTGAACCCAACTTAAATATATTGTTTATTTATTACATCCCATTTAGAGGAATAGAAAAAATGATGGGAGAGATAATTAGCGCCGAAATGGTAGATTCACTTTTACTAATTGTAAATGGGCATTTTTTTAAAGGATTGGGTCGCTTTATTAGGGGTTTCTTTAAACATAAGAGGTTAAATAAAGAGACTGCTGATAGGTTACAAAATCCTGAAAAATATTTAGGGGAGAAAAAATAAATGATTAATTCTATAAAAAGATTTAAAGAGAAACATGCAACAGCATTTGAGTTTATTATGTTTAATTTATTAAGTAATATTGCAACAATAACAAATTTTGCCATATTAAATTTAGGTACATTTCTACTATTTAAGAATTTATCTAATAGAGATTTTAGTTTCTGGGTTTTTGACTACCCGGCTTCTAATGGTGGACTAGGAAGCTTTTTAGCATTTCTTTTAGCTTATGCCAGTGCACAAATAGTCAATTTTATTGTTCAGCGTAAATTGGTATTTAATTCTAACCATAAATTAGGGGCTGCAATACCAATATACGTGGTTACAATACTTGTTGTTTATGTCATTTGTCTATATGTACCAACTTTGGTTATGACTCCATTATCCTCTGTTTTAGGAAATGGTTTAGCTGCAAATGTAACAAATGCAATTAATATATTTATTCAGGTAGTAATTATTTACCCCGTACTTAAATTTGTTGTAATGAAGAAGGTTTAATTAGTAATCCGTGATAAATGTTACACAAATATATTAAGGGTTTTGGTTGTAAAAACACCAAACCTTTAAGAAATTAATTAGTTCTTTTTTAAAATTTCAAGTATATTTTTTGAATTTGATGGTTTATAAAAATAATATCCCTGAGCATAATCACATCCAGCAGATCTTAAAAAATCTGCTTGTGATTTTGTTTCCACTCCCTCCGCCACAGTTTTCATTCCAAAGGATTTAGCCATTTTTAATATAATTTCTAATAATTTTACATTTTGTAAATTATTAGGAAGATCATCAATATAACGTTTGTCTATTTTTAAAATATCAGCTTTGAAAA
The DNA here is from genome assembly GCA_016936295.1 of Spirochaetales bacterium. Classification (GTDB taxonomy): domain Bacteria; phylum Spirochaetota; class Spirochaetia; order DSM-2461; family DSM-2461; genus Thiospirochaeta. The sequence goes on along the minus strand of JAFGYD010000044.1, from coordinate 5,040 downwards.
ACATTAGATATGCTAAATTAGAGTAGCCTGTTCCAAAATCATCAATCGAAAACCAGACTCCTAACTCTCTAATCTCGTTAATTTTACTTTCAATAGATTTGGTTAAGTACAAGAGAGAACCTTCTGTTATTTCAAATTCTAAATAATGTGAAAAATGTTCTTTAGATAATCGGGTTATAATTTTACTTAAATAATCATCTGTGAGTAATCCAGGAGACATATTTATAGAAATTCTTTGTTTTTCAATTCCTGAATTTTCTATTGTTTGTAAAAAAATTAGGGACTCCTCAATTACTATATCAGTAAGCCTTTCTATTAGGCCACTTTCTTCTATTATTGGAATGAAAATAGCTGGGGAAACATTTCCTACCTCCGTAGATTCCCACCGTGTAAGTGCTTCTAATCCATGTATAGAATTATTAGTAAAATCTAACTTTGGTTGAAAATGTATGGAGAATTCATTGTTATTAAAAGCTTGAAGTATAAGCTTTTTTATATTAAGTTTTTCTAAAAACTCATTATACTGCGTTGAATTAAAAGGCTTGAATGTTGAAGTTGAGTTTAAATTAGAGTTTAATAATTGATAATGTATATTATGTATTAAATCTGTGGGATTCTCGCAATCGTTTGGCCATACAGAAAAATAGAATTTAGTTTCTACAGGTATATTGCTTAAAATTTTTTTAACAATTTGAACTCTTAATTGCTCTAAAAAATTATATAAGTCATCTGTGTTGTTATTTTTAGTATTTGTAATGATAAATGCAAGAGATTCTTTATCTATTCTGTATGTTGACTCAAAACAGATTGGGTTTGAAAATGTTGAAATAGTACTACTGTTTTCTATTATATTGTGTATTCCATGAGCCAAGGAATTTAATATTTCTGATATTCTTTCAGTCCCATCGTTGGAGTGTAGTTGCTGTAGCCCATTTAGTTCAATACAAGCTAGACTAATTATAGATACGTTTTTTTCTGTATATGGATATCCTTGTAAATCACTCTCTAATTTATGTAAATTGGGAAGATTTGTATCTGTATCATAAAAAGCAAAATATTTTAATTCATTATTTGCTCCTTGTATATTATTTATCAGAGTCTTGAATACCAATTTTACTAATATAAAAAGTATGGTTATGGTTGGAACAATAGTAAAAAGTGCTGATAATGTAAAATTTTTATACTCCTTAATATTCATATTATATGTAAAAATTATATCCGGATAAAAATAAAAAACTGCAATACCATAAACAAAGAAAAGTAAGCCTAGAAAAACTAAAGCCCTAGAATCTTTTACAAAAATTATAAATAAAATTCCAAAAACTGTAATCATAATAATATATGCAATAAAATTGTACATATAATTTGTTTTATTCGTAATTTGAATTATTAGCTCGGTTAAAATATTTATAATAAAAACTATTTTTGCAATAGTATGGATTTTATATTTAGCATGTTTCCAAAAAATTAGTAGTAAAATTGATATTACTGAGACTGTAATAGGTATTGATCTAAATAAAAGATCATTTGTGGGGGGTATATTCCTCATCCGCAAGAAAATGAAAATAGAAAAGGCATAAATAAATATTGATATAAAAAGATATACTGCTAACAATTTTGTTAGTAATTCCTCTTCAAAATCTGCATTATATTTTTTTAGAACTCTGTGTTTATAATTTTTCATATCATAATTTTAATATAATTCTATAGTAAAATCAAAATAAGAACAAAAGTCTTTAATAATGTATTTGTTCATAGGAATCGAGAATTTTTTCTATTGTACCATCTGCCCACATTTTATTTATTGTCTCATTTAGTTGCTCTAAAATATATAGGTAATTGGACTTTTTGCTTATAAAAATATGAAAACCACTCTCATCCCCAATTCCACTTGTCTCTACTATTTTATCCGATAATAATAATTCTTTTATATAAGGAAAAACTAAAATACTCTCTTCAATTATAATATCCCCTCTTCTCTGGGCTAGCATTTTATACATACCTTCTACGCATGTTGAATAGGTAACCTTAATATCGCTGTTTTTTTCAACATTCTCTTCTACCCAACCATTTCCTATGTAAGAAAGAACTGTCAAGTTACTATTTTTTATGTCAAACAATCCTTTTAATTGTGAAATTTCATTTAACCTGGGGTGATCCACATATGTAAATAATACTCTTTTTTTAATCCAAATAGGCTTTTCAGTTACTTCCGAATAAAGTAATCGTTCATCTGTAGGAATAGTTACAAAAATATCCTTTTCTCCGGATCTTACAAGCATTTGGCATCTTTTCCACGGATAGATAGAAATATCTACAGGAATTTTCAATCTATTTTCAAATGCTTCAACCACTATATCAACTAGGAATCCCTTATATTCCCCATTTTCTGAAACATAATTTGCTGGGACATAGTCTGTGAATACCCATTTTATAGGAGCCTGAGACCATATACTTACACCAATCAAGGAAAATAGAATGTATATAAAGTACTTAGCATTAGTCATTTTTAACTCCGTAAATTAATTATAGACCTTATAGTCTTGTTATCAATAGCCAACCGGATCAAAATACTAATAATAGTAGAGTATTATTCTATATAAAGCTTTGTCCCTATAAATGGGTTATTAGAGGGATAAAAATAGGGCCATATTCTTCCATTTTTTTTTCACCTACACCAGAAACTAAAAGGAAATCATCAAGGGTTGTGGGTTTTAACAGAGCCATATCCTTAAGGGTTTTATCGGAGAAAATTATATATGGAGGAACCATTTTCTCCCTTGCAATTTCAGTTCTTTTGTCCTTTAACCTTTGCAGTAATATCTTGTCTAAACCGGAAGTGGAATCAATAAGTTTTTCTCTGCTTTTTGCATTCACTTTACCGGTAAAGGTGGATTCGTTAATATAAAAAGCATCTCTACCATATAAAATATCTTCACCTTTTGGTGTAATTTTTAAAATATTATACTTTTCACTATCTTGATAAATCTTTTCCTGGCCAATTAGTTCTGTAATAATCCCTTGCCACCAGTGACGGTCTTTATCCTTTCCAATACCCCATGTTTTAATTGTATGATGGTTTCTACTTCTTATTTTTTCTGTATCTGCTCCACGGATTATATCGATGATGTAGTTAATTCCAAATGATTGATTAGTTCTTAAAATTGCAGATAGAATTTTTTGTGCATCAACTGTTCCTTCAATTTTAGATGTTAGATTATTACAAACGTCACAATTACCACAATTCTGACTATAGGGTTCATTAAAATATTCCAGAATCTGTTTTCTTCTGCAAACATTTAGTGTAGCAAATTTAACTAATGAGTTTAAATTTTTTTTGCACTTCTCCTGTTCTGTAGGGTCCTCTATTTGGTTTATAAAGAAGTTCTGCTTAACAATATCTCCTGGGCTATAAAATAGAATACATTCCGAATCTAATCCATCACGGCCAGCACGCCCAGTCTCCTGGTAATACCCCTCCATGCTTTTGGGTAGGTCTCCATGAATCACAAACCTAATATTGCTCTTGTTTATACCCATACCAAAGGCTGTTGTTGCTACAATTACCTGAATTTGATCATTATTAAATAGTTCCTGATTTTTTGTCCTCTCGTTATTTGTTAACCCAGCATGATAATGTTTAGCTTTTATTCCCTTTTTCTGTAAATAGTCTGCCGTTTTTTCTACATCTTTTCTGCTGATTCTATATATAATACCAGGTTTATCCGGGTTCTCTTTTATATAGTTTGCTATTTGGGATAGAACTTCACTTTTGTTTCTAACATGATAGAACAGCTCTTTCCTGTTGAACGATGCTCTAACAATATAGGGATCTTTTAATTTTAAAAGCTTAATTATATCATCCTGCACCTTTTGTGTTGCAGTTGCTGTAAATGCTGCTATAGGCGTAGTTGGAAATTTATCTTTTAGTTTTGATAAAAACAGATAGTCCGGTCTAAAATCGTGACCCCATTCCGAAAGACAATGAGCTTCATCTACAGCAATAAAAGATACATTGAACTCTTTTAATTTATCTAGATAACCATCAAGAGCAAGTCTCTCTGGTGAAATATATAGCAGTTGAACTTTACTATTATAAAGATCGGAATAAATTCTGAATGAATCATCTTCGCTTAATGTACTATTTATAAATTCTGCAGAAATACCTTTTGATCGAGCTTCATCTACCTGATCCTTCATTAAAGCAATAAGAGGGCTTACTACAACTGTTAATCCATTAAGAATTATTCCAGGAATTTGGTAACAAAGACTTTTACCTCCACCTGTAGGCATAGATGTAAATACATCCCTCCCCTGAAGAATTGCCCCTATAATCTCTTCCTGATTTTCTCTAAATGAGGTATAACCAAATACAGATTTTAAAACCTTTTTTGTACTATTCATTGTCTTTTCTTGTTAAAGATTGATATCATAATAGAATACTAAACGTAATTTTTTTTAATTACAACTTGGTATTAAAAAGTGGAGATATTAAGTGGGAATAAAAAATACATTATTACTAATAGCTGGAAGTTTATCTTTGTTTTTAGGTATCTTGGGAATCCTACTCCCAATCCTGCCAACAACACCATTTCTTTTACTCTCTGCTACATGTTATTTAAAAAGTTCTAAAAAACTATACTTGTGGTTAATAAACCATAAGATTTTGGGTTTATATATTAAGTCTTATATTGAGTATAAAGCTATTAGTATTGGAGCTAAAGTTATTTCTATCTTTACTTTATGGGCTGTTATATCTTCGTCTATTATTTTTTTTGTTGATATTATTCACCTTAAATTATTCCTATTATTTATAGCCATAAGTGTAACTATATATATATTGAATATTAAAACACTTACTAGTGATATGAGAATAGATATAGAGGGGCAACGAAATTTTTAAAAATATTTACAAAATAATTTGCATTAAAATGAAATGAGGTATACATTATAAGTATGTTTAAACATAAATCTAGTTAGTTAGTTAGTTAGTTAGTTAGTTAGTTAGTTAGTTAGTTAGTTAGTTAGTTAGTTAGTTAG
>JAFGYD010000043.1 GCA_016936295.1 Spirochaetales bacterium | reverse complement strand
CTTTATACCCAGCAAAAATATTTTGCTTAAAATCCAACATCATTTCAATTGCCATTTGGGTGTGTCCGGCTACAGCATTTACAGTCTCTTGTTGTTGTATTACACTATTAGATTGAATCCCATCCCTGTATGACTCATGATTTAACACCAATCCTCCATATAGCTGAGACACAAAATCACCCTTATTTCCAAGAGTTTTTATATCAATCAATTTTGTATCCCCCACCATTTCAGACTTCCCTGCTTCACCACTAATCATACCTACACGTAGAATTGAATCACCCTTAAACAGAGAATCATTCTGTGCTCTACCACTTTCTCCACCAAAACTATAATTACTTCTTAATGCTACACCAGCATCTTTGACACCTTTATAATCATCTCCATATATTACTTTACCACTCGCACCATAGAATCTTATTTGTTGCTGCTCCTTAAAAGCATCTGCACCATTCGCAACATCTCCAAGCCTAATGGCATTTAAACCTACACCGCCTTGACCAAAACCGGCTTCAAAACCCTTATTTTTACTTAATTTCATTTGTAAAAGACCAAAGTTCATATTACCCTTGGTAAAATCAGAAAGATTCAATATGTTAAAACTTGTTTCTCCATTGATATTATACTCTAAACCCATTTTGGCTAAATCACCACCAAAAGATGCAACAGCCTGATTTTTTTCAATATCGCTAACACTAAAACCATCCAAAGAACCTGCTAAGCCATATGTAACACCTGCAGAGACAGCCGCAATTCCATAATTATTCATTGCATCATCTCCTACAGTATCTTTGATAAATTTATCTGAATTAAACCTTAAGCTACCATCTTGTAACTCTACAGAACTAATACTGGAAGAAAGAATATTAGAAATTAGACTACTACCTACCGATTTACCAATCTCCTGTGCAAGACCAGAACCTAATTGAGTAGCAATTGATGCAGAACCATACCCAATTGCGGCGGAACCAACATTTAATAGGGTAGCTTGACCATAATTAAGTAGCTTCTCTTCAGAGCCCTTACCCTGAACATAGTCGTTGGCTAGAAATGCAGAATCCACAAGAATGTTTAATGCAGGGCCAAGCCATGGTGCTCCGCTTGCTATTCCTGCAATATTATTTGCTGTACTCCATGCCTTCCTCATTGTCCAGCCCTTGGCAAAGTCCGGAGCTGAGTCATCATCGAATATTCTTCTGTCGGTCAAATCCTTGTTTTTTTCTGCCCAACCCCTTTCCTGTAATAAATTATACATTAAAAAGCTTTTGATTATTCTCCCCATCTCCCCTACACCATCAAATTTAATTTCGGATTCAAAATCCTCTTCATTTTCTGCATTTGTAAAGTCTGGGTTCGATTTTAATTCGGGAGCGTAACCTACATGGAGATTAAAAGAACCATCTAATTTATCAATCTCTTTTGTTACAGTTTGACTCTCTGTAACCTCTTCGTTATAGCTTATTAATCCCCAAAGTGCTTCTTTATCCTTATCTATATTTACATTATCAGTACCTGAAATAGTCTCTTTTTCAGAGGATTCTTTCCCAAATAGATTCTCCCTAAAAAGTGTCATCTTATTCATAGCACTACTAATAATCATCTCTACAGCTTTTGAGGTTAATTCTAAAAGACTCTCCTTTGATACACTGTTGAATTCCGACTTATAATTTAAAATCTCTTCTGGTAGATCAAGGAATTCAAAACCATTTATTATAGCGTTTTTTTTCTGTTCACCACCTACAATAGTTTGGTCGACAACTATAGTTTTGCTATATATATTTGTGCTAGATTCGTAGTTATAACCTGTTTCGGTCAACTTTTTATTAATGCTACTGTTTACATTTTCATTAGCTTTATCTAATGATTCAGTTAAATTATTTTTAGCTAATTCAATAGATTCTTTAGCTTTATATGCGGTTATTAATAACAACTGTTTCTCAATTTCTTCTTTATCCTCTTTTGAATATTTATCCAGTAAATCCTTAACTCCATTTTTTGTAATATTGCTTATACCTATAAATCCATTTGTATTACTATTAATATTATCTATTTGCGATGATGAGTTTTTAATATATGAGAGGAGTTTATTAAAATCCTTTGAAATTAAATTGGAGATATAATTTGAATCTATACCACTTTTACTATTTCCCCACTCAACAAGACTATTTTTTGTTGCATTAATTATTTCTGCCTCAGTCTGCTTATTTAAATCCCCAACAACAGAACTAGTACCGGCAACAGAGGTTTTTACAGCTAAATTTTCTATCCATAGAGTTTTCCTATTAAGAAATTCGGCATAATTACTATCCCATTCTTTACTTTGTAATTTATACAAAGATTCTATATTTTTAATCCAGTCATAATTATCCTTAGAATATGTTTTTAAAGACTCTGTCCAATCTTTGCTACCTCTTCTATTTATAGCTTTTATTGTCTCACGCCAAAGTTCTTTTTTGTTATTAATATCCATTATTAAGTTTGACCAACCACTCTCTTTTTCAAATCTGACAGACTCCAGTTTCTCTCTATATAACTCTTCAATATTAATTTTAAGTAGTTTTACCTCATCCATATAATAAGAAATAATTGAAGGATTCGAGCTTAAATTATAGTTGCCTAAAACATAGAATTGTGTATCCAAAAGCCTGGATTGATGACTACGTTCGTTGTATAAACTATTAATATAAGTTGTTACTGCCTCCTTTTTCATAGAATCTAATAATTTTAAGTAGTAACTGTCTGTTTTAACATTTTTAAGTTGTTCAATGTTTAAATCCTGTAAATAGAGATCTATATTTATTAATGAGTTACTATATTTTTGTACATTAATTTTCTGTTTTTCTTTAAGATACAGGGATCGAAGTTCCATTCCATCTCTGGAATCCTTCTTATTATTAATATTTAGTTCTGTTATTGCACCTAAGTATTTTGCAACACTATCCCGATCTTCACTGCTTATAGCACTTTGTGAAGGCAATAGATAATTTAAAATTTCACTATTACTTAAAGGGGTATTTCCTGTATTACTATTTTTTATAAAATTTCTCTCGTTTTCAGTTAGTCCAAGAAAAGAATCCAAGGATGAATACCCGGCTAGTTCAGCTGCTTTTCCAACTGATAAAATTAATTTATCCTGGGAAACTGGTGTTTTGGATTCATCTTCTTTACCAAGTAAAATGTTAAGAGTATCTAACTCCTTTGAATAAATTTTATCAAGCTCAAGAAAACTTGTTCTATTTCCTAAAATCTTTTGAATATTTGCAGTACTATCTGGTAAGTTGTTTTTAAAACCACGAATATCCTTTCGGTGTTCCTCTATCCCATTCATATTTTCATTACAAATCGCTGCAAATATAACCGCCGCAAGAGCTATCAAAGTTGGTAACCCAAACCAGGTGGTAGCCAATGCCGCAATTAAATAACCATTTCTAAAATTTTCCTCCTTTGTATACATTCTATCCAGCTCTCTTTTTACATAATCAAGGATAATTCCCTTGCAGACAGGTTCTGTGAAATTATTAGGTATTTTAATTACTCCAAGTTCAGAATACTGATAAAATTTATCAAAATTTGGGTCGCTTTTAACCCTATCATAACTACTTTTGGTAACAGAAATTAATCTATTTTTTAATTCGGTATAATTATAATCAGCTTTATTTCTTGCCTGATTAAAATCCCCGTTACTACCAAAATATGCTTCAGGACTTATGCTATTTTTTAAAATATTATAATAGTAGTTATCGTCTGAATCATCGTCTGCAAGGTCTGTAAAATCCTTTGAACTAATATATTTTTTATACCAAATAGCAGCCTTCCAGTCATCATCAATCTCCGATAGAGAGGTAATAAAATCCCTTCTTTCTTTACTAAAAGTTATATCGCTCTCCTTGGATTCTGGGTTCCCGGTAACAAAGGCACAATATTTTTCATAAGCTAATTTTGCAGTTGTAGCATTTAATTTTTTAGTTAAATCCTGAAGAGTATTACCAAAATAGAAATACTTATACAGGTCCTGATCGCTTGTAAAAACACCATTTAAGATTCTGTAGTACTTACCGTCTACAATTTTACCAGTAAAATCTGTACCAGCTTTTATTACTATTTTATTATTAACTAATTTTAATGTGCAATAATCCACATAACTACCTGGACTCCCGGAACTTTCTGAAAATGGGATAACAGCACTAACTAACTCCTTATTTAAAAAGTCCTCTACTGCAATATTTGCCTTATCCACTACTTTTTTCTGTTTAGAGATTGCCCCTTGAACCATATCGTTAATTCGCCCGATATAGACCTCTTTTAAAAAATTGGTTCTATAAGTTTCATAATATTTTTTATATTGCTCATCCCTATTAATAAAATCCGTGGCTGTTAAATTATTTGGATCAAAAAGATTATTTAATACATCGAACTGCGCAGAATATTTAATCTTATGCTCATAGGATTTTTTATATCTTACAGATGGATCTATAATTGCTTCATCCTTATCAAGACCATCCCCAATATAGGAAGTTGTAGCATAATTCATTATAGATTCAGCTATGTCATAGTTTTTCTGTTCTCTTTTTAGATCATTTTCACTACTATTTAAACTTTTTAATGCTTTAGAATAATCCTCTTGCTTTTTAATAAAAGTATTAACAATTCCCTGCCAGATAGTCTCTTTTTCATTTACAATTTTTTTAAGATTATTAACCTTTGTTAATGCTGCTTCCTTTTTTATTTCTAGGTCACTATTATTTATACTTATAAAATCAATAATCTTTCCACTACTTAGTATTGTCTTTTTAAGATTTTCAATCTGGGATAAATAACTGGATAATGTGTATAAATTTCTATTCAATAACCTTTTACTACTATCTGTATCCAGAGATTCTGTAGTTCCAACCTTTGAATTATATAAGTTAATTAAAGAGTTATTTGAACTAAAATTATTGAGGATTAAAGCCAAAGTTTTAGACTTAATTTTATGTAAAGACCTAACCTCTATAAGTTGATTAACCCCATTACTAGCCGAATATTTATAACCATTTACATCTGTTGAATTTACACTGTCTACACCAGTAGACGGGACAAAATTGTCTTCGATTTCAGAATTATTTAAATAATTACTTGAAAGATAGAACCGATAACTTGTTTTAATAGAGTTTTGATTAATTCCATCTATGTATTCTGTCATGGTTTTCAAAGAAGTTTTACTATTTAAACTTTCTAACTCACTTGAATATTTAGTAATAACACTTTTTTTAAAATCATCAATTAAAGCACTATACATATAGTTAAAATCATCTTGTGCTATAAAGTTATGCAAATCATTTTTTTTAGTATTATTTATTAATAACCCAATGCTACTTAAATAATTATCTATATTTCCATCTATATTTTGGATAAAATTATTTTTTATATCATACTTTTGTTTAAACCAAGAAAATTGATCTTTTTCACTACTTGATAAACTATTATAGACAATAGCTGCACCACTACTCTCATTCATATTAAATAGCATTTTTTCAATTTCTAATCGATCTGCAGACCCAACAGAGTTATAAGCTAAAAGTTCTCCCTTATTAGAAATATTAGTTAAATCACTCTTATTCAAATTAATAATCTCAAGGTTAAATATATTATTTATCCAATCTAATTGTTCTGCTTTGTCTTCATTTGAACTATTAATATTTAATGCGGTGTAGACACTATTCTTAATAATCCCGGCATCCAGATAGTCCATATTACAATTAAGTAAGGTTCTATCCAGTTCCAGTAAATTATATTTTTCATCGTTACCTAAAGATATTTCTATACACCCTAAAATATCTGTTTTTAATTCAGACCCGGTTAAATTTATATAACTACAGGTTCTGTTATAATCTGTAATAATATTAGTCGGATTATCTATTAGGTACTGATAGCTTATATATGTATCAAAATTATTTAATTCTATATCAGAACAAGAGTTGTTGTAATTTATCATTTTTAATCTTAGTCCATATAACTTAACATCATTGGACACAATATTATCTACATTAATATTTTCAGACAGATAATTGTACCGGGATTGAAGCCATAAACTGCTATTTATCCCTCCACTATTCATATAGGATCCAATGGTCTCTTTTATCTGTTGACTATCAGTTCTTTCCTGTGCTGTTTGTAATAACTCATTAATAAATTCATGGGACAAAATGGAACTATTTAAATTTAATATATTTTCCGCCAGCTCAATACCAATTAATTCATCCTCGGAACTGCTACTAATTAAATCATTTACAAAGTTATTATACTCAGTCTGGTCACTAGTATAATTGGTTCTACCCAGTATTGAGTTATAAAAATTTGTAACCTCTGTAAAAAAACTGTACAGGTTATATTCAACAAGAAAATTCCCATATTCTAAATCAATTTTATTTCTAATAATGTTTTGAATATCAATTAAATCAGTAGCATAAGTATCACTTTCAGTGTCCAGATCATCTATATCCTCTAATTCTTGGGTAAAATCTAATTGGGTTAGCCTATCCTCTAAAATATTTTTAGTATAAAAATGCTCTATGTTAGTATTATCAACTATGGTCATAAAACTGCTATTCATTAAATTTTCCGCAGTTGTATTATTTAAAGTTATATTCTCAAATAACGATCTATCACCCAGGATATGTTTTAATAAAACCCTGTCTCCGTTTGTATAGATATTAGATATTGAATCTTCTATTAATTCTGATGTAACTATTTCAGTGTCACTTAGTTTTAAATACAAATTATTGTATAGATCTTTATAGTAGTTAAATTCTTCATTAGAGGTATTAATGGAATAACCTTCTGCAAGAGAATATGCTCTACTTAACCATATTGTATTTAATATGGTTTTCTCCTCTACAAGAGGGATATACGTATAATTCAATAACCTATAATCCTGTTCATTACCACGTTTTAGAATGTCATTTTTTTCACAACCATACATAACTTTGTTAACAATTAAATCTTTTTTATCACTTAAAAAACCAAAGTTGTTTTCAATATCACTATAAATACCATCTATAAAAGAATGATCCATAGAATAGCTATCCGAATAGGTTTTTATAAGGTTCTGAACAGTTAAGTCAATAATAATTGAATCGAGTCTAATTATAAAGTCTGAGTATTCACCATTTGTGGTACCCTTTATTTTAATTGACACATTATATAAATCTATAATGCTTTGAGTATTCATATAGTAAATTCGACTGTTAGATTCCAGTAAACTTAATAGATTCTTACTGGAGGTGATTGCTGTATTTATATTTTCTATATCAGTTTCAAGCTCTTCTAAACTTGGTAAAATTACACTTCCCTGTTTTAGTAAGCCATATTCAATACCACTATTAAGACAATCTAAAACACTATTCTTTATAGCACTACTAAATGGCTCCATTAATTTATTAAATTCCTGAAGTAAATTTGAACACCATACATCGTATGTTTCGGTTTTGTCAGATCGTCCTCCAAAACGACTATATAGTTTAGAGATATCGCCTCCACTATTTATACCGTAATAATCTAATTTATCTGTTAATTTTTTCAGGTTTGCAGAATAGTCGCTATTTTTTATATTTGGATTGATATTTTTATATCTCTCATATAGTACTAGCCTGTTTTTTAATAACCTCTCCTCATTTTCTATATCTTTAAAGAGAATTACACTAAGGTCATATTCAGTTTCCCCTGTCCCTATAACAAAAAGATTAAAATTATGGAAAAAGTTATTTAAATTGCTATCCATAATACTATCAAGTTCATTTCTGTTATTAAAATCTAAATTACCATTATTAAAATATGAAATTAATCTATTAATAGAGTCTATATACCCAGTATAGTAATCTTTTAATGTTTCCTTATCTAACCCTTTTTCCGCTATATTGTTATATAAAACAGCTATGGATAAATTAGAAACTGTATTACTTGATTTTAACTCTAACCAATCTATTTCCTGGTTACTATTATCAATGATATCAACCAATTCTAATAAAACATCCTTTGTGATTACTGCTTTATCAAAATAGTTTCTACCCCTAGAATAACTAGTATCCCAACTAGCCATATCGGTTCTTTTTACTAAATCAATCTCGTCAAGTCTTGCACCTAGTTTATAATCATTAAACATCTCATACTGTTTCAATTTGGCTTCAGCTCTAATTCTAATAATCTCTTTTTCTATAGAATCTCCAGAGATTAATTTATACTTTTCCTGTTCTCTCCTTAACTCTATTACAGTTTCACTATCTGCAGCTAAGCCTAAATCTGAAAAGTCTAATTGGTTAGGGTCAAAAAACCAACTACTTAAGTTAGTTCTATATTTTTCCAACTCTTCTAAAGATGGAGAAACATCGTCACCATATTTAAGATTTGTTAATATCTCATTTGCATAATTTATAACTAAACCATCTTCATAGTTTTTTACAGAGAGTAGATAATCAGCTATAGCTGTATTGTATTCGGTTGAGTTTACAAGATCTGTTTTTTCTAAAAGGGAGTTATAGTAACTTGTTAATCTCTCTTTTTCATCTTCGGATCCATCAGCTTTTAATGCTGCAAGAATCTGGTCATATTCATCCTTTGCATCCTCTAATTCATTTTGAACTTTCTTTAAATTAGCCTGGGCTTTTACCATGTCTAAATTTGTTAACGTGTCTAATTCTTTCCCAATTTCTTCTAAATCTTTTATACATTTATTATATCTATCTTTCGACTGGTTTAAGGTAACTAAAGTTCTATTATAATTTGCTACTGTTTCTGCCTGGGTATCCCGTTCAGAGGATAGATTATTTGCATAGTCGTATACGCTTTGGGCTATATCAAATTCGTTATCCCAATACTCTTTTAATAAATTTGCTTTTAGAAGTGTAATCTGATGCTCATCTAAATAGATAGATTCCCACTTATCTATATCCAGATATCCAAGTAAATCGTCTGTTTCACCGGAATCTATATCAATTATTAATGAATTCATAGATTCTTCGTTTAAAACAAATCCATATACAGTTCGTAGTTTTCCCTCAGCCGATTTTACATACTCTTCATAGGTATTTTTTATTTCATTCCAATTGTTTAAACTATCAACATAGAGTTGGTCGTTAGAATCATTTTGCTTATCCAAAATATACTCAATGCTTTCATTAGCACTTTTAATAACACTTGAAGAACTGCCAATTATGTCAATTAATCCTGTTAATTGATCCTGTAGTGCTTTCTCTCTATCTTTTAAACCTCTCTCTAACTCCTCCCTTGCATTTGAGATTGAAAAATTAATCTCATTCTCCTTTAAGGTCCATTCCCCCTCCCCAACACTTATTAAATCCCTTAATTTATTTTCCCAATCCTCCTTAGATTTATTAATCTCCTTTAGAGCTAGAGCCCACTCATTTGAACCACTGTTAATATTTTCGTTTACATCGGTCTCCCATTGTAGTCGTTCTGAATGTAGTTTTTCCTCTGCTTTCTGCCATGCACTCATTCCTTTATTAAATTCAATTGTAAAGTCTTCTCTCCATGATTCAGGGGTTATCCCTCCTGTATTTAAACCGGGATCCTTCATTATTTGATCCAAACCATTCGCTAACAAATTTAATCCATTTTCAACATTTTTATTTGCCTGTGAAATTAAATTTCTAGCGACTTCAGATGCTTTTTCACCCTCACTTTTCTTACGTAAACTATACTGATCAAAAACCCTGGTATTATAAAATTTAGACATCTCATTCCTGCATAAAATATCTAACTCTTTTATGTAGGAATCTTTATACATTTTATACCTAATATTATAAATATCATTAGAAAGGTTGTTGCCAGATTGGCCATATAGATCTTCCAAAGATACTCTAATAGTTGTATATTGTTTATCTAATTCCTCTAAATCCTTGTTATATCCATTACTAACTAATTCCTTCCATGCTAAATAATCTGCATCTAACTCGTCCAGTTTTTTTAATATAATGTCTCCATTTTCATCCCTTTCCATCTCCCCTTCACTATTATAAACGTATAAATAGGTATTGTTTGCCATACCTATTTTCTCCTTAAGATTTCTACCTAGGGTACTTTCCAAATTGTAAAAAAAACTATCTATAAGCCATTTTTGATAACTTAAATCAACCTCTTTATTAATTGATTCAAAATTTAGTTTATCTTTAGAAAAACCTGTTCTTGTCACCCACATAGAGACAACACTCTCAACCCCATACTGTGTTAGTCTCTCCCATTCACTTTTTTCATGGGTAAATTCAGCCCTTTCTAAAAAGTTATTCAGAACTGCCTCTTCCCTTAAATTTAAATAATTATATTCCTGTCCACTAATTGCAGCAGTATAAAAAAATAGGGTAACAAGGGCTGTCATTCTATTAAAGATATTTAAAAAACTGATATTTTTCATTTTTTCCCCACATTTTTGAATTGAAGAACAAAAGTTCTCTATATCTCTATAAAGAAAAAGAAATTATTAATTCAAAAAATGGAGATGATATGATAAAAAAAATAATTTTATTCTGCGGATTGGTTTTAATGTTCTATTCATGTAAAGAACCTGCTTTAACCAGCGAAGAACTAGGCAATTTCTATAATGGAAAACTTTTATTTGACCAGGGACAACTAACAGAATCAAGTAAGATTTTTAAAGAAATATCGGCTAAATATCCAAAGTTTTACGAAAGTAAAGTTATGTACGCTAAGTCCTTATATTTTAGTATGGACTATTCTCAAGTTGTTGAGTTTTGTAAAAAAGATTTAAAAAGAGACCCGGAACTATATGAATTGAATTTTTGGTTAGGGAAATCCTATATAGAGTTGGAAGAGTTTTACTTAGCAGAGGAAGTTTTCCTAAAAATGATTTCCTTTAATTCCCAGGACTATTTGGCTATGAATCAATTAGCCCTGATAAATATGAAGAAAAACGAGATTATGAAATCTATAGAGATGTATAAAAAAGCACTTCTACATAGAAATAGTTTAGGAAGTACAGCCTTAAATCTAAGTAAACTATATTACTCACAGGGGATGATGCCAGAAGTTTTATTAACATTAAATACGGTTTTAGAATTAAGCGAGCCGGATAGTGACATCTCTTTAGCAGCAATTGAGATTCTAACCAAACTTAAGGAGAACATAAAATGAATAAGTCTTTTTCCATTCTACTTTTTATTGCTCTAGTAGGATGTACTACATATAATCAAAAAAGTATTACCAAGCAGTACTCCTCATCTTCAAGAGAGTCTACACTCTCTTTAGGAACAATTGATGCAAGGGATAGAAACGGTATACCTCTAAATGAAAAAGATATCTCAGGTCTATTAACCTTAGTTTCCTACAAAACAAAATTCCCATTAGTAGATTCAATTGACTCGAACTTTGTACTTAATTTTTCTCTTAAGGAGAATAGCTATAACACCAATTTAAAAAATAAGAATTCAGTTATAATAAATATCTCAATAGTTGATAGAATTAGTGGAAAATCTGTTCTTCAAAGCATAATTATCCAAAACACAAAAATTCCTATTGCATCCCATGATCTTCAATATAAATTAATAAAAAAATCCTATTATACCCTTGTAAGGAAGTTTAAAAGAGATAAAACAGATGAATAAATTATTACTCTGTCTAGCTCTACTTTTAATTTTTAATTCGGTAATTTTATCATCATCACTCACAGTTGAGGAGGCCATTAATATAGGGGTAAATAACTCCTACGAGTTAAAGAATCAAGAGGATGTTTACAAACTCTCTTTAAAAGAGAGATCTTTAAATATTAGACAGTGGTTCCCGGATCTATCTATTGGTTTTAATAATAGTGATACAGTTACGCTAAACGGGGTTGATTATCATACAAAATCTTTAAATGCAAAGGTATCACAACTTATTTTTGATGGTGGGGTATCTGCACTATCTAGTTCCCTAAGTAAAAAACAGGGGGAGTTAGATTTTATTACCATGGAAACATCCACACAGCAGTTAAAAACAAAAATTTGGAGCGATTACTCATTTATAACTCTTCTGGAGTATGAAATTCAATTAAAAAAAGAGTTTTTAGAGAGCGGAAAGCAAGAATTAAAAATTGTTGAATTAAAAAGTAACCAGGGATCTATTACTCAGCTAGAGAAAATTGAGGCCACCCTAGCTGTAAAGCAGTTGGGACTTGAACTTCTCCAATTGGAAGATCAGTTTATAAAGTCTATGAATGAGTTTAAAAATTTACTTGGTCTTTCAGTTTCTTCTCCAATTAAGTGTAATGGAAGTAATTATAATAATTACAAAGGGGTTGTCCTCCCATGGACTTTAGAAGAGTATAAAAATATCAGTCTGAATAACAATCTGGATTATAAAAAATCAATTGTAGAAATTGATAAAATTAAAACAGAAATATTTTTAACAAAATCCAAACTTCTCCCTACAATTAAACTTAGTGGCTCAATAGGACTTTCTGGTTCTGAATATCCTTTAAATGAACCAAACTATAATTTATCGGTAGATATATCATTTGACAAACTTTCAAGCCCGGTTACTAGTAATTTATCTGCAGGTTCACAATCTAAAGATGTTATTAACAGATCCTATAATGGAGAAATTTCTCCCTTAAAAGTAGTAACTTCTGGTTATAGCAATAAAAAGCTTCAAATAGACCTTGAAGCAGCAATCTACAATATGAACCAGACAAAAGAAAAAGTTCCACAAAATGCAACAACTCTTTATAACTCCTATAACTTAAAAAAAGAACAGCTACTACTACAGGAAGAACTATTAACACTTGAAGAAGAAAAAATGAAAATTATTAAAATTCAATTTCAGCAAGGAACTATTATCTACTCAAATTGGATTAGTGCTAAAAACAAGATTAAAGAGACACAAAATAAATACTTAAAAACAATTATAGAAACCTTGGAATTAGAGATACAACTCTGTCTCTTAATTGGAATAACCCCGGATTCATTAGAACACCTCAGGAGTATTAAATGAAAAAGATACCAATAACTTTAGTTTTATTTATATTTAGCTGTAGCTCAAAAAATCCCATAGTAGAGAATAGTCCTATAAAGGTAGAAAAAATTACAATATCTTCTACAGATTATACCCCGGAGATTCAATGTTTTGGAAATATCTCATTTACAAAAAAAACAACAATTACAGCTCCAGCCGAGGGGGTCATTGATAGAGTATTTAAAGAGTCCGGAGATGCAGTATATAAAAATGAGACAATATTAAGGCTTAAAAATACACAGTTAGAAATTGAGAAGAGACAAATAGAGAGTGAAATTGAATCTTTAGAAACATCTTTAGAACTATCAAAAGCCCAACTTTCAGATTCAAAAAGGAATATGGAGGGTAAATTTTTAAATATTAAGAAAGACTATATTACTCTATCTCAAAAAGAAAAAGAGTTAAAACTAATTCAAGAGAGTTTAAAACAGAAAGAAGAGTTATTTTTCATAGATGGTATTAGTAAAGAGGAGATAAAAAGTTTAAGACTTCAGGTAGAGAGTAAAGAGTCTGAACTACAGGGGTTCAAAGTTGATATAGAGATATCAATGATAGGTTTTAGGGACGAAGATATTTTAAACAAATATGGATACATTCCTCCTGATCCTTTAGAAAAACACAAGTTACTTATAGATATAAATACCCAGAGAGAGGATGCTGAGGTAAAAGTTGCGACATCGAAGCTTAATTCTGCAATTTCACAACTAGAATCCCTAAATCTACTTCTTTCCCAGTTAGAAATAAAATCTCCATATACAGGGATTCTAGGGAATAGAGCCGTAGAAGAGGGAGAAAGAGTAAAAAAAAGCGACCCTTTAGTAACAACATTTACAAATAGTAGTGTCTATTCAATTTTTACAGTCCAGGAAAACCAGGTACATAATCTAAATATTGGGCAGGAGATCTTAGTAAATATTCCATCCCTTGGGGGAACTCTACATAAGTTTTATATAAACCAAATATCCCCAATAGTTGATGAGAAAACCGGTAATGTTACAATAAAGGGTTATTCTGATAATTTTAACAAACAATTTATACCTGGAATGTTTTTTACAGGAAAAGTTATTACCGGTTCCACTGAAAAAAGGATACAGATATCGGAAGAATCAATAATCAAAGATGGTGGAAATAGTTATGTTTTTATTTTAAAGAATAGCCGGGTCTATAAAAGAAAATTAGAGCTGAATGAGTATAAAGAGGGTAATTTCTGGGTATCCGATGGGTTACAAATAGGTGACACTATTGTAAATAATCCTCCCAATCTTCTTAAAGATGGTATGGAGGTTATACTATGAAAATTGTATTCCTATCTATAGTAGCCCTTCTCCTAAGTTGCTCAATAGTTGAACTGGAAGAGTTATTAGTTACTTCTAATATAGATGTCTACGACTATATGTTACCCCAAAGTGAGGATATTTTTATAGAGTTCTCTCTAGATGTAGATAAAGATAGCACTCAAAAAATGTTTTCTATAACAAAATATTTAACAAACGAAGTAATTGAGGTAGATTACAAGTGGGAGTCTAATACTAAATTAGTAATAATACCTGTAATTAAACTGGATCAAGGAGCTAGATATAAAATTTCTGGAATTGGTAATATTACTCTAAAAAATGGGAATGAACATAAAGTAAACTTTCTGGAAAGTTTTTACTTTATAGAAAAAGTTGAAGAAAAACTGGAAATAACCCAGTTTAGCCCTCAGACTAACAGTTCTATAGATGTTTATAAAAACTTAGAATTCAATTTTAATATCCCAGCAGACCCAAAAGAGTTTGAAAGTGAATTTTCTATTTCCCCGGCTCTTGATGTTGATTTTAACTGGAGCAATGACTATTGTTATCTATCCATAACGCCTAAAACAAAGTGGGATATTTACACCCTTTACAAATGGAAATATCTTGAGGATAAAGGGAATTTTCTAACACAAAGTAACCTTATAAAACCTGTTGTGGAAGAACTCTCTTGGGGAAAATTTATAAATAATGAATTCCAGAGTTACTCCCAAAATTTAAATGGACTAGAGTATAACTCTGCATTAAAAATTAAATTTAACAACCCAATAGATGAAAAATCTTTTCTTAGTTCATTCTCTATAGAACCTACCATAGACGGTGAATTTTTACAGTACTCAAGTTCAACATGGATTTTTAATCCAAGTGAATTTTGGGAGCAGAAACAAGAGTATAAATTAATAATAAGTAAGGAATTACAGGATATTTATGGTAATTATATATTAGAGGATTACTCAACATATTTTAACCCAGTAATTACTCCAATTTCTATTAAAAAAATAGGAATAAATAACAACATAGACCCAGGGATTGTTATTACTGATTTTGCAGAAACAATGCCAAAAAAGGTTTTAATTGGGAATCCTCCAGGTAGTGATCTATATATAACTATAGAACTTGAATCTACAGGTATTCTGGAAACAAATTATAAAGAAATACTTCTATCTTCAATATCATTAAATGGGGATTTCCCTAAAACGACAATACCACAACTCACCTTAGTTAACTGGATTTCCAAAACAAAACTTTTACTACACTACGAAGGTCTACTAAGTGGAGGTAGTAATCCATGGGATAGTCAAACCTATCTACTTAATATACAAAAAGGAGATTTTATAGATGAAGAGTATAATATTATTTTCTATACTACTTTTACTATCTTGTAATTATGACCAAATGGAGAATTTAGAGGTAGAATCCTTCTCTCCAACTTCTGGATATAACAGTAATACACAGGATGTTTCAATTAAAATAATTTTTAATCAGACATGCTCTATAAAAAGTATTGAGTCCAATTTCTCACTTACAGCCAATGGGGAGATTGTTGATGGAGATTTTGTATGGTCAAATAGTAATAGAACAGTTGAATTTCTACCGTTTGACAAATTTGAAATTGATAAAAAATATAAATTAAGTATAACAACCGGAGCCGAAGATGAAGTAGGCAATTCACTAAAAAAAGAGTTTGTAAATATTTTTTATTTTAACACAGATGAAATTAGGCCAACTGTTTTATCTATTTCACCATATAACAAAAAAAATGAGATAGAAGCTTTTAATCCAGTTACTATTCTTTTTTCAGAACCCATAGATATAGATACTTTTCTTTCCAGTTTTTCTATAACACCTGAAATAGAAAAGGTATTAACTTGCAACAGTGAATATACTGAATTCAACATAACCCCAACCAGGGAATATTCCTGGAATGTAGAATATACTATAAAACTTGGTAAAAGTATTACAGATCTTAATATGAACTCTCTAGCAGAGGAGTATATTAGTTACTTTACAAGAAGCAGCGATAAAAGTAGTTTAGAAATAACTAATTTAACTACATTAAAAGATAAATTTACTATAATTGAAGATAGTTTAATAGATGAAACAATTACAGTAACTGATGGAATAGAAAATAATGAACAGTTTGAAATTCAATTTTCCAGGGATGTTAATTTTAATGAGATCGAGTCATATATTTATTTTACCCCTCAAATCCCTTACCAGATAGAGAATAAGAAAGATACACAGGGGAAAAATGTAATACTAAAACCATTGGAAAACTTTAACTATAATAAAACTTATACAATAACAATAAGTAAAGATCTTCACGACATTTATGGCACAACACTAGAAAGCAATCATAAATATAATATTTTAATTAATGGAGAGAATTCAGAACCTCCAATGTTCCCAATTGAAAAAATTAGTTTCTATAATACAGAAAAGGCACTTAATTCTCTGTTAGAACCATTTTCACAATTCCCCGATGAATCAATGGTAATAAATACAGAGTATTTTACATACATAGACTTTACTTTAATTCCATCCAGGAACCTTACAGTTGATGAAAATATAATAAAAAGAAATTTTCTTAATAATGTTTCTATTTCCACAACAAATAGTTGTTCGGACATTACAATTCTAGGTTGCGAATTAAACCCCTATCCACCCATAAATAGTAATGAAATATTATTAAGGCTTTACATTAATTACACCCCTAAAAATAATTCAGGGAACATATCTATTTCTATAAGTAGTGATTTTAACGATGGAAGAAATAGTTTGGAAGAAAATATAAATTTAACATATAACAGGATCCCCTAAATGATTATAAATTACTCCTTAAATAATCCAAGATCAGTTGTAATGATAACTATAACACTCCTTTTATTAGGTTGTGTTGCAATTGTTTCACTACCAAACGAATATCTACCCGAGATTTCAACACCACAAATAATTGTTAATACAATTTATCCATCTGCAACTCCTAAGGATATTAGGGAAAAAATAACTATTCCGTTAGAAAATGCTCTTTCATCTGTTAAAGGTCTAAAAAATATATCCTCTGTATCCAGGAATTCAATATCCACTATTGAACTTAATTTAAAATGGGGAGTTAATCCAATAGAGTCGGAGTTACAAATTCGAGAAGCAATAGATGGAGTCTATATGAATCTACCCCAAGACTCGTTAAAACCTAGAATAATCCCCTACGATCCCAATAGCGAAACATTGGCACTTATAGGAGTAAGTTCACAAACTATAAATTTAGCAAAACTAACAAAAATATCCCAGGATGAAATTATAACAAAATTACAAAAAATTGATGGTGTAGGACGAGTGAATATTATAGGGGGTAGAGAGTCTGAATTGCAAATACTTGCTAACCAGGAAAAACTTTCCAGCATGGGGCTAACACCGGAAACCGTAGCAAATATTTTTAAAAATACCCATATCAGGTATCCCTCAGGAAGTTTTATAGCAAATAATAAAGAGTATATGGTTATTGGGAATTCCAATTTAACCTCCATTAACGAAGTTAGAAATATGAATATTCCAATAGAAAATGGAACTATTAAATTATCAGATGTAGCAACTGTGTCACTAAAAGACAAAACACAAATTTCATCATTTTTCTTTAATGGGAAGGAGGGAATTGGACTTGAAATAAAAAAAAGAAAGGGTGTTAACCAAAATATAGTAATAAATCATCTATTAAAAGAGATTAGAGAACTTAATGTAAGCTATAATGGTACGTTAGAACTTTATATAATAGATAATAACTATAAAAAAACCAGTGAATCAGTTAATACAATTTTAGAGAGCTTGATTTTAGGAAGCATAATTTCCTTTTTAATGCTTTTTATTATTTCCGGGAATATTTTTTCTGCACTACTAATTATTATTACAATTCCAACATCCCTAACTATAACTTTTTTAGTTATGAAGTTGTTGAATATCTCTATAAATATTATGTCATTGGGTGGTATAGCTATCTCAATTGGAATGTTATTAGACAATAGCGTAATTGTTATAGATAATATAAATAGAACACAAAATATACCTTTGGGTACAAGGGAAGTTTCAAAAAGTAATTTAGTGTCCACAATAACTACACTTATTGTCTTTACCCCACTACTTCTAATGCCGGGAATTATTGGTGCCATATATAAAGAGTTGGCTATTTCAATTTCAATAACTCTTTTATCATCTTACATTATATCTGTATCTCTACTCCCAACAAT
>JAFGYD010000237.1 GCA_016936295.1 Spirochaetales bacterium | reverse complement strand
ATTTTTAAAGAGTTAGAACTTGATGATTCTGCTAGTTTTCTAATTTCATCAGCAACTACAGCAAACCCTTTCCCTGCACTACCTGCATGAGCAGCCTCTATTGCAGCATTCATTGATAACAGGTTTGTCTGAGATGCTATAGAATTTATTATATCTGCAATTTCTTTAATTTTAATAATTTGATTATTAACTTCATTAACAGCGTTTTGGGTATTATGTACAATTTCTTCTCCCTCTATAGCTTTTTTTAATAACGAATTTGATATTTCCTTCTTCTCCAGGGTTATTTGTGATACCTCATTTATCGCAATAATCATATTATCAATTTCATTAGATGAATTTGTTAGCATATTTGACTGCTCAACAATAATATGGTCTAACTCCCCAATGTTTTTTGTTACTCTATTAAATGATTCTACTGATTTATCAACATTTTCCTCAAGACTATTTGTATTCCCTTTTATTTTGTGAATATTTTCCGAAATATTTGTTAAAGAGTTTGATGTTTCTACTATACCAGAGGAGATATTTAACCGTGCATCTGTAGCTCTACTGGAAGAAGTTTTAATTTTAACTACAGTATGGTGGAGAGAATCTATAAAGGTATTAAAGTGATTTACCATAATCCCTATATCATCGTTACTTTTAACAAAAATATGCTGTGTTAAGTCCCCATGTCCATGGGAGACCTCAATAAGTTTTTTTATAAAAGCATTTATTGGTTTAGTTATGCTTCCTGCAATAAGGAATATTATAAGTATTAGTAATACAATTCCAATAAGCCCTAAATTAAACATAATGTTTTTAATAACTGATACTGTATCGTAAACTTCATCCAGATATGCAGTTATACAAATTATAAATCCTGTATTTGAATCTTCTTTAAATGTTACAATTTTTTCTCTTTCAATGTTGTTTATTGATTCTGTGTAGGTAATTGCACCATTTTTTTTGTTTATAATTTCATCTATTAGCTCTTTATTACTCTCTTCAAATGAGTTTAAAGGGTGTGTAATAAAACTCCCATGGGTTGTTAAAATAAATGGATATCCGTTTTCACCAATTTTAATTCCATTCATGGATTTACTTAGTTCTTCTAAATCCACTGCATAAAAAAATTCAGATGTTTTAGCCATTGTACATATATTTACACCTAAATTTTTATTAAATACACGGTAAACTAGTTTGTATGCACCATCGTCTTCATACTCTTTAAATGTTTTCTCATCATCTTTTAGTCTACTAAGCCATGACATCATTGGTGAAATTGTATTAATTTTACTTTTATTTGGATGTGAGATTATAATACCTTTTTTATTTGTAATAAAAATAGAACCTGAATTGAAAAATTTTTGATTTGTTAACTCTTCAAAAGCCTGGCTGTAGGAGTCTTCTTTAAGTAATCCTCTTTTCCCTAAATTGTAATAACTATCTAAAAATTTATCTGACTCAGAACCTACACCAGATAGATAACTTCTGGCCGAAGTATAAATTAAATCTGAAATCTGCCGGGTTATACTATCTACCTGGTTTATTAATTGATGATCTAGTTTTTCTTTTATTCTTGTTGATGTAATAGATACAAGGATTGTAAACAGAGTGGCTAGAATAATTGTTAGAGTACCGCCTAAAGTTAATAAAAGCTTTGCTTTAATCTTCATGATGATTTATATACTTTTAATAAAATATTATGTACATATCTTTTACACTAGAGTAATTCCTTTTAATCATTTTCTAACAATATTAATACACGCCATTAACATAATTCAAGTCAGAACACATTTTATAAAGTCTTGAATGTATTCGATATCAGTATCCTCTTTTCTTACACCAACATAAAGGGTTTTAAAAATTCCTTTTTTAAGCATTTTTACCCCTTTAATATCGTATATTTTGGAGTATTTATCTATTATCCAGTCTGGAAAATATGAAATGCCTCTATTTGATGAAACTAGTTGTATGATTATTTCTGTATCTTCAACTGTTGTATGGTTTTTAGGTTTTACATTTGCAGGAATAAGAAATTTAGTAAATATATCCAGTCTATCAATTGATACAGGATAGGAGTATATTTTTTCAGATAATATATCCTGTGGGTCAGCGTATTTTACATTTGCTAGAGAGTGAGTTTTAGGAACAGCGAGTAATAGTTCAAAATCTAATATTGGATAGTATATTAGTTTACTATGTTCATATTTATCTGGGGATATAATTACGTCGATGCTTCTATTTAAAATGGCTTCTACTCCATTAAATTGGAAATTTCTTGTTAGATTCAACTCCACATCCTGCCATTTTTTTAAGTAGCCATCTATTTTCCCTATTATTAGTTCATAACATGGATGGCATTCTATGCATATATTTAGATTCCCTTTTTTCCCTGATATAAGCGCATTTAATGTTAATTCCATTTCTTGGAACTGGGGCAATATTTTATTGGATCTTTTTAAAATAAACTCTCCATATTTAGTAAGTTTTAATATTCTTCCACGCTTAGTCCATAATTTGCAACCAAGAATTCCTTCAAGTTTTTTAATGCTATGTGTTAGTGCCGGTTGAGTTAAAGATAGCTTCTCTGCAGCTTTTGTTAATGACCCTTCTTTATGTAAAGATTGTAGTATTTCAAGATGTAATCTTTCTATCATAGATAACCTATAAATATTTTTATTGTTTAATGAAAAAATATCATTTTTATTTATAGTATATTTTTAATATCCTAATGTCAAAGAGTATAGGAGTTTATATGAAAATACATAATTTAGGGTTATCTCGTATAGGAGAAAAAAGAGAGCTAAAGTTTATATTAGAAAGTTATTGGAAAAAAGAGATATCAGAAAAAGAATTGCAAAAAGAAGTTTTGAATATTAAAGAATTAAATTGGAAAAAGCAAATCGAAAATAGTATGGATTTTATTACCGTAGGAGATTTTTCTCTTTATGATAATGTTCTTGATCACTCCATATTATTTGGTAATATTCCTCCTCGATTTAAAGATGGGAATATGTCTGATATCGAATTGGGGTTTGCAATATCCCGTGGATGTAAAATTGATGGGAAAAATGTTACACCTAGTTTAATGAGTAAGTGGTTTAATACTAACTACCATTATATCGTTCCAGAATTTAATAAAAATACTACATTTAGCTTGCATCCTCAGAAAGTGCTAGATGAAATAGATGAGGCTATTGAATTTGGAGTTCCTGTAGATAAAATCAAACCAATTTTTATTGGACCTTTAACTTTATTGTATTTAGGGAATGATCATTCAGACTTAGCTTTACTGTCAGACTTAACCCAAAAATAT
Organism: Spirochaetales bacterium; assembly: GCA_016936295.1. Lineage (GTDB taxonomy): Bacteria > Spirochaetota > Spirochaetia > DSM-2461 > DSM-2461 > Thiospirochaeta. The sequence continues at coordinate 2,204 of JAFGYD010000237.1, read as the reverse complement.
ATAGAGCTACTGCAAATATTAAAAAATAAAGGAATTAAATGGGTAGAGATAGATGAACCAATATTAGTTTACGATGATTTAGAAGAAAAATGGAAAGAATTATTTGTACCTACCTATCAAAAACTTAATATTGGAGTAAATATACTTCTTGCTACTTACTTTGATAATGTAAATGAGAATCTAGAAATTATAAATAGTCTAGATGTAGCAGGTTTGCACTTTGATGTAACTGATATGTTCTCGGAAAAGTTAATAGATTTTGGTGTAATTTTAAATAGATTATCTAATCCTAAAGTTATTTCCCTTGGTGTTGTTAGTGGTCGTAATATCTGGATAACCAATTTAAAGAAAGTAGGAGATTTTCTAAAGAATATATATTCAGTTTTAGATGATAGGTTATGGATAGCCCCATCATGCTCTCTTTTGCATTTGCCAGTTACAAAGAGTCTTGAAAACAACTCCGAATTTAATAATTTTATAAGTTTTGGATATGAAAGATTAGCTGAGTTAAATTTAATTAAAGAATACAGTAATGGTAATATTTTACATGATGCTTTAATAGAAAATAATAGATATATAGAAGAGTTAAAGCGTATTAGGAGTACATCTGTAAATTATGAAGGAGTAGAGGATTCCAATAGAATTTCATCCTATGATATTAGAAAAGCTGTACAAGAAGAAATTTTAAATCTACCTTGTCTAACCACAACAACAATTGGATCTTTCCCTCAAAGTATAGAAGTTCGGAGAGTAAGGAATAAATGGAAAAAGGGTTTGATCAGTGACTTAGAGTATAAAACAAACATACAGGAATTAATAAAAAAATCCATTGCTATACAAGAGGAAATAGGACTTGATGTATTAGTTCATGGGGAATTTGAAAGAACGGATATGGTTGAATACTTTGCGGAAAATTTTACAGGTTATTACACTACAAACAGTGGATGGGTACAATCTTATGGAAGTCGATGTGTAAAACCTCCAATTATTTTATCTGATATTTCAAGAGATAAAAAAATAACTTCTGAATGGATAGCTTATGCCCAATCCTTAACAGAAAAAAAATTAAAAGGTATGCTTACAGGTCCAATTACAATGTTAAAATGGGCTTTCCCTAGACAGGATATTCCATACTTTAAAATTGCAGAACAGATTTCATCTGTTATTAATAAAGAAATATTTGATCTAATTAATACTGGAATAAATATTGTACAAATAGATGAGGCTGCATTAAAAGAAGCTCTACCACTAAAAACCTCTGGAAAAAAGGAGTACTTGGAAAATGCGTCAAGAGTTTTTAGATTGTGCTCTAAAGGCGTTGGAGATGATATTCAAATTCATACACATATGTGTTACTCAGACTTTGATGATATTTTGCAATGTATTAAAGATATGGACGCAGATGTTATTACTATAGAAACAAGTAGATCTAATATGAAAATTCTGGAAAGCATAGATGATATTAATAAATTTAATTCTATTGGTCCTGGTGTTTATGATATTCATAGTACGAATATTCCTACAACAGCAGAAATTAAAGAACTTTTAACAAAAGCTTTAAAGTTCATTCCAAAGGATAGATTGTGGATTAATCCTGACTGTGGACTAAAAACTAGAAGGTGGGAAGAAGTAATACCTGCATTGAAAAATATGGTTAATGCCACTATGGAAATCAGGAATAGTTTTTAGTCCTTTTATATTAAATTAATATTGTATATTATTCTTAATATGAGTTTAAATATAACAATTTTATTAATATTGGGTGGTGGGTGGTTAGCGGGTAAATTATTTCAAAAGATTAAATTACCTGCTGTTCTTGGAATGACACTATTAGGTGTATTTATTTCTGTGTTTCTATCGGATAAAATACCACCTGTCTTATGGGATATAGCTCCTTTTCTTAAATCTTTAGCTCTTATAGTTATACTTCTTAGGGCAGGATTAGGTATAAGAAAATCGGTATTAAAACGTGTAGGTAGAACAGCTTTGTTTATGTCATTTATTCCATGCATGATTGAAGGGACAGGACTAACATTTTTATTCTATTTCCTAACAGATTTTGATATTTTAACATCAGCAATTACAGGTAGTTTGTTATCAGCAGTATCTCCAGCAGTGGTAGTCCCTTCTATGCTTAGTTTAAAAGAAAATGGATATGGGAATAAAAGAGATGTCCCTACTTTAATTCTAGCTGGAGCATCATT
>JAFGYD010000236.1 GCA_016936295.1 Spirochaetales bacterium | reverse complement strand
GTTCCAGGAACTTATGATTGCCCAGGATTTCATTTCAAATGGTGGTATAGACTATGCTAGAGAGTTATTAGAAAAATCTCTTGGAAACCAGAAAGCTGTAGATATTATTAATAGATTAACTTCTTCTTTACAAACAAGACCATTCGATTTTATTAGAAGAACAGATCCGGCCCATTTATTGAACTTTATACAGCAGGAGCATCCACAAACAATTGCTCTTATTCTTGCATACCTTGAACCGGCAAAAGCATCTGTAATTCTAGGACAGTTACCAGTTGAGAAACAGTCCGATGTTGCTAGGAGAATAGCAACAATGCAAAGAACTTCTCCTGAGATCTTAAGAGAGGTTGAGAGGGTTCTTGAAAAGAAATTATCCTCTGTTTCTCAAGAGGATTATACTTCTGCAGGTGGTGTTGAAAGTATTGTCGAAATTCTTAACCTTGTTGACCGGACTACTGAGAAATCTATTATTGAGGTTCTTGAAGAGGATGATCCGGAATTAGCAGAAGAAATTAAGAAACGTATGTTCGTATTCGAAGATATTGTTATGCTTGATGATAAATCTATTCAAAAAATTATGCGTGAAGTTGATACTTCGGAACTATCTAAAGCTCTTAAAGGTGTTGATGCAGATGTTCAGGATAAGATTTATAGAAATATGAGTAAGCGAGCCGCAGCACTTTTAAAAGAGGACATGGAGTATATGGGTCCTACACGAAGAAAGGATGTAGAGGATGCTCAACAGAAAATTGTATCTATTATTAGAAAACTTGAAGAGCAGGGTGAAGTTATTATTGCTAGAAGCGGTGAAGAAGATGTTCTTGTATAAGGGGTTATTAAATGGCTAAAAATGTTTTTAAACCAATGGAAATAACCCATCTAGTAAAGAGGGTTGAAATTGCAGCTCCTGTATTTGAGTCTATTTCTGAAGTTGAAGAGTTAGATGAAATAGATGTTGTAGAGGAGTATACTGGGCCTACAGCAGATGATATTAGACGAGAAGCCGAAGAGTATAGGATTCAGTGGGAAGAAGAGAAAGTTTTTATGGTTTCTCAAGCTCAAAATGAAGCTATTGCTATTAAAGAAAGGGCAGAAGAGTCTAGTGCACAAATGGCTCAGAATACAATTGAGAATGCACAGATTGAAGCAAACAGATTAAAAGATGAAGCTAATCGAATTTTAGCCAATGCAAAGGCCGAAGCTGAAAAAATAATTAACGATGCCAATAAAGAGACTGAAAAAATAAGAGAAGATGCCAAAATAGAAGGAATTACACTTGGTAAAGAGGAAGGTTTTCAATCAGGTCACCAGGAAGTTGAAAGGTTAGTAGATAGGGTTCACAAGATTTTAAATGCTGCAATCGATAAACGAAGAGATATTATAATGGAAGCTGAAAATCAGATGGTTGAACTTGTTTTATTAATATCTAAAAAAGTTGTTAAAGTTATTTCGGAAGAGCAAAAAAATGTTGTACTTAGTAATGTTGTACAGGCTCTTAGAAAAATGAAAAGCAGGGGTGAAGTTGAAATTAAAGTTAACTTGGCCGATGTTCAACTTACAACTGATCACATAAAAGATTTTATGGAGATGATTGAGAGTGTATCTGCGATTACTGTATTAGAGGATTCTACTATAGAAAAAGGCGGATGTATTATAGAAACTAATCTGGGAAGAATCGATGCCAGAATTTCCAGTCAGTTGCGAGAGATTGAAGATAGAATTAGAGATCTTATGCCTATTAAAGCTGATATGGAGAAGAAGAGGTTAGAGGATTTTGGAAATCTTTGATAAATATTTTACCACGCTTAAAAAACTTGAACCTGTTAAATTTACAGGAAGTGTTACCGGCATTCACGGAATGGTAATAGAGAGTAACGGTCCGCAAGCTGTAATAGGTGAGCTATGTTATATCACAATTGAAAATAGTGAACGTTTATGGTGCGAAGTCGTTGCTTTAAAGGGTACTAAGGTTCAATTAATGCCTTTTGGAGAGATGGACGGGGTAAAAATTGGATCTTTGGTAACTGCTAGTGGAGAGACACTTCATGTAAATGTTTCTAACGATATGTTAGGCCGTGTATTAGACGGACTAGGCAGACCTACAGATGGCAAAGGTGCAATTGTAAACGGAACAAGATATCCTGCAATGAGACGTCCCCCAGACGCAATGAGAAGAAAAAGAATAGAAGACCGATTGGTTACAGGTGTTAAAGCTATAGATGGACTTATTCCATTGGGAAAAGGACAACGGGTCGGAATTTTTGCCGGATCTGGTGTAGGAAAGTCAACATTAATGGGTATGATTGCAAGAAATACAAATGCAGATATAAATGTTATTGCACTAATTGGTGAGAGGGGTAGAGAAGTACTGGAATTCCTTGAAAATGATTTAGGGGAGGAAGGATTAAAAAGATCTGTTGTCATTGTGGCAACTGGGGATACTCCGCCATTAGCCAGATTAAAGGGTGCATTTGTTGCTACTGCTGTTGCTGAATTTTTTAGAGATCAGGGTAAGGATGTTATGCTTCTCTTTGACTCTGTTACAAGATTTGCAATGGCACAAAGAGAGATAGGTTTATCTACTGGTGAACCTCCAGCAACCCGTGGTTATACACCATCGGTATTTACAATGCTTCCAAAACTATTAGAAAGAGCAGGTACAAATGAAAGAGGCTCAATAACTGGAATATATACTATACTAGTCGAAGGTGATGATATGGATGAACCTATATCAGATGCAGTTAGAGGAATCCTCGATGGTCATATAGTTTTAAGTAGGGATTTAGCACATAAATTTCACTATCCAGCAGTTGATGTTTTACAATCAGTTTCCCGATTAACAAATAAAATTACAAGTAAGCCTGTACAGCAAAATATTGGATATATTAGAAAAATGCTTGCTTTATACAAGGATAAAGAGGACTTAATTAATATTGGAGCCTATACAAAAGGGTCAAACCCCGAATTAGACGAAGCTATTGATAAGATTAAAGATATAAATAATTTTTTAAAGCAGGATGTAGATGAAGAAGCATCAATTAAGGATACACTAAATCAACAAGGTCTAATAACAGGCCAATTTTTTGATGGAGATGCTTAATGAAAAAATATGATTTTAATCTTGAAACTGTACTCTCTATAAGAACAAACATAGAGAAGGAATGGGAAGCTAAACTTGGAAAAGCAAATGGGGATTGTCAGGTTATTATAAATAGAATAAATACAATAAAAGATGAATTAAATAATTCTAGAAAATCTATTTTGGATATATCCCAAATTGAGATAAAATCAATTTATGAACAGAGGCTGAATTATCAGATTAAACAGGAAAAGGAAGCCTTAAAAAGAAAAGAAGAGATTAGAGATAGTATAAAAAAAGTTTATTTGGAAAAATCTATAGATAGAAAAGTTATAGAAAAACTTAAAGAGAAATCATTAAAACGATATCATAAAAGTGTGATTAAAGAAGAAAATCTTTTTATTGATGAAATTAATAATGCATCAAAAATTAGAGAAATAATGTTAGGAGGAGCTGTTTAATGGCTGGAAATTCAATACCGGGTATGATTGGGAAATCCATCTTATTACTTTTATTAAGTGTTGTATTAATAATAGGAGGTATTATATGGTTTGATTTTCTTGGAGTAATAGACCGAGGTAATACACTGGATTTTATTACAGATAAAATTGGTTTAACTTCACCTGAAAAAATTGATGATCCCAACAATAGTATCTATCTGCTAGATGCTGTAAGACTTGTTAAAGAGAAGGAAGCAATTGAAAGAAGAGAGATTGCATTAAAGTCAAAAGAAGACGAATTAACTCTGGAAGCAGCTAAAAATAAACAGATTAGTGAACAATTAAAGGAAAAAGAG
>JAFGYD010000235.1 GCA_016936295.1 Spirochaetales bacterium | reverse complement strand
ATATTCATGTATTTTAAAATATTTATATGTTAAGGTTCCAGATAATAGACCAGCTAAGTATGAACCATCCTGTTCTCTAAATGTAGCACCATAAATATTTTTCAGCTGTAAATTACTGCTAAAAACAATATCTATTCCAATAAATCTTAAGTTAGGGTTATTTGTAGCAGATTGAATTAGAAACTCTTTATTACTTTCGCCAATCATATATATAAGATCAACACCTTGTGCAATAAACTCATCAAGAATCATTTGCGGTGTAATATTGTCATCAACTTTCCTTGCTCTTAATGTTATTAAACCCTCTTCAACAGCTTTTTGTAATCCTAAATAACAGTTATCATTTACAGACTCATCACCAATACCATCGGCATTAAGTATTAATCCCGCAACAATTTTATCTTTTGCTTCAATTGCAATTTCTTTATTTGAAAATGAGTATAATAGATTTGTTGCTAGTATAAATAAAATTAGTATAAACTTTTTCATGAATCCATCCATTTATTAATATTTATTAATAATATATGGTAATATTTATTTAATCAATAAAAAAAACCAGAGTTAATACTCTGGCTTAAATTATCTTTTACCTTGATCAAAAGGCTCTCCAACAGCCTTAGGAGCTTGTGAACTCTTTGAAAAAACAACTAATGCTATAAGGGTTACAACATATGGGAATATTTTTAAAATTATTGCTGGAATGGTTGCTAATACAGGAATAGCTTGAGAAACATTTGCTACAGTTGATGCAAATCCAAAAAAGAAGGTTGCTCCAAGTATACCTAAAGGTTTCCATTGACCAAAAATTAAGGAAGCTAAGGCTAAAAACCCTAAACCTGCAACAGAACCATTAAATTCACCTGAATATGTTACTAAAATAATAGCTCCACCTAAGCCAGCTAAACAACCAGAAATAAATACGGAGATATATCTAATTACAAAAACATTTATACCAGCTGCAGCTGCTGCTTGAGGATGCTCTCCACATGCTCTTAATCTTAATCCAAAGCTTGTTTTATATATTATAAAATTTGCTAAAATCAGAATTAGAAGTACAAGCCAGGTTGTCATATAAGTATTAGTAAAAAACATATCACCTATAAATGGTATATCCTTTAATACAGGAACTGAAACTCTATTTAGTCCCAGTTTTATTCTTATATTACCACTACCAGTAATGTTTCTTGCAATAAAAACAGTTATAGCTCCTGCAATCATATTAATAGCTGTTCCACTAATAATCTGATTTGCTTTTAAATGTATACTGGCAAATGCGTGAAGCAAACTAAAAACACCTGCTGTTAAAGCTGCAACTAATAGACCTATCCATATAGAACCATGGGGTAATACCTTCTCAAGAGAGAGTATTGTTAATGCTCCGGAGAAGGATCCCATAATCATTAATCCTTCAAGTCCAATATTTACAACTCCACTTCTTTCACTAAATAGTCCTCCTAAACTTGTAATAAGTAAAGGTATAGTAAATGCAATAGCATAAGGGAAAATTCCAGTAATTATATCAATCATTTTTTTAGTCCTCCCTTAAAGAAAGCTGTAATTTTATCTAGAAATTTATGTATTAATAAACTTGTTGCAGCAAAATAAATAATAGTTGCAATAATTGTATCCCCAATTTCAGGTGGAACATCGGTCATTGCATTCATAAATCCTTTACCGGAATGTAATAGACCAAAGAATACAGCAGCAGCAAGTGCACCATATGGATTGTTAGCTCCTAATAATGCAACAGCAATTCCATCAAAACCTTGAGCTGGTAGTACTCCAATCTGGATATTTGATGAATAACCTAAATAAAAAGTAGCACCACCAAGACCTGCTAATCCACCTGCAATCATCATAGAAAGGATTATACTTTTATTCACATTCATTCCAGAATATTTTGCTGATTCTTTATTAAAACCAACAGCTTTTAATGTAAAACCCAGTACTGTTTTATCAAGAACTATCGCTATTATAATAATAACGGCCACAGCGATAAAGAATCCCAGGTTTATATAAGATCCATTAAAGAGATCTGTTAACCACTCAACCCTTAAAGATGCATTATTTCCAATTATCCTTGATTCAGTTTCTAAATATTCACCTTTGAAGTAAGCAGGAATAGTATAATTAATTGTCCAATAGGCTATCCAGTTCATCATTATTGTCGCAACAACTTCGTGTACATTGAATTTAGCTTTTAATAACCCTGGGATCAGTGCCCACAAACCACCACCAATAATTGATGCTATTAGTATAATTGGTAATAATATAGGTTTTGGTAGATCCCAAGTTAGTCCTATTGCTGTTGCAAATAATCCACCCATTAGCATTTGACCAGATGCTCCAATGTTAAAAAGACCAGTCTTAAAAGCAAAGGCAACAGAAATACCAGTTAGGAATAGAGCTGTGGATGTGGCTAATGTATTACCAATCCGCTCAATGTTCATTAATCCACCTTGAAATAAATAAGTGTATCCTTCAAATGGATTATGACCTGTTAGAGCCATTAATATTGCTCCTGCTACAAGTCCAAGAAAAACGGAAATTAGAGCTACCCAAAGTGCTCTAAATTTATCAGAATTTAAATTCAAGAGTTTTCTCCTTTTTGTACACCAGCCATCATAAGCCCTACTTCATTTTCATTTGTTTCAGATGCTAAAACCTCTCCCACAAACTCCCCATTATTTATTACAACTATTCTATCCGATAAATCTAATACTTCGTCTAGTTCCAAGGATACTAAAAGTACAGCTTTACCACTATCTCTTTGCTCAATTAATCTTTTGTGAATATATTCAATTGATCCAACATCTAAACCTCTTGTTGGTTGTACAGCAATAAGTAGATCCGGATTTTGGAAAATCTCCCTACCTACAATAGCTTTCTGCTGATTTCCACCAGACATTGATCTCACAATTGTAATTGGTCCACGTCCAGATCTTACATCAAAGTCTTTAATAACACTTTCGGCATGGGATCTAATCGCATCTTTTTTTAAGAAACCATTTTGCGAATATTTTTCATTATCGATCTGTTCAAGAACCATGTTTTCTTCTAAAGAATAATCAAGGACAAGACCATGTTTGTGTCTATCTTCAGGAATATGGGATATACCTGCATTTATTCTCTCTTTTATTGATAGATGGTTTATATTATTTCCATTTAATAATATCTCACCAGATTCAATTTTAGTTAAACCGGTTATAGCTTCAATTAACTCTGTTTGACCATTACCATCTACCCCAGCAAGTCCAACTATCTCACCAGCTTTTACACTAAATGAAAAATCCTTTACTGCTAAAACTTTTCTACTATTTATTACATTAAGGTTTTTAACCTCTAAAATTTCATTTTTAGGGTCAGCTTTCTCTTTATTAACTGTAAAAGAGACCTCTCTACCAACCATTTTTTCAGCCATCTCCGCTAGAGATGAATTTTTTACATCAACAGTATCTATTACTTTCCCACGCCTAATTACAGTACATCTGTCAGCAACCTGTTTAATCTCTTTTAGTTTATGGGTTATCAATATTATAGATTTACCTTCAGCTATAAGATTTTTCATAATCTTCATTAATTCCACAATTTCCTGTGGGGTTAATACTGCAGTAGGTTCATCAAATATCAAGATATTAGCATCACGGTATAACATCTTTAATATTTCTACTCTCTGTTGCATACCAACAGAAACATTTTCTATTTTTTCATCTGGATCAACATTTAGGTTATATTTTTCTGATAATTCTATAATTTTTTTTCTAGCATCACTTAAATCGATTTTAAAACCTTTTGGTTCCCGACCAAGTATTATATTTTCTGTAATAGTAAAGTTATGTACAAGTTTAAAATGCTGATGAACCATACCAATTCCCAACTCTCCAGCTTGGTTAGGATTTTGAATAGAAACCAACTCTCCATTTACCTTGATATTACCACTATCTGGTCTATATAATCCAAAAAGAATACTCATCAAAGTAGATTTACCTGCTCCATTTTCTCCTAGTAAAGCAAGCACTTCACCCTTTTTTAAATTTATAGAAATATCATCATTGGCTACAATTCCTGGAAACTCTTTTCGAATTTTTTCCATTTCAATTACGTAGTCCATAAAACCTCCTAAAAAAAAAGGAAGGTTGTTTTAAAACCTTCCTGTATGTACTAAAATTACTTACTTAATTAGGCTTCCTTGCTCAGCAGAAACAACAACAGTTCCATTTTGAACATCAGCATATACTTTTGCAACTTTTGAAGTAACATCAGCACTTAAATTAGGATTTTTAGCAGGAATTCCTACACCATTATTTGCTGCATTAAATGTCAATGTAGCTCCACCCTGGAATGCACCTTTTAAATCTTCAGCTATCATATCATATGCAGCTACGTCAATTCTTTTCATTGCAGATGTTAAAATAATAGATTTTTCACCTTCGTAAATACCTTCAGAATATTGGTCTACATCAACACCAATAATCCATTTTTCTTCACCAGCTTGAGCTCGGCTTTTTGCTTCATTAATAGCACCAACACCAACACCACCTGCAGCACAGAAAATTGCACTCACACCTTTATCAAACATTTGTGCAGCTAATTGTTGACCTGCTGCTACGTCACTAAAAGTACCTTGATAAATAATATTTTCAGCATCTAGATTAATTGTTGTTCCAAAGTTCTCATTTGCATAGATAATACCTTGTTGGAATCCCCAGTTAAATTTCTGAACCGCAGGAATTTCCATTCCTCCGATAAAACCAAATTTACCATCTTTTAATTCAAGAGCTGCTGCTACACCAGCCATAAATCCAGATTCATGTTCAGCAAAGAAAATTGAAATAACATTTTTCTCTGCTCTGAATTCACTATAATCAGCATTGTGAGGAGTACCATCAATTATTACAAACTTAGCATCAGCATATTTATCCTGTGCTTTAAAAATTGTTGTTTCGAATTTAAACCCTGGAGTTACAATGAATTTGTAACCTGCATCGTATAAATTACCAATTTCTTTTAAATAATCAGCTTCTGTTGTTCCAACTGGTTTTAGATATTTTACTGTAACACCTAATTCATCACCTGCTTTTAGAATACCTTCCCATGTTCCCTGGTTAAATGATTTATCATCAATTGTTCCAGCGTCAGTTACCATACCTACTTTTAATGCTACTTTTTTTTCTTCTGCCATAGCAGTAGGTTCAGTTTTCTTTGAACAAGAAACAAATAGTAACGAAGCAACAGTTACAATAACCATAACTTTAAAAAGATTTTTCATGTCTACCTCTTTTTTTATCAATATATGATAATTTTATATTTATGCAGGCTAAAGGTCAAACATTATTGGAAAAAAAGTATTTTTCATATTAAATTAAAGTTTATCTAACGAAATGCGTAATGTGTCAAAAATAAACATTTAAACCCTTTTCATTGATTTTAATTTTCGATATTATATTATAAGTAAAAGAGATTCTATGTATTATTAATTTTAATATGTAATCGATAGGAGTAACTATATGCAAATTGATAGAGATTTCGGAATAGGTGTTAATCCTTTAGCTAAGGAAAATGTTGAAGGTTATGTTAAATATATTAACATGAAATTAGCATCTATGGGGCTACCATATTTTGAAGGTAGTGATGATAAAGAGTTAAGAACAGCGTGGGATCTTATTGAACATTTTAGGGAAAAGGACAGATTATTGTCTACACACCTTAGTCCAGCAGATACACGGATACAAAACTTTCTAGACTCATATCTTAAAGATGTAGATGGAGACGTTGAACGACTTCCATCAAATACTTTTATATTAGATAAACACGGACTTTCCAGGGTTTTATCTCTACCTGTAGATAAAGATGAATTTATTAACGAAGAGATTAGTTCATATAGAATTAAACAAGGTGTTGTTCATAATCCTAAAAATGATAGAAGAACAACAGTTGGTTCATTCCATGTAGTAGAAGGAGGTTTACCAGTTCCCTTTGATAAAAGAGTTGTTCCTAAGTTAGCTTTTAGCCGAATATTAAAATCAGCGTTAAATCCTTCTAGAGAGCAAAAGATTCTACCGTTTACCTCTTCTCAAAAAGAGAACCAGGCAGAAGCCTTTGTTTCATTATTATTAAGACCTATTGTTTGCCCTGATGTACCAGGATATATAAATGAAAAATCTATGGAAATAAGATTTTATGCACCAGGATCTTTAGTCTCAAATCTTGATTTTGTTGAATCAATTTTTGGAAATGCAGGTGATCCATATCTACCTGAAAATGATGCTGCTCTAAATCCACTAAATTGGACAGGACATACAGGGTGTATTATTATGGCACCTCAAATTACTAAACTAAAGAAAAAAGATTTAGGATTGCCACATATCTCTGAAGCAACAGAAAGACAAAAAAAAGATGGAATGTGCTGGGAAAAAGAGGATGAATTATATAATAATGGATCTGCATTTAAAATAACAGCAAGAGATGAACGAGGAGTTATTGTTACAATAATTGGTGATAACTACTTTGGTTATTGTAAAAAAGAGATTAAGACTCAAATGGGTTATTCCGCAAACCTTTCAGGATTATATGAAGAAGAACATGCTGGTGGAGCTTTAGCTTATACATGCAAAAGTCTTGGTGTATATTTTAAACCGGATTCAACAATTCCAAGTGATCATAGTTTTAAAAAAGCAATTCAGTTACTAGGCGATACAGTAGAATTAAAACCGGAAGGATATGCTGTTCATAAAAACCACCCAGAAATTATATTTGTACCAGAAGATACTATCTTCTCTTTAAGTAAAGGACAAATTGCAAGCTGGAATGGAGGTCAATTACACATACTTCCTGGATTTAACTATATTCTACCATCAGGATATAAAGTTAGAATGGAAAAACATCCTAATACTCCAGCATGGCGATTAGTAGGAACTGATGCAGAAGGTACATTCTGTCACAAACCTTGTACTGTTTCAGGCGGTGGTAAATCTGAAATATCTAAATCTATTTGGGATGCTATTGATTTTGGTCCAATTTTTATTGGTGACTTCGATGCAGATATGGCAGCAACTGAAGAAATTATAAATAAGGATTATTCTGGAAGATATAGAGAACCAAGAGTAAATAATAAAAGTCGGTCAATTCTTTCTAGAGAGAGATCATTAGGTTCTGTTATTAGACTATTAAACGAAAATCCGGATTGGAGCGATGATTACAATGCGTGGTTAAGAGAAATTCCAGCAAGAATAAAATCTATCGTTTTCCTTGTTAAGCGTTTTTATGATCCTTCATGGGGTGCTAACTGGAAAGAAAAATTCAGTGTTGACTTTATAAATGGTATTCCTGGTCATCAATTTAAATACAATGGAAGAAATGTTTCTGGTTCTTACTTAAGAATTGGTCGTGATACAAAAGGAATAGGAAGAACTTACAAGTTAAGACAGGATTTCTTACCAGCAGATAAAACTCAGCTTGAGGATGATATCACATCAAGTGTTACAATTCCTGCTAGATTATTAACAAATCTTAACCCTAAATACGACAATGAAAGCGTAAAAATTGCATATAACTCAGAATCAAGGTTTTTCCAAAGACCAGATGATGCTGTTATAAGAGGTTACGATAAACAGGCTGAAGAAGATTTATCATCTGAAGGTAATTTTATTTCTAACTTTGAACCATACCCAAGAGAGTTTGCAACAGAAATAATTAACGATACTATTAATTTTAATAAGTATACCGAACCTGTAAAACAGATGCTTTATGATGTACAAAAAGATGAAAGTGTTAAGTACTTTATTCTTCCATCACATCCAAGAATGGTAAACGGAAAACCAACAAAGAACCCAAGATATCTTGAAACACAAAAAGATCTTCTAAATTCTTTAAAATCTGATGTTCATAAAATTGGAGCAAGACTGTCAAGAGAACTGCCTATAGATCAACCTCTTCATAATCCAGTTAATGCAATATTATCTGGTAGAAGAAATAACCCTATAGATAGAGCTGAGAAAATTAGACCACTTGCGGTATATGGACCAATACATTATCAGGAATTACCAGAATTATTAATGGATGCAATATGTAGTTTAACAGGTAAATCACCTTCTACTACAGGTGCAGGATCTGAGGGAGCTCTTACAAAAGGACCATTTAATGCTCTAGTTGCAACTGCAGATTTAAACAATACAATGTTATCAAACATACTTTGTGGTTATAGTGGATACTCATCAGCAGCAGGATATATTGGACATAAATATAAAGTTGACCATGATGTTTCATTATTAATACCGGAGTTATGGTGTAGATTAACTCCTAAAGAGAGAAATCCTAAAACTTTACTTCAAAATGGACACCTTGAAAAAGTTAAAGACTTTGATTATCAAGGAAGAACTATTCCAGCAAGCATTTTAGGTATGAGATTAACAAGAAAATTTACCCAGGACTTCCTTGGTAAAATATTTGATAATCCAGACTCTATTTTCCCTGAAGATATGCTAAAGCCAGAACTTCAAGACTTGGAAGCGTTTGTTGATGGTATAGATAACATAACAGAGACATACAAAAAAATTGCTAATGAATACATAAAAGATGGTTCTGTTAATTCTGCCTGCCCTCCTTTAAAAGCTTTAATGTATATAATGGCTGAGGGACAATATGAAGGAATGACACTTAATTCACCTGAATTTAGAGCATTATTTACAAAAGAATCTGTACTAAACTCTGAATGGTATAAAGCAAGACTTGATCTAAAACAGAAAAAAGATATTGCACAATATGAGAAAAACATTGAGTATTTAAATAAATTCATTGCAAACTCTAAATATCATGACCCTAAAGTAGTTGCTAAAACTCAGGCAAACCTTGAAAGAATTAAAGAAAAACTAGATTACTATAAATCATCGAAATATAGAGAAGATTTAGTTGGAACAATTGGTGCAGACCCATTAGTATAACTTCTAAACCGGAGATTTTTCTCCGGTTTTTTTATCTATTTTGTTTTTATTCATGTCATTGACTACCTAGGACAGACAGAGTAATATTTATCTATGATTTTCTCACATAAGCATCAAATAGGTTTTAGGGTTTTTACAATCCTTTTTATTATATTATCAGCAATTTTAGCTTCTTCACTCGGTTTTGCATTAGCAATAAATATTAATAATAAAAATATTGAAAATTTTATTATTGAAAAACCTTCTCTGCCATCAACTATACTAGATAGAAATGGAGAAATAATTTCAGAATTAGTTGGTGAAGAACAAAGAACTCTTTTAGAATTTAACGATTTACCTAAATATCAAATTTTTGCACTACTTGCAAGAGAGGATAATCCTTTCTTTCAGCACAGCGGATTTAGTATTAGAGGTTTTTCAAGAGCTGTAATGAGTCTTCTTGTCAACTGGAATTTAGATGGTGGTGGAGGAAGTACACTAACCCAGCAATTAGCAAAAATCAGACTCGATAATATTTACGATAGAACTATATTTACAAAACTTGAAGAGCTGTGGGAAACATGGCAGATTGAGAGACAATATTCTAAACAAGAAATAATGCAGATGTACTTAAATAAAGTAAACTTTGGTCACGGAGCTTATGGAATAGAAGCAGTAAGTAATTATTTCTTTGAACACTCAGCAAAAACCAATAGTCCAGCCGAGTCTGTTATGGCGGTAATTCAGGTTGCAAGACCAACTCTTTACTCACCAGACCGAAATCCTTCAGGGGCAAGAAAAGTTCAAAAACATGTTTTAGATGAAATGGTAGCTACCGGTTACTTAAAAAAAGATGTGGCTGAGCAGAGTTTTGCTACCTACTGGTTGCAACATGATTGGTCCAGAGATAGTTCTGAAAATGTACACAATGCAAGAAATAGAAATGATAAAGCTCCTTGGTTTACAGAATACGTAAGGGAAGAGTTAAAAAATTTACTTTATGGAACTCAAGATGTGTATAAAGATGGTTATACAATACACACTTCATTAGATTTAAATTATCAGGAATCTGCGGATAAATATCTTTTAACACAGTTAGAAGATGCCAGAAAAAATTATAAAACCCTATCCAGTAAGAAAACAGAATTGGTTTATAATCAGTTTTCCCCAATTATTAGTATGATGGGCTTAGTTACAAATAATAAATATATAAAAGTTGAAGAAAAAGCATTAAAGAAAAAAGAGAGTGAGTACTTCCAAAAGACAGTTGCCCCAGAGGTAAGAATTTTATCTTTATTAACTGGAATTACATCTCTTAATACTTTTAGTCAATCAGCTTTGGCTCTTGATGCTTCAGCAAATGAAAATCCAATAGAAACAGCACTAATTACTGTTGATAATAAAAATGGTCAGATTTTGGCACTTATAGGTGGAAGTAAATTTGAATATACAAATCAGAATAATAGAGCTCTTAATGCCGAAGTTTCTGCTGGTTCTTCTTTTAAACCTCTATTTATGTCAGCAGGTATTTCAGAGAATAAATTAACAGCAGGAACTCATTTTATAGACCAGCCTAAAACATTTGTAACAGATGGTGCAGAACCATACATTCCAAACAACTATGCTGGAGCTTGGCATGGAGATGTATTACTTCGTTATGCAGTTAATAAATCATTAAATATTCCTGCTATTGAAGCACTTCAAATAATCGGGTTTGATTCTGCAATAGAAAGATCTGCAAAACTTCTAGGAATTACAGACCCTAGCGAAATAAGAAGGAAATTTGATAGAAAATTCCCTATGGCTCTTGGAGTTACCACTGTTTCCCCGAAACAAATGGCAAGAGCATTTGCTACTTTTGCTAATAACGGACGTGCTAATGATCCTTATGGTATTAGATTTATAGAGAATCAGAATGGCGCAATAATTGTACATGTAGAAGATGAGATGTTACAAAAATCTTATAGACCAGAATACGATATAATGTCACCTCAAGATGCATATATAATGACTAATATTCTTGAAACAACTTTGGCTCCTGGTGGAACATTAAATTATGGTTATAGAAATACTATAAATAAATTTAACGGTATGGCTATGGCAGGAAAAACAGGAACAAGTGATAACTGGAAAGATGCTTGGGCTGTAGGATATTCTCCATACTATACTACAAGTATATGGTTTGGATTTGATAAGGGTTCAAACTCTTTAGGTCAATCTAATAATGGTGCAGTTCTAGCCGGTATTGTTTGGGCAAAATATATGGAAGAGATTCATGAGGATCTTCCTGTAAAAGATTTTTACAGACCAAAGGATATTATAGAAAGAACAATTTGTACGGTTTCTGGAGACTTAGCAACACAAAAATGTCCAACGACAAGAAGGGAAGTTTATAAAGTTGGTACAGAACCAACAACATTTTGTGATTATCACACCTTTGTAGAAGAAGCAAGAGAAGATACAATTAATAAAATTCTTAATTTAATTGCAATTGAATTATCCCCAGATGAGAATATAATAGATATAGAGGCAATGATTTTTCCTTTAGAAGACGAAAGTACAAATACAAATGAGGAAGAACAGATTTTAGAAATTTGGGATTAAAATGGAAGTAAATCTTACTGAAATAAAAATAAAAAAAAGAATCAGAGTTGATATTGGGGATTTAGAGCCATTAAAAGAGAGTCTGATAAAATATGGACAATTTCATCCTATTACTATTAATCATAATAAAGAACTTATTTCAGGTTTTAGAAGATTAGAATCAGCTAAACAACTAGGTTGGTCAACAATAGATGCTAAAATTATAGATAACCCAAGCAAAAAAGAGCTAATTGAACGAGAATTGGAAGAGAATTTAGTTCGTAAAGATTTCACAGATATAGAGTTGCAAAATGCATACAGACAGTTGAATAAATTAAACAACCCCAATTTTTTTATTAAAATATTCAATTCAATTTGTAATTTTTTTAATAGTATATTCAAAAAAAAGGCTGAATAATCAGCCTTCTATCGTTTTAAGTTGTTTGCTATTCCAAGCATGGAATCAGATGTCTGAATTGCTTTGGAATTTAACTCGTATGCCCTTTGTGCAACAATCATATTAACCATTTCTCTAACAGTGGATACATTTGAATTTTCTAAAAACTTATGTTGTAATTTACCCATACCGTCAAAACCGGGTCTACCTCCAATTGCTTCACCTGACGCATTTGTAATTTTAAAAGTATTTTGACCTATTGATTGCAAACCTGCAGGATTAACAAATCTAAAAAGTTCAATTTGCCCAACTTGAATAGGATCATCATTCCCTGGAACTTTTACTGTTACCCTTCCATCCTCAGAAACTGATAGAGAAGTTCTAACAAAACCCTCAGGGAAAACAACTTCTGGTTGAACTTTGTTTCCATTAGAAGTTACTAACTGACCATTTGAATCAATTTTAAAAGCTCCATCTCTGGAATAACCAGCTGTACCATCTAGTTGTTGTACTCTAAAGAAACCTTCACCCATTATAGCTAAATCGGATTCGTTTCCTGTATTTTGTAGAGACCCTTGTGTAAACATTCTTTGAGTCGCTGCAACCTTTACTCCATGCCCAACTTGAATTCCTGTAGGAACAACTGTATCCCTTGTTGCAGGAGTCCCGGCTATTCGGGAATTTTGATATAAAAGATCTTCAAAATCGGCTCTAACCTCTTTATATCCTGTAGTATTTACATTTGATAGATTGTTTGAAATTGTATCTATATTAAACTGTTGGCCGTTCATCCCAGATGCTGCGGTCCATAATGATCTCATCATAATTTACTCCTAAACCCGTGCCACATTATTAAAAAGTTTGCCAGTTAATGTATCCTGGGTTGAAATCACCTTCTGATTTGCCTCATAAGCCCTATTAACTGTTATTAAATTAACCATTTCATTTACAGGATTAACATTTGATGCTTCAAGAAATCCTTGAGAAACTCTAGGTCTGTCACTGCCCTTTAGAATTTCTGCCGAACCAGAATCCTCAGTAGATGCCCATAACGAACTACCTGTTTTTTTTATGTGTCTAACTTTTTCAAAATCTACAAGTTTAATAGTATCAACTTTTTCTGTTTCAGCCCAATCATTAGACTCCATGGATACTAATTGTTGAGGATTATCGGATAGAGCACCATTTTGAAAAACATTTCCATCGCTATCTATAACAAAATTATTTTTCTTTATATATATGGGGCCTTCTTCTCCCAAAACAGGATATCCCTCTTTTGTAAGAAGCAAGCCCTCTTTACCCAAAGTAAAGGAACCATTTCTTGTATATCTCTCTCCGTAAGGAGTTTCTATTGCAAAAAAACCACTATCTTCTAATGCTAGATCGAATGGATTAGATGTTTCCTGTAATGCACCTTGTTCAAAAACTGTAAAACTTTCATTATATTCAACACCAACACCTAATTTGCCTACAATTGGAGCTGTGTCATCACTTCCGAAAGGAAATTTATGTACACCATTATCATTTATCCTGCTTAAAAGAAGTTCAGGAAATGCCTTTTGAATCGATGTATCTTTTTTATAACCTGTTGTATTTACGTTTGCAAGATTATTTGATAATGCATCCATTTTATGCATTTGTGCCATCATTCCACTTGCTCCAGTATATATACCTCTAACCATTAGAAGCCTCCCACATTATGTTTTTCGGTATTTCATTTTTTTACTTTAGTAAAGATATTTTTTTTGATATAAATTGCATATGAAAAAAATTCTTTTAATCGACAACTATGACTCATTCACATATAATCTTCTTCATTTAATTAAATCCAACTTTAATGGAAAAGTTATAGTAAAAAGAGATTATCAACTATTAAATGAAGATTATTCGGTTTACAATGCAATTTTTTTCTCTCCGGGTCCAGGGGATCCAAATACAACTCCTATAATTATGGAGTGTTTATCAAAATGTTATAAAACACACCCAATCTTTGGTGTTTGCCTGGGTATGCAATGTATTAATTCTTTTTTTAATGGTGAAACTGTTAAATCAAATTATCCAGTCCATGGGAAAAGTGATATAGTCTATACAAAAAATTCATCATTATTATACAAAAAAATTCCAAATAATTTTAATGTGGCTAGATATCACTCATTAAAAATTGTTCCTGGTAATGATTTAATAATTACAGGATTAACAGAAAGCAATATAATTATGTCTATTGAGCATAAAACACTTCCAATTTTTGGAGTACAATTTCATCCTGAATCCTTTCTAACAGAGTATGGGAATGAAATTATTAAAAACTTTATTAGAGGGGTAAATATTGAGTAATTTAATAAAATCATATTCAATTATTAGCCTGGATTATGAAGAACCCTATATATTTTTTAATAATATTGAAAGGGACTTTATGCCTACTATGTTAACAGGAGATGGACCCAAAGATATTACCAAGGAGTCTTATATTGGGATAAAACCTTTCAAAAGAGTTATTTTTAATAATTATACTTTTTGGGATGAACTAAGAAACTTGGTAGATAGTTGCAATTTTCATAAACTAAAATACCCGGTTAACAGATTAGGAGGTATAGGTTTTATTAGTTATGAGGCGTTGCACTCCATAGAAAAAATAGAGAAAAAAACTTATGATCTATACGAATTACCTATAGCTGAATGGATTTTATACAATAGATACTACTATTTTAATCATGAACAAAATCAACTATTTCAAATAGATATTGAATATGAGACCCAAAACCAGATTATAGGGACCAATTATAACGATACGGGTTTTAAAGTTAATAATTTAACACCGGATTATTCTAAAACAGAGTATATTGATAATGTTATTAAAGTACAGGAAAAAATCATAAGTGGAGATGTATATGAAGTTAATTTAACTCAATCAATTCTTGGCGATTTTTCCGGTTCTCCATACTCTCTATTTAAAAAGCTTTATTCCATAAATAAATCCCCTTTTTCCGCATATATGGAACGTCCAGAATACAGTATAATTTCAAATAGTCCAGAACTCTTTTTAAAAGCAGAAAAAAGTTTAATAGAAACCAGACCAATAAAAGGGACATGTAAAAGGGGTATAAGTTTAGAAGAAGATAATTTATTAGAGCAAACTCTTCTGGATTCCTCAAAAAACCAGGCTGAACTATTTATGATAATAGATTTAATGAGAAATGATCTATCAAGAGTGTCAAAAGTAGGAAGTGTAAAGGTCTTAAATAAAAAAATAATAGAAAAATACAAGAATGTTCATCACTTAGTAGGGATTGTTCAAAGTGAATTAGAGGATAACAAGGATTATATAGATCTATTTAAAGCAACTTTTCCAGGGGGATCAATTACAGGATGTCCAAAGGTTAGTTGTATGAAATTAACCGAAGAAATTGAGAAGTCTTCAAGAAATATATATACAGGATCGATATTTATAATGAATAAAGAACTGCTAAATTCAAGTATTGTTATTAGGACAGCAATTGTCCAAAATAATAAGATTATTTTAAATTCCGGTGGAGCAATAACAATTGATTCTGATCCATTAGAGGAGTATGAAGAGACTCTTGTTAAATTGGATTCTTTATTTAAGGCGGTTGGGTTTGAAAATAAATTATAATGGCGAAATTGTATCAGAGATTAGTATCTCCCCTCTCAGCCAGGGTTTCAATTATGGTAATGGCTTTTTTACAACTATTAAAGTAATTAATGGGAACCCAGAAAATATGAATCTTCATTTAAAACGGATAGTTTCAAGTTTAATTTTTTTCAATTTTGATTTAGATATTTCCAATTTTGAAAAAGATATTGTTAATTTAGTAAATTGTAATAATTTATCATTAGCAAGAGTCAAAATTATAATATTTATGGATATTGAAAAACCATCATATTTAATTACCTGTTCTACATTGAATATAGAAAATAATCCTGTTGATTTAAAAATTTCTGAATTTATTAGGGGAAATGAACCTATTTACAGCTTTAAAAGTATTAATTATATGACAAATTTTACTAAACCATATATTATATTCAAGGATCATAGAGACAGAGTTCTTGAAACAGGCTTTGCAAATATATTTTGTGAAGCTAAAGATATAGTATATACTCCTCCATTGACACTTCCTATTCTTCCAGGAACATACAGAGAAGCTCTTATTAAAAAAGGATTTGTAAATGGGAAGAAAATTGTGGAAAAAGATATTTATGTAGATGATCTATATGGTTTCGATCGTCTATTTCTAACGAATAGTATACGAGGAATACAGTATGTTAGAAGTGTAAATAATCATTTATTTAAGTAGGGTGAAAAATGAAAAGTGCATTAAAAAGTCAGAAATTATTTTCAAAATTTTGCGAATTAAATAGTAATAGATATGAAATAATTATTTCTATTATTGAGCATGAAGGATTACCCTATTCAATTATAGAGTTTGAAGGGGCAAAACATATTGTTTTATTCCCGGAAAATTTAGTTAGCAGAAAAGATTGTTCAGTTTTTCTTGCTCATTATGACAGAGTCCCAAAAACTCCAGGAGCAAACGATAACAGCGCTTCAGTTTTTTATCTTTTATATCATGGCAGAAAACTAAAAGATAAAAATCATAACACTATAATTATTTTTACAGACAAAGAAGAGATTGGGGAAGAAAGTTCAGTTAAAAAACAGGGAGCCTTCACACTTGCAAACTATTTTAGAACAAAAAATATCAAAAATCTTCATTTTTTTGTTTTTGATATGTGTGGAATTGGTTCAACAATTATTCTTGGAACTGCTGGTGAAAATCTCTTAAAAAAACATTACAAAGAGAAGTATAAATTTAATCCATTAAAGAATGATGTGGATAAAGTAAAAAGAGATGCAGAAAATTCACTTTTATCGGTTAATAACGGAGAATATTTCTACTTAACACCACTTTTTTCCGATGATTTAGGACTTATATTGAACGGGTACCCTGCTGTTTTAATTTCATTATTACCATATAACGAGGTTATTGATTACAAAAAAAATCCGCATCAACTCCCTAAAAGTTGGGCATGTAACCATACCGAAGACGATACCGTAGACACTCTAGATCCAGAATCCTGGATCGCACTAGAACCACTTTTAAATAAATTATCAAATATAAAGGACGATGTAGTCGAAGAGTTGAAGGAAATTGACAGTTTTTACTGTACAAAACAGGAATTTACCGAACTTGAATCTCCTTTTTATGTACCTGAACCAATAAATTTTTTAATTGAAAAAGAAGCATTTGAATTACAAAAAATAAAGACTGATAAAATGCCTTTAATGGAAGAAATTCATATGTTATGTTCAACAGTAAAACCTAATGCCCTTGGTTATGTCCTAAAAAAAAGTAAGAGAAAGTCGACAGATCCAACACAGTCAATTTTTCACTATGTAAAGGATTTAATTGAAACTGAACTCCCAAGGCTTCCAAGAGCATTTAGAGAAACCATATATAAACATTATAAAAATGATAATCATACTATTTTAGTTGAATATATCTACGATAGCTTTATATCTCAGATTGATCAGTATTTCTTTATCAACTCGAGATTGTACGATTATAAAAGCAAGGTTATTGTTAAAATTGAAGAAAAAGATTATACATACCATATAAAAATTATATCTGATGATCTTATTATAGGAACAATTCATATGGTTAATAATGAATATGGAAAGATCCTGGATTCCGGACATTTTATACCAAACGAAATTTTGAAATTTGATCCTGTAAGTATGTTAAAAGGGTTACGATCGCTATTGATTAAATGGTCAAAACTACACAATAATAACTCTCTCAGAATTAATTTAAAAAGATCTGCCTGGATAGGTTGTGATCAAATATTCAGATTATGTCACATGGAGTTTAACGGAAGATTATCCTATCCTGAAGATAGTACTCTGAAATATATGTGGAAGAGGTAATATGGGGAAAAAAGTAAATCTTAATCCGGAACAAAAGCTGGCTGTAGATACCATTGAAGGTCCAGTTTTAATAATTGCCGGTGCTGGAAGTGGTAAAACAGGTGTTGTTACAAATAGAATAGCAAATATGCTTGACCATGGTATTCCTCAATCTCAAATTCTTGCCCTAACTTTTACTAATAAAGCAGCAAATGAAATGGAAGAGAGAGTAAAAGAGATTACTGGGAAAAAATTAAGTAATTTAACTGTATCTACTTTTCATGCTTTTGGTGTAAAAATATTAAGAGAAAAAATACATTATTTAGGTTACAGACCTAATTTTACAATATATGATCCAACCGATAAAAATTCCTGTATAAAGGAAGCAGCTAGGGAACTTAACCTAAAATATGAGTGGGCAGAATTAAACGAGTTATCAAACATAATTTCCGGCTTGAAAACAGGAAGAGTTAAATGGGATACTAACAACGAACTCCACAGGCCGCTATATGATGAGTACAACGAACATCTTAAATTGTATAATGCAGTTGATTTTGATGACCTTATTGTAAGACCAAAGGAAATTTTAGAAAACAATCCGGAAGTCCTTGAGGAGTACCAAAATAGATATAGATATATTATGGTTGATGAGTTTCAGGATACCTCTATATTACAATACAATTTTATAAAACTTCTTGCAGATAAATATAGAAATATCTGTGTAGTTGGGGATGATGATCAATCAATTTACTCCTGGAGAGGTGCAAATTATGAAAATTTGCTTTTATTTGAAAGAAATTTCCCTGAGTTAAAAGAGATAAAATTAGAAAGAAACTATAGATCTACTGGAATTATTCTTGAAGCCGCAAACTCTGTAATAAAAAATAACACAAATAGAAAAGATAAAGCTTTATGGACTGAAATTAACCCAGAAGCTAAAATTATTCAGACAAGTTACCCTGAGGATGAGCGAGCAGAAGCTGATTTTATTGCCGAAACAATTGCAAGTGCAGTTATTCGTGACCGATTAAAATATGAAGATTTTGGTATTTTAATAAGAACAAATGGTTTATCTAAAGCAATTGAAGACTCACTACTGTCCTGTAATATACCTTATGTTATGTCGGGTGGTACAAGTTTTTTCCAAAGAAAAGAGATAAAAGATATAATTTCCTATTTGAAGTTGATTGTAAATACAGATGATGATGTAAATCTGTTACGAATAATTAATACTCCAAGAAGGGGTATTGGAAAAAAATCACTTGAATTAATGATTGAAAAATCTCAACAAAGAAGATCTGGATTATATGCAGCCTCTAAAGAACTTGTTTTTGACCAAAATACTCCATTAAAAGGAGCTGCTCACTCCGGTCTAGCTGATTTTATTGACCTAATTGAAGAATTTAAAGAGAGATTCTCTAATGAAGAACTTAAAATATCCGATATCGTAACCGAGTTTGTAGAAGAGATTGACTACTGGGGTATGTTAGTTACTGAGCACCCTGATAATGAAAAAATTGCAAAATGGAAATTTGAAAACATACAGACTTTTATTGAGTTTATTAAAAGATGGGAAAATAATCCGGACAATACAGAACCTACATTAATAAAATACTTAAATAGAATTACTTTAATAACAAGAAGTGAATCGGAAGAAGATGACAAGGGTAAAGTTAATTTAATGACAATTCATGCATCAAAGGGTCTTGAGTTTGATAATGTATTTGTTGCAGGTGTAGAGGATCATATTATTCCTCACCAGAAAAGTGTGGAAGAGACTGGAAATGTAGAAGAAGAACGAAGACTTTTCTATGTTGCTATAACCAGAGCAAGAAAACACCTTTATTTAACCGCATGTCAAAAAAGACGTTCCATGAACGACACTGTTGAAGCAAAGCCTTCCAGATTTCTAGATGAAATTCCAAAGGAACTTATGGAAGTTGTAGAGTGTGATACAGAGATCCAAAAAGAAGAGGAAGCAGAGGTATTTTTTTCCAGAATGCCCTGGAAAAAGTAGCATTTTTACTCTATTGACTTTTTAAAACCTTATACTTAAAATATACTTAAGAGAGTTAAGTAATCATGAAGAAAATTAGTTACAGGTTTGGCGATAAGCTAAGAGACATAAGAGAAAAAAAGGGAATAACTTTAAAAACAGTTGCAAATAAAGTAAATGTTTCTGAAAGTTTAATATCTCAAATAGAGAGGAATAAAGTGTCCCCTTCTATTGATACCCTTTTCTCTATTGCGGATGCACTGGATATCGATTTAGATTACCTTTTTTCCGATTATCAGAAAAAAAAGAATGTAACCATTCTTAAAGCTAAAGATAGGAAAAAAATAGAAACTGACGAGATAACATATCACCAACTATCTGTGTTGCCTAATGCTTCGGATAAACATGCAATAGAAGCTTTTATAATGGAAATTAATAAGGGTTCTAAAAAAGGGCATGATGATTACGGACATACAGGAAATGAATTTGGTTATATTCTGTCAGGAAAAGGAAAACTAACCTATGGTAAAAATGAATATTTTTTTACAGCAGGTGATAGTATAGCTTTTTCATCGGAGATACCACATAAAGTTGAATGCCTTTCAGATGAGCCATTAACAGCTCTTTGGATGGTTAACCCCCCTAAGATTTTATTTTTTAAGGAGTAGAAAGTGGGAAAAACAATAGCAGAAAAAATATTTGATGCACATAGGTTAGATAGGCAAAGTGGTGGAATAAGTGTTCTAAAACTTGATGCTGTTTTTTGTCATGAAATTACAACCCCAGTTGCAATTAATGATCTTGTAGCAAGAGGAAAAGATAGGGTATTTGATAATACAAAAATAAAAGCTGTAATAGATCACGTAACCCCTTCAAAAGATAGTAAAACAGCTGAGCAGGCAAAAATACTAAGGGATTGGGCAAGAAGACACGATATAAAAGACTTCTTTGATATTGGAAATAATGGTGTTTGCCATGCAATATTCCCTGAAAATGGATTCTCCAGACCCGGTTATACAATAATTATGGGGGATAGCCATACTTGTACCCATGGTGCATTTGGAGCTTTTGCTGCAGGTGTTGGAACAACAGATTTACAAGTTGGTATATTAAAGGGTATCTGTACATTCAAAACTCCAGAAACAATTAAAATAAACATAACAGGTAAAAGACAAAAAGGTGTTTACGCTAAAGATATAATTTTATCAATAATTAAAAAATTGACAGTAAATGGTGCTACTAATAAGGTTATAGAATTTACTGGTAATGTAATTTCAGAAATGACAATGGAAGAGAGAATGACTGTTTGTAATATGGCTATTGAAGCAGGAGGAACAGTTGGAATTTGTTATCCGGATATGACAACAGTTGAATATTTATGGCCATTTATACAAGATGAATTTAAAACAAAAGAAGATGCTTTAAAAGATTATACTAAATGGATATCTGATGAAGATGCAGAATATGCTGAAAAAATAGAGTTTAGCATAAACGATTTAGTACCTGTAGCAACTGTTGGTTTTAAACCAGATCAAGTTGAAACAATAGAGAGTTTAAAAGGTACAAGAGTTGACCAGGTATATATTGGAAGTTGTACAAATGGAAGAATTGAAGATTTAAGGGAAGCTGCAGCTGTTTTAAAGGGGAAAAAAGTAAATAAATTTGTAAGAGCTATTGTTTCTCCAGCTAGCCCTAAAACATATAATCAAGCTCTTAAAGAGGGTTTACTAGAAATATTCGACGAAGCTGGTTTCTGTGTTACAAACCCTACTTGTGGTGCATGTTTAGGTATGAGTAATGGTGTTTTGGCAAAGGGTGAGGTTTGTGCTTCAACTACAAATAGAAACTTTGCAGGAAGAATGGGTAAAGGTGGGATGGTTCATTTAATGAGCCCGGCATCAGCAGCTGCAACTGCAATTGCAGGAACAATAACATTGGCTACGGAGGAATAGATGAAAAATTTTAAGGGTAAAGTTCTGTTTCTAGATAGATCTGATATTAATACAGATGAAATTATACCTGCTAGATATTTAACAGAGGTAACAAAAGAGACATTAAAACCATTTTTACTTGAAGATTTAGAGATGGATGGCTTTAATCATAAAACAGATATAGAGCCTAATAATATTGTAGTTACACGAGATAATTTTGGTTGTGGATCATCGAGAGAGCATGCTCCATGGGCTTTAGAAATGAATGAAATGAATGTTGTAATTGCAGAGGGTTTTGCACGTATCTTTAGGCAAAATATGTTTAACTGCGGAATGCTTGCAATTACCCTGCCTAAGGAAGAATTAGATTCTATATTTACAAATTTTGGAAAAAGTGAAGCTGAAATATCAGTAGATATAGAGACAGATACAATATTTGTAACAAATTCAGTTAAAAAAATGGAATTTAAATTTGAAATATCAGATTTTGATAAAGATTTAGTTAAAGCAGGCGGTTGGCTTAACTTTGCAGACTCAAAATACTAACTAGTCAAATAGCTATTAATGTAATATACTTGAGTATCAAGGAGAATTTATGTTAATAGCTATTTTTGTACTCTTTATAATTGTAGTACTTCAATCAATCTTGTTGTTAAAAAAGAAGGATAATAACAAACTACTTTACGAAAAAATTGATAATTTTTCCGAAGGTAAAATACATTTAGACAGAGATATTCCGGACTTAATACCTGCAACAGATTTTATGCTAAAATTACAATCAGGAATTAATAGAGTAGTTAAGTTTTTAACTAAAACAAAAAATATTAGTATAAATACAGAAAAATCCAGTAGTAGATTAAGTACACAAATACAAAAACTGCTTTTAGATGCTACAAAAATTAGTGAAAATACAAGAGACAATCAGGAACAAACACATAAACTTACAAATAATATTTTGGAAGGTTCTGCGGCTGTAGAAGAGATTCATGCATCTATTGGTAGTTTAAAAGATCAAATACTTTTACAGAGCAGAAAAACCAACGAAAACCATGTAATGATTCTAAGAATGAGGGAATCCATTGAAACTATTGCTACAACAGCTCAATCAAGAATTTCAGATTCAAGAAATTTAGTAAATATTACTGCCGATGGTGCTACTAAAATTAAACAGACAAATGAATATATTAAAACAGTAAAAAATAGTGTTGAAGATGTTTTAAAACTTAACACAGTTATTAATAGTATTGCTTCAAAAACTAATTTATTAAGTATGAATGCTGCAATTGAAGCTGCTCATGCTGGTGAAGCAGGTAAAGGTTTTGCTGTTGTTGCCGAAGAGATAAGAAAATTAGCAACAATGACAGCTGATAATGCAAAAAATATTTCAGTAACATTAAAGGAGCTTGATAAAAATATCCTAAAAGCTTCTGAACTTAGTAACTTAAGTGGGGAAGCATTTAAAAATATTGATTCCGGTGTAAATAGTGTTAGTAATACTTTTAATGATATAACAGATAGAACTTCTTCACTTCTAAGTACTTCTAGAGATGTTACAAGTAATATTTCAGAACTAGTAAATATTACTGAACATACAAAAACATCTATATCAGAAATGGAAATTGGGGCTAGAGACGTCTCAGAAACTTTTGATTTTACAAAACAATTATCTAATAATTTATTAGAAACAATGGATGAATTATACGATGATTCTAAAGATTTAATCTCAATATCTACAAAACTTTCATCCTATTTCTTTGATATCACAAATGTATTAACGGAATTAATTGATAGTGTATCAAAATTTTCAAATACAGATGACTCAACACTTAAACAAAAAATGCTAAGAAGTTCTTTAATCCTTTCCCATATAAATATGGTTGCTAAATCCAGGGCTGTATTAGATAAAACTCTTACAATAAAAGATGCTAATTTTTCATCTAGCAATGAATGTGAAGTAGGAATTTGGTTGAAACAGCATGGAAAAAATATTTTATCAAATAAAAGTTATGATGAATTAGAAAAAAATCACGAGGAATTTCATAATAAAGTACAAAAAATTGTAGACTGTATGAGGGATGGAGATATTGAAAAAGGAAATGAATATCATAGATTAGCTCATGATAATTCAAGTGTAATAATAGATATTTTAACACATTTGGGTAGTGATAATTTAGTGGAGTTTACGCCTGAAATTTCTGTAGGAATAGAGATCTTTGATAATCACCATAAGCAACTTTTTAATATAATAAATCGTCTAGCTCAAGGAATGAGCCAGGGAAAATCATCGAATCTTCTTCTAGATATTGTAAAAGAGTTAGTTGATTACACACATTGGCACTTTAATGCAGAAGAAAAAATGTTTGACAAGTATAACTACCCAGATAAGGAAGAGCATAAAAAAATACATAAAAGCATGCTTGAAACAGCAGGAAAACTATATGATGATATTAAAGGTGGGAAAAAGATTTTATCTACATCAGTTTTGGAATTTTTACAAGATTGGGTATATAATCATATTATGATTAAAGATAAAGAGTATGAATCTTTCTTTTACAATAAAGAGGTTGTAGTTGATAATGGCTGAAAATAACTTTGGGAAGAAAGTATTCTTCCTCTATCCTCATAGTGTTATAGCATCAGATTTATTGGATGATTTAATTAAAAATGAGTATGAAATATATACTTTAAAGGATTTTAAAAAAGTAAAATTACTTTTAAAGAAATATAAGGATTCTATTCTATTTATTAATATAGATGAGCATTTAAATGAAAAAGAGTGGTTTGAATTTGTTGAATCAATTGTTAATAACAATGATTACAAAGGAGTTCAAATAGGAATTCTTACCTATAATGAGCATAAAGAATTAGCTGAAAAATATTTAATTGATCTTTCAATTTCCTGCGGATTCATTCAGTTAAAATTAGGAAAGGAAGACAGTAAAAAAATCATTCTTAAAACTTTAGAAGTAAATGAGTGTAAAGGTAAAAGAAAGTTCATAAGGGCTAAATCAAATAATCTTTCAAAATCCACTTTTAATGTAAAGATTGGAAATGATCTATTAACAGGAACTATTGTAGACATAAGTTCTGCTGGTATGGCCTGTACATTTGACCAGACTGTTAACTTTGCGAAAAACTCACTTCTTCCTAAAATGCAGCTGAAATTAAACGGAAGATTAATTCTTGTAGACTCTATTGTTTTTGGCCATAGACAAGTTAATGAAAAAGAGACATTAATAGTTGTAATGTTTACAAATAGCATCTCTGATGATAGTAAAAATAAAATTTACAAATATATAGGTGAAGTTCTACAAGAAAACATAGAGAGTGAAATAAAACAGATATACGGGTAGTTAAGCACTACCCCTTTTTATAAAGAATGTCTCATACTGTATATGTTTTTCATCTATTGCCTGTTTCTCAATAGATTTTATAGCAAGATCATAAGCTGTTGAACCCAGACCATGAAGATCTTGTCTTATTGTTGACAGTGAAGGTGAAACTAAATCTGCTACATCGATATCATCAAATCCAATTATTGAAATATCATCGGGAACACGAATATTATTGTGTTTTAATTCATCTATAATACCTAAAGCTACTTTATCCCCTGCAGCACAGAAAATTGAATCTATTATTATATTATTATTAATAATATTTTGTGCTATTTCTCGACCTGCTTCCATTCTAAATGAATTAATTTCAAAAATTAAATCTTTATTTACGGTTAAGCCATGTTTTTCAAAAGACTTTTCAAAACCAATCATCCTTTCTACCTGACTTAAACCAGGAATATCATCTCCATTTAACTCTTCCACAACAATTCCAATATTTTTTCTACCTGAATTTATTAAATATTCTCCTGCAGCCTCCCCTCCTGAAATACTGTCGGACTTAACAGAAATTAGTTCATCGTGGTAGTTCTCAACTAACACTAGTGGTATATTATGTTTGTTATATGCGTTTATTACTTTCTGAGAAGGTGTATCACATAGGAGAATTACAGCATCAGCTCGTTTCCCAAATAAAATTTCATTTAAAACTTCATTACTTTTATTTGCTGAAGAGTATAAATTTAAATTAAAACCTTTGGAATCCTGACCCATTGCATCTTCAATACCTCGTAAGATATTTAGCTCAAAATTTGTGGAGAAAAAACTTGAAACAACAGCTATTGCATCAGTTTTTCCCTTAACAAGACTTCTAGCATTATAATTGGGATGATAATTTAGCTCTTCTATAGCTTTATTTACCTTATCCTTTGTTTTTTTAGTTATTCTAGGATCATTATGAATTACCCAAGAAACAGTTGTATGGGAAACCCCAGCTTTTTTTGCTACATCGTTAATGGTAACAGCCATTTAACCTCCAACTCTAAAATAGTGTAATCCTGCTTCCAATACCAAGCCGAGGATAAAAACCTCCAGATTTCTCGGATGAAATTAAAGTTGCTTCAAAATCCATAAATAATTCAACAGAACTAAGATACCTATTGTCAAATTTTATTTTAATTAGGTCAAGTTGACCAATAATTGCAGAATACCACATTACAGACTCTTCATCACTAACAGAAAGTGTTTTATTTGTAAAACTTGCACCAACACCTAAAGAGATTGAATATGGGTCTAAATCTGGACCGAAGAGAGATCCAAACTCTAACGTATATAGGTTTGCAATTAATTTTCCACCATAGTAGTTACCCTTGATTCTGGCGTCTACAGAAGCAGTTCTAGTCTGCCCAAATGTAAACTGTAATTTAACATTATCATCAAAGAATGTTAAACCTATTCCAGCACCATAAAGTTTTCCATAACCTGTTTCCAAATCTATGAACATTCCCTGAAAAATACCTGGAACTTCGTATTTAGATTTATTACCTTCCCTTAATATAACAGATATATCTTTTAATCCATTTGAATCAAATGCAGTACCACTTAATTTTAAATTATCGTTATATCTACCATTCTCAACCTCATTAAGAAGAGAGACCTCGGGTAGAGTTCTATCTATATTTACAGTAATTCGGCTGGTTTTAATACTTCCATCGGAATATAATGCACGAACTAGTATTGGAGTAATCCCATCTACATACTGCCATGTTTCAACCCTGAATTGCCATTTAGAACTACCTTCAGCAGGTAAAAAGATCTGCCCATTATCCAAACTAACTTCTACTAATTGAGGAACAATTGGAGTATCTTCTGGATCTGCGGATTCAGATATATATCCTGCTTCTCCTGTTAAGAAAGGTCTTCCAGAAATATTATCACCTGTTTTCATATTTATTATTGAAAGCCATGCGCCACTATTATTAACTATAAAATTATTTGTAGAAGATTCGTATATTTCACCATCTTCCAATATAGCAAAAGCTTTAACTATATGCTCACCATTAGTTAAATTTAAAGTATCTACTTTTAAATTGAAGTAGTTAAAACTATTTACTAGAATATCGCTAAAATATACTCCATCGATATAACACTCTACATATTTAGCTTTTTTTCTTCCGCTTAATCTACCAGAAACCTCAAATACCGATGTTTGTAAAGATCCTGGCTGAGGATAGAGCAGTTCAATTTCACCAGCATTTTCACTTGGAGTTACAGTAAAATTTCTTGTAGAAATGGCTCTATTACCTGCCTTATCAAATGCTATTAACTCTATATTATACTCTCCTGGTTCATATCCCTGTAAAGGAATAGCAATATTAAATATTCCACTATTTTCAAGTTTACCCTCTTCTACAAGAATAGGTGTTCCCTCAATTTCCGAGTGAGTATAAATTTTATAAGCTACATCTTCCAAACCTATATTATCCATACTTCTACCGCTAAAAATAATTTTATCGGATAAAATATCTCCATCAAATGGCTCGTTTATAATAAGTTCTGGTGAAGTATTATCTATATTTATTAATGTAGAATAAAATCCTTCGGTCTGTAGTTTATCAATAGCTTTTACAAATAAGGAGTAAGTTCCATCCTTAATATTTGTGGAGTTAAAAGTATAATTCCACTCTTCCCTACCTTCGGCAAGCTGATATGATACTCCGTTATCTGTAGAAATATAAATTGAATCTATACTATTTTCATCAAAACTTTTTCCAATTAATTTAATAGTTCCAGATTTGGTTGATTCAATTGAAGGGAGAAGTAATTCACTAGTAGGTTCTTCTCTGGATATCCAAAAGTTTGACACAACTGTATCACTTTCCTTTCCTAAAATATCGACTGCTTTAATTTGAATAGTATGTTCATTATCTAAAACACTTTCTAAAGGAACGTCTATTGAAAAGTTATTCTCCTTCTCGGCAACTAATATAAACTCTCCTCCATCAAGTGAGTAATATATTCCTTGAACTTCATCGTCATCAAAGGCCATACCTGAAATAATAAAGTTATTTCTTATTATTTCTCCAGGGGCAGGTGTCTGAATCTCTACCCGAGGTTTATCCCCTTCCTGATTAATATTTAATATAGGAAAAATATCAGTATAATTTCCAGCTTTATCTATAGCTCTTATTACAAACGTTTCTGGAAATATGTCATATAATCCAAAATCAATGGAAAAATTATATACCTTTTCTGTAGTAATATCTGTAAAATCTATACCATCAATTGAGTACACAACCTTTTCAAGTTCAATATTATCGTTGGATTTTCCAATTATGGACATAACACCATTAATTTCATCAATACCTGGTATAAACATAGAGATTACAGGATTTGTATTATCTTTTACAAATGATAAGTTTTTTATTGTTTCATTACCCTTTGCATCAGTTAAAGAGACCCAAAGTGTATAACCGCCATCAGGTAAATTTAATAGATCGATACTTTCATTAAATTGAAACTCTTTTGGTTCAATTTTTTTTATTGGAATATTATCCGTTGGAAATGTGGAAGTATACTGCTCAGTTTCTACTAATTTTTCCATTTCCAACATTGGAACACTAATCCATGAAAGGCCTTGATTCAATGAATATTTTATTTCTGAAAGTTTTAATTCGTCTTTTACTGTACCTGTTAAAATAAACTTATCTTGTACAAACTGATTATTTTCCGATGTAATATTGAGTTCTGGTTTAAAATTGTCACTAATAAAAATATAATTAGAAGATTCATATATATCTCCATCAATTGTTTCAATTACAACTTTTATATCCTTGGAAAGACCAGATTTGAGGGATTTTACTTCAAAAATATTACTTCTATTGTTTAATTCTAAAAATCCAGGAATCTCCCCATCTGATGAAACTAACTCAATTTTTTTTATTTCTCTTCCAATAAAAAATCCTTTAAAAGACTCATTTGAAAGGTCAACTTTTCCATCTACAACCTGATTATAATTTATATATATTCCAGGATTATTTATTACTTTCCCACTATATTCACTGTCGATTAAATAGAAAAAACTACTCTGAGTTTCTATTCTTCCAAATTCATCAGTGTATTTTAATTGAACTGGATTTCGGCCCCAATTTAAATTCTTAGCTACCGGTATCTCAAATTTCCCATCTATAATAGCAGCTTTTTTAAATACTTCATCTGCAAAACAATACTCTAATGTACCACTTAAATTAGTTAAAATAGTTCCTTTTATTAAATTATTAGTACTATAGCCCATTAAAGCCCCAGCACGGTTTTCCAGTTTTATTTTTGCTCTATCAGGTTCATATATATATGATAATTTTACTAGTTTAGATGATACACCTGCCTGGTTTATGCTGTTTATAGTTAAAGACTTTTTTCCTGTTCCAAAGGATTTAAGAGAGATATCAAATGCTCCTTTTATTGGAAATTGTTGGACTTTTCCGCCTTCTATATTCTCAGTTATTATAATCTCTTTTATAGAATCATCGTCTCTTGTATATCCAGAAAGATAGGGTTCTGTAAAGTAGACACTACCTGTTAGTGGGTTATTAATAAAAATAGTTGGAGTTTCATTTATTTTTCCATCTGGAGATAAAGCATATTTATTCTCATTTACTAAAAATGTTCTGTATGCTCTTGAAAAATTCCCTAACTTATCTGTAGCTTTAATTTCTAATGTTAAAGACTCAAATTCTGTTGGAGAAATTGTTATAGTTGTTTTAATTATTCCGTTACTATGCTTTAACTCTTTATATTCAGATTCATTAGATAATTTATACTCAACTAGTTCCAGGAAACTATCGCTTATTTCAGCTTCTAATTGCATAACACCAGACTGAGAACTATCAATAAGTGGTGTAATGATATCTATTATTGGGTTTGTACTATCAGAGATAAAATTAAACTCTTCGGTTTGGAATTGTCCTTTATCTGTATCAATTACAAATTTAATATTTTCAGAAATCCCTTCTTTACCTTTACTAACTATTACAGAATTATTTTCTCTACTAACCTTAAATATCTCACTTGCAGGCTCACTAGTAACTGATTTAATTTCAGGCCCATTAAAATATATTTCAAAGGGATTCCCATCTTTTAAAGGAATTAAATCATTATCAATGTAGGAACTGTAATAAATTCCCCAATCATCGTTAATTTTTGTATAGTCCTTTAATAGTATAGTAGAATTAAATTCAGTTTCGTTATTGTAATTGTCTCTAGCGATAATTTTAAAATCTGTTTTACCATAGGGAAATTTTTTATCAACACTTATATTATAAATGTAGTCTTCATCTACTTTTTTATATGTTATATCTATAGGATCAAAACCTTCAAGAACTAATTGTAGACCAACTAGTGTATTACCAGAAATTATTTTACCACTTAATATACTATTTCCATCGGATAAAAATTCCATTCCAGGTACATAGTTTAATGTTTTTTCCTCTTGAAATACAGAACTTAATTCAATTACAGGTGCTCCACTATCAATTTGAAACTCTAACTTTATTTCATCACCAATAATATTATCAGAATCTATTGGTCTAATTCTAAATTTATGTAATCCTGTTTCTAAATTCTCAACCTTTGCTGTAAAAGCATTAAAGGTCTCTATCAGTACGAAATCTTGGTTATCAATGGAGTATTCAATTCCTTTAATATAATCATCGTCTAATACTGAACCCTCAATAATTAAGTCTTTTTTGTAAATACTTTCATTTACTGGGGTTCTTAAAGCTAATTTAGGTTTATCTATCTCTTTATTAATAATTTGAATATGTTCATATTGTGTAATATTCCCAGATTTATCTTCCGAAACAAATAATATCTTAACTTTATCTTTTGTTTCATTAATTAGGTCTATATTTTCTGACCAATATGGGTTACCTTTTTTCAACTCTATGATTTTCTCTTCTTCACCATAAATATATTTAAAGCTATTTATTCCTACACTATCTGTTATTTTTCCGCTTATTGTAATTGTTCCATTTAGTTCTAAATCTACTGGATCAATTATTGTAATTTCAGGGCCAATATTATCAACAAAAAAGAGAAAGGGTGTTATTGTGATAGAACCGGTTTTATCCTTACTTTTATACCAGTATATATTTGCTCCATCTGCTAATTTTTTTGTATCAACGATTGAAGAGAAAGTATAGAAATCTTCATCTTTATTCTTATTAAATTTATGATCAACATAATTTTCCTGATTATCTGTACTTAGCTGCAATGACTCAATTTCATTGGCATCTATAATTGTTCCTTTAATTTCAACTTTTCCTGAAAATAGTGCACCATTTTTAAAATTTTCAATATTATTTAGTGGCTTTAATGTATCCTGATTATATAGTACAGATGTTTCATATCCCTCTTTACCATTAATATCAATAGCTTTTCCAGTTATAGAAATTACACCATCTTGATATTTGTTAGAATCAAGATTATAACTCCAAAACTCCTGACCTTCAGCTTCGACCCAATCACTATCATTTATTTTAAGTAAAACTTTAGCAACAGCATCATCGTCCCTAGCAGTTCCTACAATGTTTAATTTTCCTCCTACTCTCATAAACCTAGTTGGATTTGTAATTGAAACTAATGGAAGATCGCTTTCAGGGTCAATTATTATATTAAATGGTCCTGTAAGAGTTTCATTATCAGCTTTATCTTTAACTCTTATTAATAAATTATATTCCCCTGGTTCTTTTTCCTGTAAAGGAACTTCATATTCCCAGTTGTCTTTTCCAGAAACTTCCCGGTAATCCGACTCTTCTGTAGTACCTAAACCATAGATAAATATATTTGAAAGGAATATTAAAAACATTAGATAAAAAACTTTTTTCATTGAAACTCCGGTGAGATAAAAATT
>JAFGYD010000234.1 GCA_016936295.1 Spirochaetales bacterium | reverse complement strand
CTGTTTTGGGGTTTAAAACCCGGTCTGTAATCCCAAATGGTCTTCTTAGTTCCAAATGTGTCCAGTGATATAGTGGGTTCCCAATAGTCTGTGGAACACATTTGGCCCATGCCAGGAATTTATCATAATCATCTGCATCACCTGTTATATATTTTTCATCCACACCAAGGGTTCTCATTGCCCTCCATTTATAATGATCCCCTTTTAACCAAATCTCAGTAAGATTTGTAAATTTTTTGTTATTCTTTATATCTACAGGGTTTAAATGGCAGTGATAGTCAATTATGGGTTGATTTTTTGCAAACTCATGGTAAAGTCTCTTTGCGGGTTGGTTTTGTAGTAAAAAGTCCTCTGTTAAAAAATTCATATTTTCTCCTTATAGTGTAACACCATCTTTAAAAATGGCTATTTCTCGATAGTTGTTTATTTCGTTTAACGTCTCTTTCCCTGATGCTACATTAATAATAAAGTTTAAAAGGGAATCACTTAGTTTATCTATAGATTCTCCAGTTGTGAGTACTCCTGCATTGAAATCTATCCAATCTTTTTTCCTCTCAGCTAATTGATTGTTAGAGGATATTTTAATTGTGGGCACAGGACCGCCAAGAGGAGTTCCACGGCCAGTTGTAAAAAGAAGTAAATGACAACCTGCTGCCGCTAAATTAGTAACAGCAACAATATCATTTCCAGGGCCATTTAGAAGATTTAAACCTTTAGTTGTTACTATATTCCCATATTCGTAAACAGCCTCAACTTCTCTATTTCCACCTTTTTGTGTACATCCTAAGGATTTTTCTTCTAGTGTTGTTATTCCACCATCCTTATTTCCAGGTGATGGATTTTCATAAACAACTTGGTTATGTTTTATGAAATACTCTTTAAAGTTATTTATTAGTGATACTGTATTGTTAAATACCAGATCATTTTTTGCACGATTCATTAAAATTGTCTCTGCACCAAACATCTCTGGAACCTCTGTTAGTATTGATGTTCCGCCATTGTCTATGATTGTGTCTGATATTTTTCCTAAAAGGGGATTAGCCGTAATTCCTGAAAGTCCATCAGAGCCTCCACATTTCAAGCCAATTACTAATTCACTTATATTACATGGTACTCTGCAATCTTTAGAAATGATATTTTGCAATTCAATAATAATTTTACTTGCTTCTTCAAGTTCATTATTTACAGATTGGGTTTCTAGAAACCTGACTCTAGTTTCATTTACAGACCCTAGAACCTTTTTAAACTCTTTAATGTTATTGTTTTCGCATCCTAACCCTAAAACCAGTACTGCTCCTGCATTTGGGTGATGAACTAAATTCTTAAGAATTTTCTGGGTTGTTTTATGGTCATCTCCAAGTTGGCTACAACCGTATGGATGGGAAAATGTATAAACATTGTCGAATCTTTTAGCTATATTTTCAGCAGTTTTATTTACACACCCAACAGTATTTATAATCCATATTTCATTTCTAATCCCAACCGATCCATTATCCCTTACAAATCCTAAAAATTTTTTTTCAACTATCTCATTATTCACGGTATTTGGTGTTTTATCATAAGAATAATTTAGAACACTGCTTAGGTTAGTTTTTAAATTGTGGGTATGAACAAATTCACCTCTCTCGATATTAGATGTTGAGTGTCCTATAGGGGATCCATATTTAATTATATCATCACCCTGTTTTATATCTTTTATTGCAAATTTATGACCTTGGCTAATACTCTCTCTTATTGTGATGATTTCTCCATTCACATTGAAAGTTGTTCCTTTTTCTAAATCTCCTAATGCAACACCAACATTATCTAAAGAGTTTATTACAAGATATCTACTCATACTAACTCCTTGAGTGTTTGTCCAATTCCTTTGTCTTGTATAGAGTTGAAATAGAAGAGTATTCCATTTGTAAGTATTCTATTTTTTGTCAGATCTTCACCCCAAAATGAAATATCAGATAAAATTGAACTTACCAGTGATTGTGAATCTAGTAAGTTTGCATCGAATTTATCCCATAGATCTCTAAATTTTATTAATATATCTTTATCATCGGAAACTGTAATTATTTCTCCTTTTTCATTAATTCCCTTATAAAAATGAATTAGTGAAGCTAATCCACAGGAGAGTGTTTTAGGTGCTGAATTAAATTTGGAGACATATTCTAACATAGTTGGTAGTACTCGTGCTTTATATTTAGATACAGAATTAAGTGTAATACTCATTAATTGATGTTCTATAAATGGATTAGCGAATCGTTCAAGAACATCGGAAGCAAAGGATTTTAATTCATCTTCATTAAAATTGACCGATGGTATAATCTCATCATAGAGACCTTTTTTTATATATTTACTAATAATTGGATCTTTAAGAGAGTTTCCTACTGTGTCTAACCCATAAAGATAAGATGTCATACACATCATGGTGTGTACTCCATTTAATATTCGAACTTTTCTAGTTCTATATGGTGTCATATCGTTTGTCCAAATAACATTACATCCTGTATTTGCTAATGGGAGTTCATTGCTT
Source organism: Spirochaetales bacterium (assembly GCA_016936295.1). Classification (GTDB taxonomy): domain Bacteria; phylum Spirochaetota; class Spirochaetia; order DSM-2461; family DSM-2461; genus Thiospirochaeta. The sequence goes on along the minus strand of JAFGYD010000234.1, from coordinate 308 downwards.
AATTTTGAATCACCCTCTATAACCCAAAGGTTAAAAACTTCGCATGTATTAATCAGGTTGTCTTTATATTGTAACTCATTTGTTAAATTCTCAATATCATCCTTTGGGTAGCCCGTTACAATTCTATCTACCAAACTATTTAAGAAAAAGTTACTACTATCTAACCAATTGATAAATTCCTGCTCCAGATTCCATTCTAAAGCTAATTGGTAAACAATTTTTTTTAGGTTATCTCCATTTCTATCTATTAACTCACAGGGTATAATTATTAATCCTTTACTAGGATCACCACTAAAGTGTAAATATCT
>JAFGYD010000233.1 GCA_016936295.1 Spirochaetales bacterium | reverse complement strand
CCTAATAAATGTACTTTCTTTTTAATTTCGTTCATTAATCCTTTTAAGTGAGCATTACTATTACTTGTAGTAATAATAAAATAACTTGTCCAACTACACTCTTCTAATAAATCTAATGCGATTGTATCCCTACCCTTTAGATCATCTAATTCTTTTGCTATATTAAGGATATCTTCCTTAATTTTTAACTCTTTTTCCATCAAAATCCTTTCCTAAAATTATTGTAAAATCAATTGTATCATCTATACCTTCCTCAATTTGAGTATGAATATATTCACAATTAATTAATTCACCTATACGTTCGGCAGCTTCTCTATTTCCTTTTCTTATTAAAATTGAAGTAAATTCATGCTCTTCATTACCACTGCCAGCATTTCCATAACCAGAAATATTATACCCAAAACTATTTAAATACTTAGCAGTTCTTGATGCAAGTCCAGGTTGATTAGTACCATTTAAAACCTGAATATTGAAATTAAGCTTTTCATCACTAATAACTTCGGGATTATTTAGATTGATTAATATTCTTTTTACCCTAACTTTAATTAAATTTTCATTATTATAAGGGAATATAAGTTCTTCGTTACTTACAATCCTGGATTCACCTAATATACCTTGTAAAACAAGTCTATCAACTTCTAAACTACCTAAGAAGTCAAAATATTTTTGTAATGATGTATAATCAAGATTACTCTTAAAACGGCTAAAAATTTCCATTGAAGTACTTTCTTTAATTATTTGTGCAGAATGAATCTTTATCTGAGCTAAAAATGCTTGTGTTATTCGCTGCCTTCTTGATATATTTGTATCTATATTTGTACTTGAATTGTTAAGTGATAAATATTGTAAGACCTTATATCCTTCAAGAACAACACTTCCAGATGGTATTAATAAATCTTTTGATTCTTCCTCTACAGATTTACTTATAAATAAGTCCAATCCATCTAGTAAGTCAATTAAATCTGAAAAATTATTTTCTTCTATTATAATATGAAATGGTATATCTATCTCTAGTAATTCCGATATTTTTTTTCTGTAACTTTCAACTCCAAACTCTTTATAAATAGTATCTATTCTAGAATACATCTGCTTTTTTGTAATAATAGTTCCAGTGTTTTCAGGTATATCGATTAAAGCACCTTTTTTTGTATCACTATTAATAATTAGTACTTGTGTATTAATTATGTTATTTTCATTCTCTATAACAATCAATGTAGTTACAACACCATGCTCTTTAATGATTTGTGATACTTTATCAACCCTAACATTTAAATACAAAGAAAAGGCTGTTATAATTGTAATTAATACTATAGTTATCAGTATCAATATACTTTTATCAAATTCTTTATTCTTTTTCATTCCTTATTCCTAAACTTAACATCATATTTTTTGTTTCTGGTAATACTATTTCATTTTTTGATTCTAAATATTTAATAGTTTTATTAGTTATATTAATAATCATACTATTTAAATCCAGCTTAAGAATTTCTTGCCTATAAGAATCATCAATATGTGTTCTGTCTTCAGATATATAATCGGAAACATATACAACTTTTGCAAGTATTGACATATTAGCATTCCCAAATGAGTGACAAGCTACAGATTCAAGAATATCAGGATCAATAATATTAAATTTATCTTTTAATAAAAGAGCTCCCACAGGACCATGATAAAGAATAGGTTTTATATAAAATTCGGACGAATAATTTTTTATTTTTAACAAATAATTATTAGTTTCTCTTATATCTAACTCTCTAGCAATATCATGTGAAATCCCTGCTAAATATGCTCTATCTTCATCCACTTTAAACTTTGATGCTAAAAATTTAGACATTTTACCGACATATATTGAGTGATGATATCTCTTTTCAGATAATTCTTTTTCTATATAAGTCTCAATTTTAGCTATTATATCTGTATAAGTTCTTTTCATTAATGTATTCTATCACTTTTGATGGTAAAAGAAAATCAACATCGATAGATTTAGATACTCGATCTCTTATTTCTGATGACGATAATGGAAAGATTTTATTTTCAACAAGTTTAATGTTATATTTGCTTTTTATTTTTTTATTATTTCTAAGCCCTACTATTAAATCGGACTCAATTAATATTTGATCTGGTTCTTTCCAATTTTTAAATCCATCAAGTAGATCATCTCCAATAATAAAACCTGGTTTGTTATCTAATTTATATATTTTTTTAATATCTCTTATTGTATCAATAGTTCTTGTAACTCCACCTCGAACTATATCACAATCACTAAATTCAGCCCAATGAATTTTGTCAATTGCAAGCTTTAACAAATTTAATCTATCATAATCAGAAATATTTAAATCTTTAGATTTATGTGGAGAAAAATATGAAGGGACAAAAATAATTTTATCATAAAAAAATTTTTGTCTCACTTCATTTGCAAGAAATAAATGTCCATAATGAGGAGGATTAAATGTCCCTCCTAATATAGCAACATTCATTTATGTGATAACTCAAAAAATTTATCTTTTAGTATATCAAGTCCTGTTCTAGCAAATACAGAGATAGGAACAATATCTAGATCAGAGTACTTTTCTTTTAAAAGATTTAAATTATCTTCTGTACCTTCAACATCTAATTTGGTTGCAATTAAAAGTCTTGGTTTTTTTAATAATTCAGATTGAAATTCTCCAACTTCAAAAAGTAATTTATCATAATGCGTTAGAAAATCAGGATTACTTAAATCAACCATAAATACCAATGCAGCTGTTCGAGCAATATGTTTTAAAAACCTGATACCTAAACCAGTTCCAATATGTGCGCCTTCAATAATACCTGGGATATCAGCTAAAACAATATCCTTATCATGTATTTTCATTACTCCAAGATTTGGTATTTTTGTAGTAAAAGCATAGGCTGCGATCTCAGGATCTGCATTAGTTAACATTTTTAATAAACTTGATTTACCTGCATTAGGAAAGCCTACAAAACCTAAATCAGCTATTAAATTTAATTCTAATAAAAGTTCTTTATACTCCCCTTCTTCTCCGGGTTGAGCAAAACGAGGCAATTGTCTTCTTGCTGATCTAAAATGCCAATTCCCTTGACCACCTCTTCCACCAACAAGAAAAACAAAATCTTTTTCTTCTAAATCTGAAAAATCTTCTATTATCTCTTTTGAACTATAATCTCGAATAATAGTGCCAGGGGGAACTTCGATAATAACATCAGAACCATTAGCTCCATGTCTTTTCTTGCCCATTCCCTGTTCACCATTTTTTGCTTTGAAAGTATGTTTTGAGTTTAAGTGAGAAAAAGTTTTAAGATTTCGTTTTACTCTAAAAACAACATCTCCACCCTTTCCACCGTCGCCCCCATCGGGACCACCTTTATCAACATATTTCTCTCTTCTAAAAGAGACAGCACCCGGACCTCCGTTTCCTGAAAAAACTTCAATCCGAGTTTCATCTATAAAACCACGCAAAAATTATTCCTTACGCTTCTACAGCTATAGATACTCTTTTTTTATTTTGCTTTGTTCCAAAAACTACTTTTCCTGCTTCTTTTGCAAAAAGAGTAAAATCTCTTCCTAACCCAACATTTTCACCTGGATAGATTCTAGTACCTCTTTGTCTAACAAGAATTTCTCCTGCTTTAACTTCTTCTCCACCAAATCTTTTTATACCAAGTCGTTTAGATTCTGAATCTCGACCATTTTTAGAACTACCACCACCTTTTTTGTGAGCCATCGTACCATTCCTTATTATTTATTTTAAGTTTAATTGAATCAGGAAAATCATGTTTTACACCAATCAATCCATAAATAAGATAATCGGTAATTCCAATATATTTTTCCTTCAAACAATTTTCTATGTTATTCACTTTAAGAACAACATAACCAGGATTAGGAGCATCAATATATGAATCAACCCCTATTAACCTTCTAGTAATATCACAAGCTGTTCTAATTAAACATGAAACAGCTGTACAAACTATTATTTTTTGATTTTTATTATCAGCATGTCCTGTTACCTTTATATATTTCAATAAAGAGTTTTCAACAATACAAATAACCTTAATCAATAATTAAGCCCCAATAATTTCTGAAACTCTTACTAAAGTGTATTGTTGTCTGTGTCCTTGAGTTCTTCTATAAGCTTTTCGTCTATTGTATTTAAAAACACGAATTTTCTTATCTTTAATGTTGTGCTCAACTACAGTTTTAACTTTTGCACCAGACACATATGGTGTTCCAATTTTATTATTATCACCACCAATCATTAATACAGTATCGAACTCGATCTCTGTACCCACTTCACTTTTAAGACTGTCTACTTTTAATAAAGCACCTTTTTCAGCCTTATACTGCTTTCCTTTAATTTCTACTAAAGCGTACATTTATAACCTCATGTAATATATTTGCCAAATTAACGTAATACCAACTTTGTAGTATTTTAGTTGACGCTATTTAGCGACTGTCATGTATCATATATTAATAATCATCTTAAATAAAGATTAATAACCAAAAAAATTAGGTTTTTTTAGTAACTTTATCCTATCTTTTCATTTATACAAAATTGTAATATTATTTTGGCTATATATTAGGAGTAATTATATGAAAAAAATATCAATATTAGACACTACATTAAGGGATGGAACACAAGGTGTTGGAGTTAATTTTACATTAAATGATAAAATTGAAATTGCACATGCTCTAGACAATGCTGGTGTTGACTATATAGAGGGAGGTTTTCCTTTAGCGAGTAAAAGGGAAGCAGACTTTTTTAAAATTACAAGCTCAGAAAAATTTATAAACGCAAAAATCGCTGCTTTTGGGTCTACAAGAAAACCTGGAATTAATGTAAAAGATGATGACAATATAAAAGCATTATTAAATGCGAACTCTCCAGCTGTTGTAGTTGTAGGAAAAAGTTGGGATAAACATGTTACAGATGTTATTCAAACTTCTTTAGATGAGAATTTAAGAATGATTGAAGAGTCTATAAAATTTCTGGTATCTGAAGGCAGAGAAGTTATTTTTGACCTTGAACATTTTTTTGATGGATATAAAGACAACAAAGATTACGCATTAAGGACATTAGAACTTGCATCTGATGTAGGAGCAAAACATTTGGTGTTATGTGATACAAACGGTGGAACGTTACCCTTAGAAGTAAAATCTATTATAGAATCTTTACCACTAAGTAAATTAGCAACAATAGGTGTTCATTTTCACAATGATACAGGCTGTGCCGTAGCAAATTCTATTATTGCAGTTCAAGCTGGAGCTGGACATGTTCAAGGAACAATTAATGGCTGGGGAGAAAGATGCGGAAATGCTAATCTTTGTACAATTATACCCAATTTAGCCCTAAAATTAAATTATGATTTAACAATGACTCCAAATTTAAAAAAGCTGACCCATCTTTCAAGATATATAGCAGAAAAAGCCAATATTATTCCGGAAAAAAACCAACCGTATGTAGGTACCGCAGCATTTGGCCATAAAGCTGGTCAACATGCAGATGTTATTTTAAAAGCACCTCACTTAATGGAACACATTGAGGGAGGAAAAGTTGGTAACGAAAGGCAAATTTTATTATCAGAACTTGCAGGAAAGTCCACAATTATCGATAAGATGAATAAATTTGGAAGTTATGACAAGAGTTCAGATGAGGTTATAGATTTATTTAATATTTTAAAAGAAAAAGAAGGAGAGGGTTTTGAGTATGAATCAGCAGAAGCTTCGTTTGAATTACTTATGTACAAAGCATTAAAAAAATATAAGCCGTTATTTGAATTAAATAATTACCATTTAGAGACATATAAAACATGGGGTCTTGAATCTAAAACAGTAGGAAGAATTTTTCTTAAATGTGGTGGCAAAGAGTATATGGGTGCGGGTGTTGGTGTGGGACCTGTTGGAACACTGGATCAAGCTATAAGAGATGCATTATCAACAATCTACCCATTTTTAGATAAAATGACTTTAATAGATTATAAAGTACGAGTTTTAAATCCTGAAGATGCTACAGATGCAAAAGTTAGGGTTTTTATATCATCTACAGATGGAGATAAAGACTGGGAGACTGTTGGAGTATCTGAAAATATAATTGAGGCATCTTGGCTGGCACTAATTGATAGTATGGAATACTACTATAACACTTATATATTATAAAATTTTATTCTTTTATTTTTATTTTTTCTGATCTATAATTTTAAATATAATAAAGGAGTTAAAATGTCACATGACGTAGTAAGTATAGTATTAGGAGGGGGGAAAGGAACTAGACTTTATCCCCTAACTAAGGAAAGAAGTAAACCAGCAGTACCTTTTGGTGGACAATATAGATTGGTGGATATACCAATTTCAAATTGTATTAATTCAAATTTTAAAAAAATTTATATTTTGACCCAATTTAATTCAGCTTCTTTACATATGCATTTAAACTCGACATATCAATTTGATTCTTTTACAAAAGGATTTGTTGAGATTCTTGCAGCAGAGCAGACTTTTTCACATTCAGACTGGTATAATGGAACAGCGGATGCTGTAAGAAAAAATTTAGCTCATTTTAAAACTCAAAACGCAAAATATTACATGATACTTTCTGGTGATCAACTATATAGAATGGATCTTAAGAAATTTTTACAAGAACACATTGAAAGTGGTTCCGATATTTCTATTGCATCAACTCCAGTAAATAGGCATGATGCAAATGATTTAGGAATATTGCATTTAAGTAGTGATGGTACAATTATTGATTTCCTAGAAAAACCAGGATTTGATAAAGATATAAATTATCTAAAAGCACCAACAAATCTATTGTCAGAAGCTGCAATTAATAGTGATAAAAATTATATTGCCTCAATGGGTATCTATATTTTTAATGCAGAAGCTATGCATATTGCTTTAGATAATGATTTCAAAGATTTTGGAAAGGAAGTTATTCCGACATCAATAAAAGAGATGAAAGTAAATTCATATATTTATTATGGATACTGGGAAGATATTGGAACAATTAAATCTTTTTATGATGCAAATATTAATTTATCTAGTCCTTTCCCTCAATTTAATTTATATGATGAAGAGTATCAAATTTATACAAGAAGAAGGGATCTAGCTCCATCAAAATTAAATTCGTGTACAATTTCTAATTCATTAACAACTTCTGGTAGTATTATTAATAATGCATTCATTAGTAATTCGATTATAGGTATTAGAACACTTATTGAGACCGGTGCAAGTTTAGATGGCGTATATTGTATGGGTGCAGATCATTATGAAACAATTGAACAAAAAGAACAAAATGAAAGAAACGGAATACCTTGTATTGGAATTGGTGCTGGTTCTGTAATTAAGAAAGCTATTATTGATGTTAATGCCAGAATTGGAAGTGGATGCAGAATAGGTGTAGATTCATTGGATAGAACTGACCAAGAACATGATAATTACTATATTAAAGATGGAATTATTGTAATACCTAAAAATGCTATTATTCCAAATGGAACTTGTATATGAAAAAAGCCTGGTAAACCCAGGCTTTTTTTTATTTAATATATTTATCACCATAATTTTCTACAACGAAATCAATATCTTTATCTCCCCTACCAGACAAATTTATAAGAATTGATTTTCCTTTACCAACTTTCTTTGCTAATTTAATTGCAAAAGCTACTGCATGAGCTGATTCTATTGCAGGAATTATACCTTCAGATCTTGAAAGCTCAAAGAATGAATCAATAGCCTCTGAATCATTTATACATTCATATTTAACTCTTCCAATATCTTTAAGATAGGAATGTTGAGGGCCAACTCCTGGATAATCAAGACCACTAGCTACTGAATAAACTTTTTCCGGTTCTCCATTTTCATCCTGAAGTAGATAGCATTTAAAACCATGAATTATTCCTGGTGTTCCATATGTTAATGTTGCTGCATGATCACCAACTTCTAAGCTTCTTCCTGATGGTTCTACACCATAAATATCTATATTTTCTTCTTCTAAAAATGGAGTAAACAAACCTATTGCATTAGAACCACCACCAACACAAGCAACTAAATTGTCAGGGTATTTTCCTGTCATCTCTTTAAATTGAACTTTAGCTTCTTCTCCAACAATTTGCTGAAAATCCCTAACCATCATAGGAAAAGGATGAGGCCCAACAACCGATCCAATCGCATAAAACTGTGTAATTGGATCCTTTAAATATGCTTCAAAAGCACTATCTACAGCTTCTTTTAAAGTTTTTCTCCCATGACTTACAGGAACAACAGTTGCACCTAATATTTTCATTCTTACAACATTTGGATGTTCTTTTGCTATATCTACTTCACCCATGTATATATCACACTCAAGACCTGTTAATGCTGCTGCAGTTGCCAAGGCAACTCCGTGTTGACCAGCTCCTGTTTCTGCAATCAACTTAGTTTTACCCATTTTTTTTGCTAACAAAGCTTCACCTAAACAATGATTTATTTTATGAGCTCCTGTATGATTTAAATCTTCTCTTTTTAAATAAATATCTGCTCCACCTAATTTTCCACTTAATCTTTTTGCATAAAATATAGGAGAAGGTCTACCAACAAAGTGCTTATACAACATTGCTAGCTCGTCTTTAAAGTCTTTATTTGTACGAATTTCTTCATATTCTTTTGTTATTTCAGCTAATACACTTTCCAATTGCGGAGGTATAAAAGATCCACCATAATCACCAAAAAAACCATCTTTATTTGGCATTTCACTAAAACTGTTTTTATTCATAAATACCCTCATGTTTCTATATATAAGAACATTATATCTTAAATAAGCTTTTTGTAAAGAGTTTTCTTTTTAACTTATTAATATTATTATTAGACATGAATAAAATACTAAGAAAATGTAATGAGTTTGGTCTAATGATCAGACTCAACGATATAGACCCGGAAAATTCATTAAAATGTGTAAAAGAACTAAAAAAAGGGAATTTACCCTTATGCATAGTAAATGTAGATAACAAAAACTGGGAAAAAATACTAAGTGAAATAGCATTTAATGAAGATTTATTTATAGCTGTTGAAAATATAAATTCAGTTAGTGAAGCTTATAATGCAACTGCACTTGGTGCACAATTCTTTATATTAAAAAACTGTGAATTTGATTTAATGAAAGATCTTACAGAAAATGGATTTTTTTATATACCAAAAGTCAAATCTCAGGAAGAGTACAATATTTGTGTTGATAATAATATTGAATGCATATATCCATTAACACATATTGACTCCAATTTTTTACCTACAATTGGAGAATCAGGAAATAATCTACTATTTAAAATCATTGATTTACCAAGAGATATAACAGATTATGAATTATGGATAAACTCATACTTTCATAATTTTCTAGAACTAAAATTTGAAATAGTAGAAATTAACATTAAATCGACAGAAGAAGAAAAGAATTTTGCTAAAATTTTTGCAGCTACAAATAAATGTAAAATTATTGAAGGGGAAAGAAATATTTTACATCTTTTTTGTAAGGATTTTACTTTAACTACTAACTATTTAAAGTGGAAAGAAGTATACTTTGATCCTTCAACTGCAGTAGTTAAAAATGACAAAGTTGTTGCTGGATTTTTAGACACTAAAATGTCTGGTTTTACAATACTTTTAAAGGAGAGATTAAATGAGTATTAAGAGTTTATTAGAATTATCAATTAATTCCATTAATAATTATAGAAAACTAATAGAAAATAATAAGAGTAAAGATTTTGGTAGTGAAATTATATCTGCTTACAATATTTTAGGAGAAAATATAGAATCATTAACTTTAGAAATAGAAGAAATATTTTCTTCGGATAAACTATATGAAAAACATTTTGAAAATGACGATATACAAGATTTTATTTCTGATCAATTAAATGATGCATTTGATTTATATGAAGATTTGATAAAGTCAGGAAACTGTGAAGAAAAAGTAGCGCTTGCTTATGAATGGTTATTTGAAGTTATGCTTTTTACAACAGATGATGAACACATTAAAAGTAGAATTACATTAAATAAAAACGGTATTACACTTCAAGATAATTTAGGGAAAAATATTCCTAATATAAATGAAAAATCAAAAGTTATGGTAAAAGTAGAATCAGGAAAAGAGATAGAAGAGATATACCTGGCAGTCGAAGAAATAGTAGATGATTATCTGTATTGCTATATTGGTGATAAAAATGACGAAAATGATTTAATAATTTTTCCTATAGAAAAAGTATTTAAAGTTAAGTAGGTATTTTGTGTTTAATTTTGACCTGAATTTCAAATACAATGAAAATAAAAAATTATTTTGTATTAGTATGCCATTAAGATTTTATATAATTTTTAGTTTAATAAATATATTAATTGTAGTATCAATTATTTTTACAGGGTATACGGTTTTAACATTAATAATATTTATATTATCATTTATTTCTTTAACATATCGTGAAAAGTGGATTTTTGATTTTAAAACTAATTCAATAATTTCAATAAATGGT
>JAFGYD010000232.1 GCA_016936295.1 Spirochaetales bacterium | reverse complement strand
GTTATTGCTCCGTTTATCATAAACTTCATATTCCCAGTACCAGAAGCCTCTTTTCCAGCTGTTGATATTTGCTCGGAAACATCGGCTGCAGGGAATAGTTTTTCACCTACCGAAACATTATAGTTCTCAATAAAAACAACCTTTATCTTATTTTTTATAGATGCATCATTATTAATAATTTCGCCAACTTTTGTTATCAACTTAATTATCTGTTTAGCTCTAACATAACCAGAAGCAGCCTTAGCTCCAAAAATAAAAGTTCTAGGATATAGATCCATATCAGGATTTTCTTTGAGTTTATTATACAGATACATTACATGAAAAATATTTAAAAGTTGTCTTTTATATTCGTGTAATCTTTTAATCTGAATATCATAAATTGAAAATGGGTCAATATCTATACCATTATGTTCACGAATATAATTAGCAAGTTGAACTTTTTTCTCATGCTTTATAGCCATAAGTTTTTTCAGTTCATCTTTGTTTTCACTTAGTTTTTCAAGTTTCTTAATTTGTGAAAAATCGGTAATCCATTCAGAACCAATATGATTTGAAATAAATGCAGATAACTCTGGATTAGATTTAAGTAGCCATCTTCGTTGAGTTATTCCGTTTGTTTTATTATTAAATTTTTCTGGGAAAAGATCGTACCAATCCTTTAATTCATGGTTCTTAAGAATATCGGTATGTAGTGCCGCAACACCATTTACAGAAAAAGACCCTGCAATAGCTAACCAAGCCATTTTAACAACTCCACCGGCAATTATTGACATTCTTTGTGATCTATCCCAATCTCCAGGAAATGCTGTATTTACAAAGGATAGGAATCTTCTATTAATCTCTTCAATTATCTGATATATCCTTGGTAATAGATGGCTCATTATCTCTATAGGCCATTTCTCTAATGCTTCGGCTAAAATTGTATGGTTTGTATAAGCAAATGTTCTTGAACATACCTGCCATGCAACATCCCAATCCAGGTATTCCTCATCTACTAATATTCTCATTAGTTCTGGAATTGCAACTACAGGATGGGTATCGTTTAACTGAATAACATTTTTTTCATGGAAGTGGGAAAAATCATTACCATGAATTGATTTATATTTTTTAATAATATCCTTAAGTGAAGCCGATGAGAAGAAATATTGCTGTCTTAATCTTAATGTTTTTCCGCTATGTCCCAAATCACTTGGATAAAGAACCCTTGAAATATCTTCTGCTCTATTTTTTCGTTCTATAGATTCATTATAAAGCTCTTTATTAAACAATTGCAGGTCAAATCCATTTGGACTATGTGCTTCCCATAATCTTAGGGTGTTTACTATTCCATTACCATAACCAATAATTGGCATATCGTATGGAACTGCTGTAATTTTTTCACTATTGATTGTTCTAAAATGGATTCTCCCACTTTCATCTGCAAAAGAGTCTACTTGCCCATAGAAATCTACTTCTACGCTATCTGCTTCTCTTTTTACAGACCACGGATCATCGAAATGTAACCAATTATCTGGATATTCAACTTGGTATCCATTCTCGATCTGTTGTTTAAACATACCATATTTATACCTGATTCCATATCCATGTCCATGAAGACCTAAAGTTGCAAGTGAATCAAGAAAACAGGCTGCTAAACGACCTAGACCACCATTACCAAGACCAGCATCAGACTCTGTATCTTCAATTAAGTTGTAATCTATTTCAAGTTCTTTAAGTGCTTCTTGAACACCTTCTAAAATACCCAGGTTTACAAAATTGTTTCCCATAGCTCTACCCATAAGAAATTCTGCAGAAAAGTAGTATGCTTGTTTTTTATCGGGGGAGTATAGATCTTTATTTCTTTCTGCCCATTGATCCCATATACCGCTAAGAGCAGCTCTTGATACAGAGTAATATATTTCCTCTTTTGTAGCTGTCTTTATACTTCTTCCATAATCTTTGTTTAGTCGCTCAAGGACATCTTTCTTAAAATTGTCTTTATTAAACTGCATAGAGAAAACTCCTTTATTCTAAATATAATTATGTTAAGCTTAGAGATAAAGTCAAGTTAATGAAAAAAAAATGCCCGTTTAAGGGCATTATGATTAGTGTATTGTCTCTTCCTTCTCTTCAATTACAGGAATTGAAACAATATTTTTTGATATTCTAGATTCATTTTGAAGCTCCAAAATAGCATTGTCCATATTACCGCACTTGGTTTTATGGGTTAATATAACAATAGGGATATTTTTTGATCTGGCATCTTTAGGTCTTATACTTTTTTGATGTATTGCAGAAATACTTATAGAGTTCGCAGCTAAAATTTTTGTTATTGTTGCTGTAACACCTACATGGTCTTCTACATTTAATCTTAAATAAAATTCTGACTCAACATCACTTAAAGCCATATACTCTGGTTTTTCAGTTATATCCGGCCAATATTTATATGAATCAAATACAATTTTCTGAGTACCCTGGGCAACTGCAATAACATCTGCACCAATTGCACTTGCTGTAGGTAGTGCTCCTGCACCACGTCCATAATACATTGTGTGACCAACTGCATGTCCGTATAAACTTACACCATTAAATGGACCTGAAATTTTTGCTAACGGATGAGAATCCGAGATAAACGAAGGTTGAACCCTTAAACTCACTTTGTTATCGTATGTTTCTGCAATAGCTAAAAGTTTAATGGTGTAGCCCATCTCTCTACCTATAGAAACATCATAAATATCTATATCTTCAATTCCAGTAGTTGTTACTGCACTTAATTCACAATTATAACCAAAAGCTAATGATCCAAGTATGGAAATTTTATGGGCTGAATCCATTCCATTCACATCTAGTGTAGGGTCAGCTTCTGCTAAACCTTCTGCCTGGGCACCTTTTAATGCATCGGCATAACTCATCCCCTGGTCTATCATTTGGGTTAAAATATAGTTACAAGTACCATTAACAATACCGTAAACACCATCTATTTTATTCGCAGCCATTCCCTCTGTTAAAGTTTTAACAATAGGAATTCCTCCTGCACAACTTGCTTCAAAACCAATAGCTACACCATTTTTTCTAGCTAAACCAAATAATTCTTCACCAAAATTTGCAAGTAGTGCTTTATTAGCTGTTACTACATTTTTTTTAGCAATTAAAGCTTTCGAAACAACATCTTTAGCAAAGGTTAAACCACCAACCAATTCAATAACAATTGTTACCTCAGGGTCGTTTAATACTTTATTATAATCTGTTTCAAATAAATTTGATGGGATCCCAATCTCTTTTGCATGATCAAAATTAATATCAACTATATATTTTAATCCTACGTTAAGTCCGGTTTTTTCCTTAAGAAAAGGCAAATCTCTAGTGAGAAGTAGGGCTATCCCTCCACCTACTGTTCCACATCCAACTAATGCTATCATATTTTTCTCCATATTTATTCTTCATCCAGAGGTGGAATAATTAGTTTCCATCCTGGATAAATCAGGTCTGGGTCCTGAATTAGTTTTTTATTTCTTTCCCAGATATTCTGCCATAAAAAAGGATTACCATAAAATTCATCTTTTTCGGCTATACGCCATAAACAATCCCTCTTTTCAGGATTAAGTACAACGGTGTATATATAATCAACAGCCATTGATTTATACTCGTCGAGGTAAATTTTAGATTTTGCTAAATACTCTTTAGCCGCCACTAAATCTCCACTATTTCTAGCTTCAATACCCTTAGACCATAGATCCTTTGCCTCTGCTAAAAGAGATCTTCTCTCCTCTGCAATACCAAGTACCTTTGTCTCATTTTCAGTAATGAAATATGAAACCTCGGGATACTCTACTTCTACATCTTTATTAAGATCAATTGGTGTTAATCCATCTTCTGCTTCTGGTTCTACAACGGCTTCAATTGGTTTATCTTTTAACTCAACACTTCCTTCCCAGATTGTAGGTTCAATAATGTTATCGTCTTTATCAAGAACTGTTAAAGCAGATGCTTTTTCTAAATCATTCATAAGTGCAAATATTTCTTGATCTGTTTCTGCAACTTCAATATTTATTTCTGCCTGTTTTATTGCTTTTTTTGCAAGCAAAATTGTTTCTCTAAGTTTTAATTCTCCATCTACAGCATTATAATCTCTGTAGATAAGTTTTTCACTTTCTAAATATGATTCAACAGCTAAATTATACTCTTCTAAAGCCCATTTTTTAACATTAATGCTCTCTCCCTGTACCTTATAGCTATTAATCTTTTTAAGTAAGCTCTCTATATAAGTTAGATTTGATTTTAATGAGTTGTAGAGGTTTGTAAGGGAAGTATATGCAACTCTATATAATTCTAAAGATTTAGTAAAATCACCATTTTCAAACTCTATAAGAGCATCATTTTTTTGATCTGTAGCTGTTCCAAATTCTGAAGGGGTATATTTATCAGCCTTAATTTTTAGTAATTGTTCAGTTTTGTCATTTAAAATATTAATACAGGCTATTTTTAGTGCTTCTAAGGAATCTTTAGTTAATTTATCTGCTTCTATGGAAATTTCACTTAGTAACTCTCTTGATCTATCCGGATCTGAGTCTTTTAAACTTATTGCCTGGGATAATTTATCTTTTAAGTCGTTTAGTCTAACAGGATAATAGGTTTTAGCCTTTGCTTGTTCAGCTTTGAAAATTTCTTTTCTGGCATTTGATATTAAATTCTCATCTAATGGTTCAGGCCCTATAGTTTCAACCTTTATTTCTTCGGTTACTTCAGGGGTAGTTATCTCTGGCTCTACAGGAACAACTTCCTCTTCCACAATGACTGGAGTTGTTGTGATTACAGGTTCATCCTTTGTTGTTTCGTCAACAATTGATTCAGTTGTACTTGGTTCTGTTATTGTTTCTTCCGGTGCAGAAGCACATGAAAAAAAGAATAAAACAGACAGGATTAGTAACATTTTTATTTTATGCATATAACTCTCCAATTTTAGATGGTTTATAATATCATGTTATTGTTGGCTAATCAATCAAGAAAAAAAAAGCCGGCTATTAGCCGGCTTATCTTGAAAATTGATAATATTATCCTCTATAAAAAATAGATTTCTCTGTTTCAATATCAAAGAATTTAATTTTATCAACATTTGGAGTTAAAGTTAATTCGTCACCAACTTTTACCATTGCTGTAGGCTCTACTTTACAAACAATTTGGTGGTCTGCAGTACTGATATATAAAATTGTCTCATCACCTAATGGTTCAACAACTTCAATTGTTCCTTTAATATAAGCTGCTTGAGTTGCATTAGCATCTACAGTTACATCTTCTGGTCTAATTCCCATTAAAACATCTTTTCCAATGTATGGTCTTAACCCTTCTTCTTTATCTGCAGGAGCTGTTATAACAAATCCACCTTCGTCAACTATAATTTTTCCACCTTCTTCTCTTACTTTAGCAGAAACTGTGTTCATAGCAGGAGATCCGATAAATGAAGCAACGAATTGGTTGATAGGCTCATTATATAAAGATAGAGGTGAACCAATTTGTTGAATAACACCACCTTTCATTACAACAATTTTATCACCCATTGTCATAGCTTCTACTTGGTCATGTGTTACATAGATCATAGTAGCTTGAAGTCTTGTATGTAGTGCAGAAATCTCAGTTCTCATTTGAACCCTTAATTTTGCATCTAGGTTAGATAATGGCTCATCGAATAAGAATACTTTAGGCTTTCGAACAATAGCTCGCCCTACAGCAACCCTTTGTCTTTGTCCACCAGATAATGCTTTTGGTTTTCTGTCTAATAGCTCTTCGATTTCAAGAATACCAGCTGCTTCTGCAACCCTTGATTCAATCTCTTCTTTAGCATATTTTCTAATTTTTAAACCAAATGCCATGTTATCTCTTACTGACATATGTGGGTAAAGTGCATAGTTTTGGAATACCATTGCGATATCTCTATCTTTAGGTGCTTCCTCATTCATTCTTTTTCCATCAATAGTTAACTCACCGTCTGTAATATCCTCTAAACCTGCAACCATTCTTAATGTAGTTGATTTACCACAACCTGAAGGACCTACAAGTACTACAAATTCTTCGTCTTTAATATCAATGTTAACATTGTCTACAGCTTTAACACCACCATCGTAAACTTTTACGATATCTTTTAATCTTACTTCTGCCATTTAAGCACTCCTTTCTAGGACTATTTTATTTTATTTCTATACTATATTATGAGTTTACTGGGTTGTCAAATAAAAATATTACTTATTGTTTTTTTTGTACCAGTCGTTATATAGGTCAAGATAAAGGGGAATTAACTGATCCTGGTTGTAGTTATACATCTGTTTGAATAGTGGTTCATAAACCTCTTTTTTCAGGGATTCCCATAAATTGGGAAGCTTTTTAAAGCTTGTAAATGAGTTACTATTTGGAATTAAATTTACTAATTGTGGGTAATATTCTCCAAGGGCTATATTATTAACCTCAGGGATTACAGATAGGCCACCTAGAAAAAGGTTATTCATTTCAGGTATTATTGATGCATCTTTTAAAAAATCTATTTGATTTTGTCTATTAAGCATCCATTTTATAATATATTTTGATTCATCTATTCTCTTAGAATCATTTGATATCCCTATATAAGTCATTTTTTCATTAGAATAAATTAAATTGTTTTTTGTTAGAAAAGAGAAACCAATATTTTTATCCTTTAGCTTAATATAATCGGATATTTGATAGAAGTAATAATCTATCAATTTTTTTTCAATAAGATATACAGGGGATAGATAGAGATATTTTTTATTAAAATCTGTAATATCCCATTCGGTTTCATTTTTTTTATTTATAGCTATTATATCATTCATGGTTTTTAAAAGGATTTCACTATCAAGGTAATTGGCATTTGAATTTAGAATAGGACGATTTATTAAAAATAACCATGATATAAAGTTATTACTCCATGAAGGGCTGAACTTCATACTGTTTTGATTTAAAAATTGATCAATATCTATACTATTTAGATTTGAAAATTGATTTTTATTATATATAACGCCGGAAACATTAAATGATAGTGGAAGCAGGGGAATTGTATTATTTTGTTCTTCTATAACAATATCAGTGTAAAAACTGTTTATATTAATTTCATTGTAAACAAAAGACTTTAAATCGTAGGGTGTAAATGGAGGGTTTGTATTAATACCATTATATATATATAAATCGGCTGCTTCGCTAAATGTGTTTTTAATAACAATTTTTATATTTTGATTTGTTTTATTAAAATAATCTATATATGGGATAACTTCTACTAAATCTGTACCAATAATAATGATTTTAGGATTTTTATCAACACATGATAAAATGGAAAGAGTTAATAAAATGATAATGATTTTTTTCATAAAATTATTTTAGTTAACAGTTTCTTCCATGTCAATTAGCTTGAGAATTGTACATCCTTGTGAAATAATAGGCTATGAATAGAAATTTATTCCTTACTTATAGCGACTATTTATATAATAAATATAAAAAAACTGTTTATAGAGTAGGGGTTGATGGTGGTTTTTCCTGTCCAAATAGAAAAAATGGACGAGAGGATCATGGTTGTACATTTTGCGGTAGTTTTGGAGCAAGAAGTGCATATTTAGGTGATAGTGAAAAAGTGATAGAGGAACAGATTATAAAGAGTATCGGGTTCCTTAAAAGAAGATATAATGCCCAGGATTTTATTCTCTATTTTCAGGCATATTCAAATACCTATGGTAATATTGATGATTTAAAACACATTTATGACTATGGACTCTCTTTAGGAAATTTTAAGGAGTTAGTTGTTTCTACCAGGCCAGACTGTGTCGATTCCAATGTTTGCAAACTTTTAAGTAGTTATATAAAGGATGATTTTGATGTTTGGGTTGAATTAGGCCTTCAGAGTACTAAGGATATATCATTAAGCAGGATAAATAGGGGTCATACATATAATGATTTTATAGAATCTTACAAAATGCTAAAGAGTGCTGGACTAAAAGTTGTAATACATTTAATTTTTGGTTTACCGGAGGAGAGTTCATCTGATATATTAGAGAGTGTTAAAACTATATCGGAACTTAATCCGGATGGGGTAAAATTTCATAATTTACATATACCTACCGGAACAAATATGTATGAAGAGTATTTAAGGGGCGAGTTGTCTTTTCCTTGTAGTACAAGACATGCAGAGTATGTTGCAAATGCAATTGAATATTTACCCGAAGAAACAGTTGTAATGAGGATAAATACAGATACCCCAGGGAGTAGGCACTCTGTTCCTGGGTATTTTCTAGATAAATCAATTGTATATAATAAAGTTGTTGATATATTAAGAAGTAGAGATAGTTATCAGGGGAAATTAAGAAAGTGAGGATTTTTAGTGGAAGAAGAAAATAGAGAAATTCTAGATAAAATAGATGAAATACAGAATCATTTTTATAACTATCTCTTTACCAAAACTGTTAGGGATATCACTTTAAGTGTTTCTTTAAAAGAGAGGGATTGGGATTTTATTAAGCGTTTAGAAGGGCAGAAATCCTTAATTTTTGGTAGAAGAAATTTTAAGATCGAAGAGATTTATGATATTTTAGTTCCTTTTTCTCAGTTTCTAAAAAACGCCAAGACTGAAATACTTCCAAAATTAAAGCACATAATTGAGGCTAGTACTACAAGGGTTAATTTAAGCCCTAAAGAGAGTTCAATTAGAAAAATTCTCTTGGATAATTATGAACGAAACATAATTACCTTGGGTAAACTTATTTTGGAGCTATACGATCTTGCAGTTATAGAAGATATAAAAGTTCATAAAGATAATATTCCCCTATGCCTTACTATTAAAGAGATAAAAAGCATAGAGGATGATTTAAAATTTATTGAAGAGTATCAGCAACTTTAAAAATATTACTGTATAGATCTTCTAATTTATCGATATCTATACAGGAGTAAGCTACTCTTAAGCTACTAGTATCTAAAGATATTGTTCCAATACCAACTTCCAAAAGTGCTAATCTTAATTTTTCGTTAAATCCAGGTTCTGTTTTAAAATTCATAAAGTAACCTGAATTAAAAGGGTATTCTTTAAGGGCTAACCCAGTTGTTCGTTTTTCAAGGATTTCCTTAACTTTTAGATATCTTAGTCTCATTATTTCGTCAAATTTAATCTTTTCATCGCTATACGAGTCTGATTTTAAAGATCTTAAAATTAAAGCTTGACTTAATTTTGATGAACTTGAAAAGGATGAACGAACAGAGCCCATTAATTTATTTTCTAGTGCATCGGTATGTATTTTAGTTAAACCCCGACCTGCAAAAGTTATAAATCCAACTCTAAGTCCCCAAGAGTAATCCTCTTTTGTCGCACCATCAATTTTAGCAGCCAGAATATTTTCATGAAGATTTGCAAAATGGGCAAACATTGATTCTTTAAATATATCTTCTTCGTAGAATAATCCAAAATATGCGTCGTCGGATATTACTAAAATCTTAATATTCTGTTTAGCTACTTCTAAAACTGCATTTTTAATCTCTTCGGCTTCGGAAATAGTTGGAGAGTATCCGGTTGGATTGTTTGGGAAATTTAATAAAAGTGTAACTTTTCCATTTTTAGCCGAATCGATAAGCGTTTGTTTAAGCCCTTCAGAATTAATCCTGTTATCTTTAAAAAATGTAAAGGTTTTAATATTAACCTCTTTTCTTACATTCATTATTAGGGAGTAATTACCCCAATATAGGTCTGGTAGTACAATGTTATCATCTTTATCCAGGAAAAGATCGGCACAATTACTAATACCACTTGTTAATCCGGGAACAACAATAGGTAGGGATGTGTGGGCATTACCTAAAGTTGGATTTTTCTTTTTTATCTCTTCAAGCCATAGTTCTCTTAGGGGTTTAAGCCCTGGAGTAGGTGCATAGGTAATATACTCATCGGGTTCCATCCCATTAATCATATTACGCATAGCTGAACTTATAAGAGGATTCCCTGAATCAAATGCCATACCTGCGGTGGCATTATAAACATTCGCTTTTTCCGAAGCTTCTGCTGCCTGTGCAACAATACCTCTAGGAAAAAACAGTCTTTTACCAAGCTGAGAAAGTAAAAATCCAGCTTGAGTATTCTCTAAATCCTTGTTTAACTTTAACGCAATTTCACTCATAGCCACACTATACACTATAGGGATAAGATTTTCAATTATGTATCTTTATACAATATTGGCTATATTAAATGTTTCTAATTTGGCAAAATTATGAATATCGAGTGATGAAAGTAGCTTATATTGCATTTTAACATATAAAGTTATGCATAAATAAATTTTTTTCTAAAATTGTATAAAAAAAGCAATGTTGACATATTAATTCTTATGCCCCTAATATGACCTATGAGCAAAAAAATTCTTACAGTTACCCTAAATCCAGCAGTAGATTTTACAGTTGAAATACCAGGTTTTTCCCCTGGTAATGTGAATAGGGTTAGTTCAAGTAGAAAAGACCCAGGTGGTAAGGGAATTAATGTTGCCACAGCACTCAGTTCAGGTAATATTAGTGTTGATGTTACAGGGTTTCTTGGTAAAGATAATTCTGATATTTTTAAAAAACATTTTAGTGATAATAGCATTTCTGATTATTTTATATATGTTTCTGGATCTACCAGGGAAGGTATTAAAATTGTAGACACATCCTGTGCTGAGACAACCGATATAAATTTCAATGGATTTAATTTAAATAGAGAGGATATAAATCTATTTCTTAAGAATTTTGAAGAAACAATTCATGAGTATGATTATGTTGTTTTATCAGGAAGTCTTCCACTTAATACTAGCGAACATATTTATCGTGATTTAAGTTTAATTGCAAAAAATCATGGGGTATTTGTAATAGTTGATACAAGTAGAAATGCCCTTTTAGAGTGTATAAATTCTGGAGCTGTTAGTTTAATAAAACCCAATATAGATGAGCTTATTGAAATATACCCTAATTTAAATGATATGAGAGATAACGAGTTTGTGTTTGATAAATTTATATTATCTCTTTTGGATAAAGTTGAGATGGTTGCCCTCTCTTTAGGAGAAAAGGGTAGTAAATTATATACTTCCAAGGGAATTTTTTATGGTAACGCACCTAAAATAGATGTTAAAAGCACAGTTGGAGCAGGAGATACATTCCTTGCAGGTTTTATTGCTGGCCTCTATTTTGATTATGAACCGGAGAAGGTTCTTGCTACGGCTATTAGCTGGGCTGCTTCCAAGCTAACAAAGTATGGTCCTGGTTTATCAAAAACCATGCCTCCACAGGGTTTTGAAGATAGGATTATAGTTAGAAAAACTATATAGAGCTGAGTTAAATCAGCTCTTTATATATATTCATAAGGTTTTTTCTAATTTCATCGATATTACCAAATTGGACAGAATTCCTAAAATTTCTATTTTCCAAAAAAGAAACAGTAATTGTAGATAGAAGTTTTCTATATATATCAGAACATGGATCTGGTGCAATCATATAGATTATTCGCGGAATTGATTTATCATGGAACTCTATAACACCTGCTGTAGGAACAGTTACAGCCCTAGATTTGCAATGGAGTATTTTTATTCCATACTCATCAAAATATAGTGGGCCTAAATCCTCTCTTTTTTGGAGAGATAAATTTAGCTCTTCTTCATCTTGGGGCCTAGTTGTTAAATTTTTTGATAATTGACCTATAATTTCGTTATTTGTGTAGATGTTTTCAAAGGATATAAGTTTGAAATAGTGTATAAAGTCTATAATTATATCAAATGAAAGTGTACTCTCTTTTTGAGTTTTATTAATAATTTTATACTCAGTTTTATTAATATCTTTTGCAGATGATGTTATTTGAGATATTATTTCACCCTTATTCAGTGGAAGAGAGACTTCAATTACAGGAATATTTATATCGTTAATTGGAAATGTTGAAATTACTAATTCTACCTGCTTTTTATCAATATATTCCTGGTTAAGTTTATACACCGCAGTTGCTTCGATAATTTCTATATCTTCAATCTCTTGTTGTAGTATTGTTTGTAAATATGCTGCAATTCCAACTCCTTCAAAGCAACATATTACTGTTCTTAATCTCTGTTTTATTCTTTGATTATTTAGTAGAACTAGTGAGTGAAACTGTAATAATATATTGTCAAGATCGAATAGTGTTGTTTCAATACCAAAGGATTTTTTTATTAAGGAGGAGAGGATTTTTACTTTCTCGTCCTTTCCCCAATCTTCCTGTGATGTATCACCCCAATTACCGTGCCAGAATGGTATTTTATAATTTAATCTAAGTATAAGAACAGCTAAAGAGAGACTTAACACCGCTTCAATATTATCATTTAAATAATATAGCTTTTTGTCTGATTTACTAAACTCTGTTATCATTTTATTTGTTAAATTTTTTATTTTAACTGTTATTAAGGATGATATACCTTTAATATTTTCTATATTAGAGTCTCCAACCTCCAGAGTTTGTAATATTACTCCCAGTAAGCTAATTTCGTAAATTGGTATATCCCCGCTAAAACTACTATTTGTTAGTTTATTTAAACACTCTTC